>JBLMXN010000080.1:0-8905 GCA_050257795.1 Bacteroidota bacterium
CTCACTTACCGGCCGGGGATCGTGCTGTTCAACGAGGGCAAGGAAAGAGCGCGCATGGACGGCATGCTGTACCATTTTCACTTCAAGGAACTGCTGCGTTACGTGAGCGGCGCGTATTACAAGCAATACGACAGCTTCTCGAAATACAACGCCGCGCGCCGACCGGAGCTGCTGCAACAAGGCATCAGCATCGATTACGCCCAATAACTGAAGATGCGCCGACCTCGCTTGTCATCCCCACTCCCATTCGAGACACCGGGAGCGGGGATGACAGGTTGGTGTGGGTTCAGTCCCCGGTAAATTCCAGCGTGGATTGGGCCGAGTGACATGAACCCCTGCGTCGGCGAACATGGTCACGCTCCGTCGGGGTTCGCGTTGATCACCCCAACCTGCAGCGCTGATACTTCCGTGTATCTTCCGGCTTCGAGACTCAGCTCTGCCCAACCCACCTCGGGGAGGCGCGCGTTGCACGCGCCAACAAAACCGCCGGCCCAAGTCCCCTTCCGCCGGCGGCAAGACATCGCAAAACCGACGAGCGCGGAACCGACTCACTACGGCGATGGCGACTGGAGGAGAGAGACCGTCGTCACCGTGACATCAGACAACTGATCCACGCTCGCCGGATAAACCGTTCGCGGTTGCATCTTGTACGTTCTGACCCCTTCCGCCGGCAACCGCCCTTCTCCAACGAAGATACACAGGTTACGCCCACGCTCCGGAAATTCAACAAAGCAAAATCGTAATTTACTTGAGAGGTCGGTTATCGATTTCATCGGCGATCGCCGATGCGTCAATGTTTCCGCGGTGTTTGCGGAAAGCGCGTTCGATGCCGCGGGGACGGGAATGTTATCCGCGACGAAATGTCACGGCGGCGCGCTCGTCGCGCCTCAGCGCCCTTCCTGCTCGCCGACCGGCTCGGCATCCGCGGTCTGCGGGTGCGCGGTACGCAGGTGCCCGGCCTCGGTGTCCCAGTAGATCGGTTTTTCCGTCTGCAGCAGCGTGAGCAGAATACGGAAGTCGTCCGGGCCGAGATTGGTGAGCCAGTAGAGTTCGGAGAAATGCGTGGCGCTGCGCAGCACGATCTTGCCCACGCCGCATTTGTCCCGGCTGCCCACACCCGCCGGTTCCCACTCCGCGTAGTAATTGCCGATTGCCACCACTGCCATGACGCCCTCCTTGCCGAATGAGGTCCGCTGCACCGCCTCTCTGTCCCTCCCCCAGGAAGGGGGAGAGTTGGGGTGGAGGTCGAGCGATTCGTTCTGATACGCGTTCCAACAAACGCTAACTGCGCTCGGTTGCGCGCGCTTTGACACCCATCAAGCCCGAGCCGCTTTCAGCTTCTCCGCGGCAATCTCGCGCATGCGGAACTTCTGCAGCTTGCCGGTCACCGTCATCGGGAACTCACTCACGAACCACACGTGCTGCGGAATCTTGTAGTGCGCGATCTTGCCCTTGCACCACTCGCGCAGCTCCGGCTCGGTCGCGCTCTGCCCGGCGTGCAGCTGCACCCACGCCATGACCGCCTCGCCGAAGTACTCGTCCGGCACGCCGAACACCGCGACCTGCGCGATCTTGGGATGCGCGAACAGGAACTCCTCGATCTCGGCCGGGTAGATCTTCTCGCCGCCGCGGATGATCATGTCCTTCAGGCGTCCGGTGATGCGCACGTAGCCATCCACGTCCATGGTGCCGAGGTCGCCCGAATGCAGCCAGCCGTGCGCGTCGATGGTCTTGCGCGTGGCCTCAGGATCGCCGTAGTACCCGTGCATCACGTGATAACCGCGAAAACAGATCTCGCCCACCTGCCCGACCGGCACGGTCGCGCCGCTCGCCGTGTCCACGACCTTTACTTCTTGGTGCGGCAGGTTGGTACCGACGGTTTCGGTGCGACGCGCGACACTGTCGTCGCGCGAGGTAAGGTGTGACAGCGGCGAGGCCTCGGTCTCGCCGTAACCGATCAGGATCTCGGCGCAGTGCATCTCCTCGATCACGCGCTGCATCAGCGCCGGCGGGCACGGCGCGCCGGCCATGATGCCGGTGCGCAGCGACGAAAGGTCGAAGCTCCCGAACTGCGGATGTTCGAGTTCGGCGATGAACATGGTCGGCACACCATGCAGCGCCGTGCATTTTTCGTCCTGAATCGACTGCAGCACCGCGTGCGCGTCGAAATGTTCGCACGGGATGACCAGGCACGCGCCGACCGCGAGACACAGCAGATTCGCCAGCACCATGCCGAAACAGTGGTAGAACGGCACCGGCACGCACAGCCGGTCGCGTTCGGTGAAATGCATCGCCTGCGCCGAAAACCAGGCGTTGTTGAGCAGGTTATGATGCGTCAGCACCACCGCCTTGGGAAAACCGGTGGTGCCCGAGGTGTACTGGATGTTGATCGGATCGTCGATATCGAGCATGGCCGTGATGCGATCGAGCTCGGCGCCGTCGACCTTGTCGGCCGCGGCCGGCACCTCCTGCCATGTCATGAACCCCGGATGCGGACGCGCGGTCGCGCGCGGCCGCGCCGGGTCGTATACCACGACGCGCCTGAGCGCCGGGAAGTCCTTGCTCCGGAGCTCCGCCGGGTCGGCCGTTTTGAGCTCGGGAATGAGCTCGACCAGCATCGCGATATAGTCGCTGGTCTTGAACGACGGGATCGTGAAGATTGCCTCGACCTCGGATTTCTGCAGCGCATAGGCCAGCTCGCGCGGCCGGTAGGCCGGGTTGATGTTGACCAGCACGGCGCCGATGCGCGCCGTCGCCATCTGCAGCAGTAGCCACTCCATATTATTGGTGGACCACACCCCGATGCGGTCGCCCTTGCCGAAGCCGCTGCCAAGCAGCCCGCGCGCCAGCTCATCCACCGCGGTCGCGAGCTGGGTGTATGTCAGGCGCCGGTTCTGCGGAATCCCCACCACTGCCTCGCGCTCCGGAAACTGCGCGACGATGCGCGCGAAGTGTTCGGGTATGGTAACCCCGAGCAGTGGCTGTTCGCCGCCGCGGTGGTGGTAGCTTTTGTGGAACATGTGCGCGATAAATCCCCCTTAGCTCCCCTTTTTTAAAGGGGGGAACTGTCGAGTGTGCTGCTCGCAAGCGGCTTGAATGCGAATGCGCCGGCTTAAAGGAGCATCGATAGATTGGCCGTGGTTACCCCCCTTTTCGGAAGCGGCTTGGCTACGATTGCCCCGCCTTTTTAAGGAAGACTTGTCGGATTGGCCGTGGTTACCCCCCTTTCTTAAAGGGGGGTCAGGGGGGATTTTCCCGGAGATCACGTTCGTCAATACTGCGTGATGAATTACTGCTATCACTGACTCGGTTTCCTTCAATACTTGCAGATTATCGAATCGCAGCACGCACAACGCCAGGCCGGTCAGATGTTCGTCGCGTCGTGAATACTGTATCGCACCTTCACACGCGAAATGCTGCGAACCATCGACCTCAATGATCAGGCTCGCTCCAGGTGCGTAAGAATCCACGATGTAATTTTCAATCGGCCGCTGGCGATAGAATTGCACGCCCTTGATCTGCTTGCGTCGCAGTTTCGACCAACGCACCTGTTCGGCGTCGGTCATTCTGGAACGCAGCGCTCGTGCTTTTTGTTTGAGATCTTGCCGGTAGCGTTTCATGAAATCCCCCTCTGGCTCCCCCTTTTTTTCAAAGGGGGAGAGAAACATCTGCCCACCCTCGCACCAATCCCCCCCTGACCCCCCTTTGGAAAAAAGGGGGAACGGGGGGATTTTCAATCGCGCACCAATTGTCGTCCACCCGCACCCGAATCCCGCGCGCAATTCCGCATTCAGCCTCCTTTGAAAAAAGGAGGCTGGGGAGATTTTCAATCGTTCGCCAATACTCATCCACCCTTGCATGGATCAGGCACAGCAATTCCGCATTCAGCCCCCCTTTGAGAAAAAGGGGCTGGGGGTATTTTCAATCGCTCGCCAATACTCATCCACCCTCGCCTGAATCTCGCGCAGCAGTTCCTCGTTGCGCGCCGGCTTGAACAGATGCGCGAAGCGTCCCTGCGTTTTCAAATACTCTTCGACCGGCTGGCGCGGGTGCGGCAAATGAGTGTGCACCACTTTGCCGTCGACGTATTCCTTGAGCGGCCAGATGCCGGTCTTGACCGCGAGCCGCCCGATCTCGACTGAGTCCTTCGGGTCGTACAGCCAACCGGTCGGGCACGGCGCCAGCGCCAGCACCAAGCGCGGCCCTTTCAGGCTCTTCGCCTTCTCTATCTTCTTCGCGAGATCCAAGGGCTCAGCGCCGATTACGGTCGCGGCGTACACCGGCCGGTGCGCGACCCAGATCGCAAACAGATCCTTCTTGTAGCCCGGATAGCCGCGCGAGCCGAGACTGGTCGCGGTCCTGGCCGCATGCGGGGTGGCGCCGGAGAACTGCTGGCCGGTATTGCCGTAACCCTCGTTGTCGTAGCAGACGTACAGGAAATCGAGCCCGCGCTCGATCGCGCCTGAGGTCGCCGACAACCCCATGCCGTAGGCCGCGCCGTCCCCGGTGAGCACCACCGCCGTGAGGTCTTCCTCCGGCGGCATCCGGCCCTTGCTGATCAATATGTCCAGCGCATCGCGCACGCCCTGGGCGCCGGCCGGCGCCGAGGCCATCGCGGTGTACAGCCACGAGCCGCGAAACGGAGTGAACGGATAGATCGACAGCAGCGTCATGCAGCCGGCCGCGTTGACGAACACGGTCTTGGTGCCGAGCACGTCGTAGATCTCGTGCAGCGCCTCGAGTCCGCCGCAACCGGCGCACATCGCAGTGCCGCCGCCGAGCAGATGCGTCGAGGGCAGATCCTTCATGCGCTTGATCACGCTCGGGCTCATGGCGCGTTCCCCAGTTCCTTGCGTTCAACATGCGCGATCGCCTGCAGCTTGCGCATCTCGCGCAGCTCGGTGTCGGTGTAGAGCAGCCGCGGCGGCGGGGCCTGGCCCAGCTTGGCGGCCTCGCGCAACATCCCGGCGATGGCGTAGAACTCCTCGGCCGGAATGTCGCGCCCGCCGAGGCCGCCGATGAAACTCGCCAGCAGCGGCGCTTCGGATAATCCGTACAGCGCTTCGCACAGTTCGGTGTAAAACACTCCGCCCTTGCCCATGGAAATGTTCTGGTCGATCACGGCCACGGCGCGCTTGCCGGCAAGCACGCGCCGCAGCTCCTCTGTGGGATACGGCCGCACCAGGCGCGGGCGCACCAGGCCGATTTTCAGGCCGCCCTCGCGCAGGCGGTCGACCGCGTCCATCGCCTTGGTGGCGTACGCCCCGGTCATGAAGAACGCGAACTCGGCATCCTCGGCGCGGTAGCTCTCGACCGCGGCGTAGTGCCGGCCGAACAGCGCGGCGAAATCGTGCGCCACCTCGTCGTACACGGCGAGCGCCTGCTGCGCGGCCAGATGCATCTCGTAGCGGAAGTACGAGTACGGCGAACCGCCCAGCACCGCGACCGCCTGGCTGATCGGCTTGCTCGCGCGAAATTCGATGTTGCGCGCCGCGAACGGCGGCAGGAAGCGCCGCACCTTTTCCGCTTCGCGGATCTCGACCGGCTCGCGCGTGAACGAGAGATAAAATCCGTCGAGATTCACGATCACCGGCAAGCGCACGCGCGCGTCTTCGGCCAGGCGATAGGCCAGCAGCACCGAGTCATGCACTTCCTGACCGGTGGCGCAGAAGATCTGCAGAAACCCGCTGTCGCGCGCGGCGACGATGTCGTTGTGATCGGATTCGAGCGTAAGCGGCGCCGCCAGCCCGCGCGAGACGTTCACCAGAACCAGCGGCGCGCGCCAGCCGGCGACGTTGTAGAGCATCTCCATCGCGTACAGCAATCCCTGGCTCGAAGTCGCGGTGAACACGCGCACGCCGGTGACGGACGCCGCGCCGGCGGCGGTCAGCATCGAGTGCTCGGATTCGAGCGTGACCACGCGCGCCGCGCACTCGCCGCGCCCGGCCCAGTTCGCCAGCATCTCGATGATCTCGGTCTGCGGCGTGATTGGGAACATCGGGATGTAATCCACGTCCGCGAGCCGCGCGCCCCAGGCGGCCGCGCCGTTGCCGGTGAGCAGCACGCGATTCATGTGTGCGCCTCCTCTGTTTGTGCCTGCTGCTCCGGCACCGCGCGGATCGCGTGCGGCGGGCACACCGCGGCGCAGACGAGACAACCCTTGCAGTGGTCGTAATCGATCTCCGGGCGTCCGTCGGCCAGTACGCGGATCGCGCTGTCCGGGCAGAGCGTGCTGCACACCCAGTTGCAGCGGCTGCACAGGCCGTAGTCGATCACCGGGCGCATGGTGCGCCACAGGCCGGTCTTGACCTCGACGCTGGTGGCGGCGGCAAAAATCTCGGGCGCCGAGACGCGCGCCTCTTCGAACGGCAGGTCGATCAGGCCGGGCGGCGGCGTCTGCGCGGCCGGCAGCTCGGGTGCCTCGGTCACGAGCCCGGCGTGCGCCTGCACGACGTCGAAAGCCCACAGCGCATGCTCGACGTTCTTCGCCACGATTTCCTCGCCAAGCGGCGCGAGTTCCTCGCGCAGCGCCGCCTCCAGCGCCGCGCGCCGGATCACGCCCGCGAGACGCGCTGCCGCGCCCGCGCACATCGCCCCCACGAACGGCAGCTCGGCGCGGTCCGTGACTTCGGCCTTGGCCGGCAGCACCAGCACCGGACCCTTGAGATTGAGCCTCGTGGTCCAGACCTCAGCGGTTTCCAATGTGTTGATGAGCAGCACCGAGTGCGCGGTCATGCCCTGTAACACGCCCGCGGCCGGGATCGCCACGAGCGTGTCGTCGGCGACGACCACGAGATCCGGGCGCGTAATGTTGCCGCGCTCCTTGATGGGCATGCGCGCCGCGCGCACGTAGGCAAAGAGCGGCGCCCCGCGCCTCTCCGCACCGTAGCGTGGCGCGTCCTGCACCTCGAAGCCCTCGCGGAAGAAGGCGCTCGAGAGTATGTGGCTCGCGGTCTTCATGCCCTGACCGCCGCGCCCGTGAAAGCGTATGCGATACATCAAATCCCCCCGCTCCCCCCTTTTTCAAAGGGGGGTGTTAAGACGCGAATAACCGCAGCGCCGGCAAGAGATTGGTCTTCCCCCTTTTCATAAAGGGGGGCCCGGGGGAATTTCAGTTCCCATCTTTCACAAAGGAGGGTTAGCGACACGCAAGCGCCGAAGGTTCGGCGAACGCCTCTTCGTTCCCCCCTTTGAAAAAGGAGGGCTAGGGGGGATTTCGCGGTGCGCGCGCGCAACATCAGAAAATCCCCCAGCGCCGATAGTTCATCGCCTTCCTTACGCGCGCCACCGCGAGGTTCATCGCCGCCTCGCGTGGCAGGCACTTCGTGCGCTGCACCTCCTCCAACACCTGCTCGGTGTTGGCGCGCAGCTTTTCGGCGATCACCTGGAACGCCTCGGTCTGGGTCGCCCCGCGGTATTCGACGGCGGCGCAGATGACGCCGCCGGCATTGGCGATGAAGTCCGGCACCACCAGCACGCCCTTGTCGTGCAGCCGCTTCTCGGCGCCGAGCGTGAACGGAATGTTCGCGCCCTCGATCACCAGCCGGGTCTTCAGCCGATCCACGTTGTCCTCGCGGATCACGTCGGGGCGCGCCGCCGGAATCCAGATGTCACACTCGACGTCGATCACCGCGTCGCGTTCGAGCTTCTGTCCGTCGGGGTAATCGCGCACGGCACGACCGGATTCCTTGAGGCGGATGAGTCGCTCGACGTCGAGGCCCTGGGGATTATGGATTGTGCCGGCGGAATCGGCGGCGGCCACCAGCATCGCGCCCTCGGCGGCCAGGAAACGCGCCGCGTGTTTGCCGACCGCACCGAAGCCCTGCACCGCCACGCGCGCGCCCTGGATGGCGAAATCGCGATAACGCAGCGCCACTTCCGTGACGTGCCGCAGGCCCCAGCCGGTGGCGCCGATCTCGTCCAGCGGAATCCCACCGATCTCGCGTGGCAATCCCACCGAGCGGCCGATTTCGTCCTTGATCCAGGCCATGCAGGTTTCGTCCGTGCCCATGTCGGGTCCGAAGATGTAGGCATCTTCGTGACGAAGCGCGAAGGCGAACGCGCGCAGCAACCGTTCCTTGTCGGCCGCTGGCATTCGTGGATCGCCGTACAGCACCGACTTGCCGCCGCCGTGCGGTAATCCGGCAGCGGCGTTCTTGAGTGTCATCGCGCGCGCCAGGCGCGCGCACTCCTGCACGCTCACGTCGGGCGCCATGCGCAGTCCGCCGATGGACGGACCGGTGGCGACGTTGTCGATCACGAGGACGCCGCGCAGGCCTATCGTCGGATCATGCACGTGAATGACTTTGGCCGGGCCGAGGCCGTCGGCGAATGCGAAGATCTGTTCCATCGGCTGCCCTCCAGAGTCGGGAGGTGGCCGCGCCATGGCGGCGCGGTCTTTGTGTCTGTATACGGCACCACTTCCACGCGCGCGCCGCTTTGACGCATGTCAATCCCGCAGTGATGGGAGGACGTTTCGGTCAAACACCGGGACGTGATGGAGCAAATTTGCCGTCATCGATCCCTGGCTTTAACAGGTTGTCGAAAATGCCTCGATTGTCGCCGTTCGCCCTTCGACAGGTTCAGGGCGGACGGCCCGGTTTTAGCTTTGCCGTTGTGGCAGTCCGTTCATGCTGTGCTTGTCGAAGCAGGAACGGACCCTTTCAGCAATTTGTTACAGCGACAGGGTCCACCGTCGGGCGGGGTCGGCAAAGCCCGGGCAAGGGCGGGGACGAAGTGAAAGGCGGGAAAATAATGACGTGTGTTTCAGATGCCGCCGACGTTGCTGCGCACGGCGTTGCGCCCGGCGGCCTTGGCGACGGCGAGTGCCCGATCGGCGCGCGTCAACAACGCCTCGATGGCATTGTCGCCGGCGCGGCGTTCGGCCACGCCGAAACTCGCGGTG
>JBLMXN010000081.1:0-10671 GCA_050257795.1 Bacteroidota bacterium
GCGCGCATCGACGGACGCGACACGCGCACCGTGCGCCCGATCACCATTCGCACCGGCGTGCTGCCGCGCACCCACGGCTCGGCGCTGTTCACGCGCGGCGAGACGCAGGCGCTGGTCGTCACCACGCTCGGCACCGGTCGTGATGCGCAGATCATCGACGCCCTGGAAGGCGAGCGCAAAGACCCTTTCATGCTGCATTACAACTTCCCCCCGTACTCGGTGGGCGAAGTGGGGCGCGTCGGCAGCCCCAAGCGCCGCGAGGTCGGTCACGGCCGGCTCGCCAAGCGCGCCGTCGCGGCGGTGCTGCCGGACATGGAAACCTATCCTTATGTCCTGCGCGTGGTGTCCGAGATCACTGAATCCAACGGTTCCAGTTCCATGGCCACCGTGTGCGGCGCCTCGCTGTCGCTGATGGACGCGGGCGTGCCGATCAAGGCCCCGGTCGCGGGTGTGGCCATGGGCCTGATCAAGGAAGACAAGCGTTTCGCCGTGCTTACCGATATCATCGGTGACGAGGATCATCTCGGCGACATGGACTTCAAGGTCGCCGGCACCACCAGCGGCGTGACCGCGCTGCAGATGGACATCAAGATCGAAGGCATCAACAAGGAAATCATGGATGTCGCGCTCAAGCAGGCGAAGGAAGGCCGGCTGCATATCCTGGGCGAGATGAACCGGGCGATCTCCACGCCGCGCGCCGAGCTGTCGGAGTACGCGCCGCGCATCATCGCCATCAAGATCAATCCGGAACGCATCCGCGACGTCATCGGCAAGGGCGGCGCCACCATCCGCGCGCTTACCGAGGAAACCGGCTGCACCATCGACATCGAGGACGACGGCACGGTCAAAATCGCCTCGGCCGACAACATCGCGGCGCAGGAAGCCGTGCGCCGCGTGAAGCAGCTCACCGCCGACGTCGAAGTCGGCATGATCTACGAAGGCAAGGTCGCCAAGCTCATGGATTTCGGCGCCTTCGTCACCATCCTGCCGGGCAAGGACGGACTGGTGCACATCTCGCAGATCTCGCACGAGCGCGTCGAGCGCGTCGGCGACAAGCTGCGCGAAGGCGAGGTCGTCAAGGTTAAGGTGCTGGAAGTGGACAAGCAGGGCCGCATCCGCCTGTCCATGAAGGCGGTGCAGGAGACCGAGTCGGTCTAGTTCCGCCGTCATCCGTCGCAACACAAAAAGGGGCTTCGGCCCCTTTTTTATTTTCAAAATCGTAGGGTGCGTTCCGGGCACCGAATCTAAAGGCTGAACGAGGTCGATAATGTGTTGGACGCACCATTCAAGTATCGAAACAAAGCGTGATGTAGCCCGGGTGCAGGCCCGAAGGGCCGAAACCCGGGAATTCATCATTGATTCCCGGATTCCGCTGCGCTTCATCCGGGCTACCGATGTGAACAGAGCCAGCGTAGGGCGCAATAGCGCAGCGTATTGCCCCGGATGCAGCTGAAATACGTGCAATCTAAGCTTGCGCGCCGCGGTCCAAAGAATTACAAATAGCCATCGCGGGACGACTTCAGGACGATGAAACCGGGGACGGTCAGACGGATAGCGGCGATGGCGGCCGGCGCGTGGCTGGCGGCCGGCGCGACCTTCCTCGCACGCGAAACGGAGGTGCACGCAATGTCACTGACTCTCACGTCTTCGGCCTTCCGACCTAACGGCGATATCCCGCGGCAGTACACCTGCGACGGCGACGACAGCTCGCCGCCGCTGGCGTGGTCCGGGGTGCCAGCCGGCGCCAAGAGTCTGGTGCTGATCGTGGACGACCCGGACGCGCCCGATCCGAAGGCGCCGAAAATGACCTGGGTGCACTGGGTGCTCTACAATATTCCGCCCACGGCCACGGCGCTGGCGGCGGCGGTCGCGTCCAAGAATCTCCCGAAAGGCACGCTCGAGGGCGTCAACGACTGGAAGCGCGCCGGTTACGGCGGGCCGTGTCCGCCGGTCGGGCGGCATCGCTATTTCCACAAGCTTTATGCGCTCGACACCGTGTTGCCGGATATGCATCAGCCGGGCAAGGCGAAGCTCGAGAGCGCCATGCGCGGGCACATCCTCATGCAAACGGAACTGGTCGGAACCTTTCAACGTGCTCGTTGAGGCGCACGGCTTTACAGGATCATGGGCGTCCGTTAGCCTGAGCGCCACCTGTGAGCCCGCGCCCCGTGAACATTAAAACAAGGGAATGTTCTTAAGCATCCGCCCGCGCCGTTTTTACCTGTTGTGCAGCATGCTGAGTCTGTTGGCGCTCAGTGCCTGCGGCACCACCCGCGGACCCGCCGGTCTGGACGCGGCGGCGCCGGCCGACGCGGCAGCGGACAACAATGCCCATGATCCGCTGGAAGGATTCAACCGGGCGATGTACACGTTCAACGACAAGCTCGACCGCTATGTCCTCAAGCCGGTGGCCAAGGGCTACCGCAAGGTGACACCCACGCCGGTGCGCCGGAGCATTTCCAATTTCTTCGGCAATCTGCACGACCCCGCGATCATGCTGAACAATCTGCTGCAGGGAAAACCCAAGCAGGCGGCCTCGGATTTCAGCCGTTTTTTCGTGAACAGCACTATCGGCATTTTCGGCTTGTTCGACGTCGCCACGAAATGGGAGCTGCCCAAGCACGACGAGGATTTCGGGCAGACGCTGGCGGTGTGGGGCGTGGGCGACGGGCCGTACCTGGTGCTGCCGTTCTTCGGACCGAGCAACATGCGCGATGCGCCCGCGCTGGTCGTGGATTGGGAGACCTATCCGCCGAATCAGATGAAAGACAGCGGCACGCGCGACAAGATGTTCGTGCTGGAAGTGGTGGACGGGCGTGCCAAGTTGCTCGAGGCCGGCGATATCCTCGAGCAGGCCGCGGGACAGGATCCGTATGTCTTCGTGCGCGAAGCCTATCGTCAGCGCCGGAGTTATCTGGTCTACGACGGCAATCCGCCGCAGGCCGCGCCGCCCCCGGGATTGTTTGAGGATGATGAAACCGCGCCCGCGGCGCCGGCCAAGCCGGCGGCGCCGCAGAACGCGCCTCAGTCGAGGTAGTCGTACGCGAACAGTGTCAGGAACTCGGGCGCGGGTTCGGCGCTCACCAGCTTGTCGAAAAGTCCTGCGGCCAACTCGTATTTTCCGGCGGCGAATGCGGTCTCGCCGAGCGAGCGGCGGATGCGCTGGAGTTCCTCCGGGATCATCGCCCGCACCATGGCCAGCGTGAGTTTGCGGCCGTCGGCCAGCACGCCCTTCCTGCTGTGCACCCAGTGCCACACCTGCGAGCGTGAAATTTCTGCGGTGGCGGCGTCTTCCATCAGATGATGAATCGGCACGCAACCCAGGCCGCCGAGCCAGGCGCCGAGATATTCGATGCCGACCTCGATATTGAGCCGCACCCCGGCCTCGGTGATCGGCGTCTGCGGCGCGAACGCGAGCAGATCGGAGGCCGCCACGCGCACGTCGTCGCGCTGCCGGCCGATCTGGTTGGGCGCGGGCATGAGACGATCGAATATCTCTTTCGCCACGGGCACCAGACCCGGGTGCGCGACCCAGGTCCCATCGTGGCCGTCGGTCGCTTCACGCTCCTTGTCGACCCGCACCTTGGCGAGCGCGGTCTCGTTCGCCGCCGGATCGTCCTTGATCGGAATCTGCGGCGCCATCCCGCCGATGGCGTGGGCGTTGCGCCGGTGACAGGTCTTGATCGCCAGCAGCGAGTAGGCGCGCATGAACGGCGCGGTCATGGTCACCAGCCCGCGGTCGGCCAGCACGAAATCCGGGTCATTGCTGAATTTCTTGATGCAGCTAAAAAGATAATCCCAGCGGCCGCAGTTGAGCCCGGCGGAGTGCTCGCGCAACTCGTAAAGGATCTCGTCCATCTCGAACGCCGCCAGTATGGTTTCGATCAGCACCGTGGCCTTGATCGTGCCGCGCGGGATCTTGAGCCATTCCTGCGCCCGCACGAATACGTCGTTCCACAGCCGCGCCTCGAGATGGCTTTCCATCTTGGGCAGGTAAAAATACGGCGCGGTGCCGCGGTCTAGCAGCGTTCTGGCGTTATGGAAGAAATACAGGCCGAAATCGAACAGGCTGGCCGAGATCGGTTGCCCGTCCACCAGCACGTGTTTCTCGGTCAGGTGCCAGCCGCGCGGACGCACGAACAGCAGCGCGGTCTGGTCATGCAGGCGATATTCCTTGCCGTCGGGACTGACGTGACGGATGCTGCGGTTGACCGCATCGCGCAGGTTGATCTGGCCGTGCAACAGGTTGTCCCAGGTCGGCGTGAGCGAGTCCTCGAAGTCGGCCATGAACACATTGGCGCCGCAGTTGAGCGCGTTGATGATCATCTTGCGCTCGGCCGGTCCGGTGATCTCCACCCGCCGGTCGGCGAGCTCGGCCGGAAACGGCGCGATCACCCAGTCGCCCTCGCGCACCGACCGGGTCTCCTTCAGGAAATCCGGGCGCGCGCCGCGGTCGAGTTCTTTCTGGCGTTCCGTGCGCCGCGCCAGCAGGCGCGCGCGGGTCGGTTCGAAGGTGCGGGCAAGATCGGCCAGGAATTCGATGGCTTCGGGCGTCAGGATGGTCGCGTAATCGGCGGGTACGACGGCCTGGATCGCAATGCCTGTGGGGACGGATGCTGCTGCTTTCATGTCGCACCCCCTTGTGGCGGGGTTGAGGTTATCTAAATATCTGCCCGGATCGGGCCATTTACAAGGCGGGGATGTAGCTCACGCCCCGGTAGGCTGGCAAAACCAAGGGTTTTTCGGCGTTGGCGGCAAAATTCCCGGGTTTTTCAGCCAGAAACCGCTTCATTTCCCCCGGCATCACGGGTAAAATCGCGCCCTTTCGCGGAATCCCGTGCCGGCCCGGAGCCGGCCGGGGCGATCTAACGGAAAGAGGATATCGAATGGTAACCATACGTCTGGCCCGTGGCGGTGCGAACAAGCGGCCTTATTACCGCATCGTGGTCGCCGACCGTCGTCGTGCGCTGAACGGCAACAGCATCGAGCGCATCGGATTTTACAATCCGCTCGCGACCGAAAAGGAAAAGCGCATCGAAGTGGATATGGCGCGCGTGCAGTACTGGCTGAGCAAGGGCGCGAAGCCGACTGATCGCGTCGCGGATCTGCTGAAGAAAGTTTCCGTTTCCTGAAGCATACATGACCAACCCGTCACTCCCTGACGGTTTGGTGCAGCTCGGCCGGATCACCGGCCTGTTCGGCGTGCAGGGCTGGGTCAAGGTTTTTTCCGACACCCGGCCGCGCGAAGCAATCGTGAATTACTCGCCATGGTTTCTGAAGATTGGCGAGGCGTGGCGCGAAATCGAAGTCGAGGACGGGCGCGCGCAGGGCAAGGGCGTGGTCGCCAAGCTTGCCGGGATCGAGGACCGCGATCAGGCGAGCGGCCTGATCGGCGTGGAGATCGCCGTAAAGCGCTCGCTACTGCCGCTGCCGAAGAAGGGCGAGTATTACTGGGCGCAGCTCGTGGGGCTGGAGGTGATCAACCTCGCCGGGGAGCGGCTCGGAAAAGTCAGCCACCTTTTCGAGACCGGCGCGAACGATGTGATCGTGGTGCGCGACGGGCGCGAACGCTGGTTGCCGGCGATACCGGACGTCATCCGCGAGGTGGATCTGCAGGCCGGCGTGCTGCGAGTGGACTGGGACGCGGATTTCTAGGTTCATGCGAATCGATGTCATCAGTCTGTTCCCGCCGATGTTCGAGGCCGTGACCGGTTACGGCATCACCGGCCGGGCGGTCAAGAACGGATTGTTGACGGTGCGGGTGTGGAACCCGCGCGATTTCACGGAAGATAAGTACCGCACCGTGGACGATCGCCCCTACGGCGGCGGTCCCGGGATGGTGATGATGGCCGAGCCGCTGGCGAAAGCGATCGCGACGGCGCGGCGCGAGCAGCCTGGCGGGACGAAGGTTATTTATCTCTCGCCGCAGGGCCGGCGCCTGGATCACGCGGGCGTGCTCGAGTTGTCGCGGCGCGCAGGCATGATTCTGCTCGCGGGCCGCTACGAAGGCATCGACGAGCGCTTGCTCGAGACCGAGGCCGACGAGGAGTGGTCAATCGGCGACTACGTGCTCTCCGGCGGCGAGCTGGCGGCGATGGCGGTGATCGACGCCGTGACGCGCCAGCTGCCGGGCGCGCTCGGCGACGAGGACTCGGCGCAGCAGGATTCGTTCGTCGCAGGCCTGCTCGATTGCGGGCATTACACGCGGCCGGAGATTTATGCCGGTCGCCGGGTCCCGGAAGTGTTGTTGTCGGGCGATCATGAAAAGATCCGCCGCTGGCGCCTGAAGCAGGCACTGGGGCGAACCTGGTTGCGGCGCCCGGATTTGCTGGAACGGGTGCAACTGGATAGCGAGCGGAAACAGCTGCTGGAGGAATTCCAGCGTGAAAATCTTAAAGAGTCAGGAGTCGAGAAATGAGCAAGATCTTGCAAGAACTGGAATCGCGGATGATGGCGGACAAGGAGATTCCGTCGTTTGCCCCGGGGGACACCGTCACCGTGCACGTGAAAGTGCAGGAAGGCGAGCGTGAACGCCTGCAGGCCTTCGAAGGCATGGTGATCGCGCGCAGCAACAACGGCTACAACTCCTCCTTCACGGTGCGCAAGAGCTCCTACGGCGAAGGCGTGGAACGCGTGTTCCCTCTGTACAGCTCGGCCATCGCCAAGATCGAGATCAAGCGCAAGGGCGACGTGCGTCGCGCCAAGCTGTACTACCTGCGCGATCTCGCCGGCAAGGCCGCGCGCATCCGCGAGAAGGTCTAAGTTTTGTTGTCATGCCGGCGGAAGCCGGCATCCAGATAGTGCTAGAAAAGCCGCCATTGGGGCGGCTTTTCTTTTTTGTTCCCTCCCCCCTTGTGAGAGAGGGATAGGGTGTGGGGGGATATTTGAAGTGGCCCGGATGAAGCGCAGCGCAATCCGGGAAATATTTTTGGTCGAGCGGCCTGCGGCCGCGCATACTTGTGGGTGGCTGACCCACGGCAGGTTCCTTTTCTTTGCTCATGCAAAGAAAAGGAACCAAAAGAAAGCACGCCCCGGAGTGCGCGACATCTCCCTTGCGTTCCTCGCCTCACCGGGCGCTCGCCAACTCGCCGGGCGCACACTACGCGCCTCGGGCTCGCTTAAAAGCTCCCGGTGGGGCTGCGGTACTCGGCGTGCGCTACGGGGTCTGAAAAATACCTAGTGGCTTTATCATCTTCGTATATGGATAATCAAACCATGCGGCGCGGGAGAGCATCCGTCAAAGCCAGGCAATACGACGCGGTAATCGCCGCGCCTTTCGGGCGGGTCGGTTTTGTTCTGGATGGTGATGCGCTAGCGGATATAAGCTTTCTGGACAGGAGCGCGCTGTTAGCGCCGCCGCGCACTGCGCTAGCCCGCAAGGTTTCACGCACACTCAAGTCCTATTTTGCCAACCCGCAAGCCAGACTGCACCTTCCGCTGAAGTTGTCGGGCACGGCATTTCAGCAGCGCGTGTGGCGCACATTGCAGCGGATTCCCGCGGGCCGGACGCTCAGCTACGGCGCGCTCGCCAAGAGACTCGACACCTCGGCACGCGCCGTGGGCAATGCCTGCCGGGCCAATCCCGTTCCCATCGTCGTGCCATGTCACCGTGTCGTGGCTTCGAACGGCGTCGGCGGTTTCATGGGCAAGCGGTCGGGCTCGCCGCTGAATCTGAAGCATTGGCTGCTGGAGCATGAGCGCGGGGAATAAGGACGTCATCGAGCGGTTTTGCGACGCCATCTGGATGCAGGAGGGCCTGAGCAATAATACGCTTGATGCCTATCGCCGCGACCTCGAGGGCCTCGTCCGCTGGCTGTCAGCGCGCGGCGTATCGCCGGAACACGCTTCGCGCTCGGATTTGCAGGATTATCTGTCTGTCTGCATACGCGAGAAACAGATGCGTCCGCGCACGACCGCGCGGTTGTTATCAAGCCTGCGGCGCTTTTACGGATATCTGGTGCGCGAGGAGCGCATCCAGACCGATCCCACGGCGCTGATCGAATCTCCCAAGATCGGCCGGCCCCTGCCCAAGTCGCTGACGGAAGGCCAGGTGGAAAAGCTGTTGCAAGCGCCGGACGTCGCGACACCGCTCGGCCTGCGCGACCGCGCCATGCTGGAAACGCTTTACGCCACCGGCCTGCGCGTGTCCGAACTGGTCGGGCTGGCGTTGTCACAGGTGAGTCTCACGCAAGGGGTAGTGCGCGTGATCGGCAAGGGCGACAAGGAACGGCTGGTGCCGCTCGGCGAGGAGGCCGTCGCGTGGATCAATCGCTACCTGGCCGAAGGCCGGCCGGCGTTGATAAAACGTCGGTCGACCGACGCCGTGTTTGCCACCGCGCGCGGCGGTCCGATGACGCGTCAGGCGTTCTGGCACAACCTCAAGCAACATGCACGCACGGCCGGCATGGAACCGAAAAAGCTGTCACCCCATACCCTGCGCCATGCTTTTGCGACGCATCTGTTGAACCACGGCGCCGACCTGCGCGTGGTGCAGATGCTGCTCGGCCATTCCGACCTGTCCACCACGCAGATTTACACGCATGTCGCCCAGGCGAGGTTGAAGACACTGCACGAGCAGCATCATCCGAGGGGGTAAGGTATCGCGTTCTTTGCGCGCGATCTCGACAGTTACTTGCGGGTGGCTCCGCCCCCGCACCCCGGGTTCCTTTCGTTGCTCGTGCAAAGACAAATTCGGTGGGAACGAATTTGGACCGCCGCAAACGGCCCGAAGGGCGAGGGCCACGGATGGCCCGAGTCCAAAGTCACCTGCCGTGGGTCAGCCACCCACAAGTATGCGCGGCCGAAGGCCGCTCGACTGGATGATTTCCCGGATTCCGCTGCGCTTCATCCGGGCTACAAGTTACTGCACTGGATTCCCGCTTTTGCCGGAATGACGACGAATACAGCTTTTACGGCGATGATAGCGAGTTTTAATGATAAACCCGGTCCCCGGGGGGATGATCGTGCTCGCTCTCGATGTGGAACACCTCGACGCCCGGCACGCGCTTGTACCCGAGCACGAGCGCGAGCTTGTGGATCAGCACTCGCCAGTTGAGGGATTGGACCCGGCGGCGCAGGACGTCGTTCAATTCGTGGGTCATCTTTTCGAGTTGCCGGTCAAGCCCCGGCAGCTTGTGGAAAAAGCGCCAGGCAATGTAACCATTGCCTGCGGCCAGCAGCTCGACCATCCAGCCCGAGGTTTTCATGGCCAGGCCGACGATGCCGCAGGCCACGCCGGCGAGAATGAAAAACAGCCCGTAACGTACGGCGCGGTCGCGCGCGGCGCGGTTCGCCGCCATGTCCTCGCGCAGGCGGGTTTCAGCGTTGCGCGAATTGACGCTGTGGGTGTAATGCAGGTCGCGCAGCATGCTCAGTATCTTGAGCATGCGCTCGCTGTAACGCTGGTTATCGATGAAGGAATCGATCGCGCCTTGCAGGCTGTCGCGGAACTGGCGGTAATCCTGGGTCATCGGCGGCATCTTGTAGCGGTCGACGGCATGGTTGATCAGATAACGCAGCTCGAGCAGATGCGCCACCTGCATCGGGAAACGCAAGTTGATGAACTTGACGTAGAAGGCGTGGAGATTATCCGGGGTCAGGGTCAGCGTGGAAAAATCCTGCGCGACCTCTCGCATCCGCCTTATTTCTTGCTGTCGTTTGTCCATGGTGCCGATGCCCTGGGGAGAGAACATGTCGACCTCTCTCGCCTTCCGGTATGGAGGCGGCCAAGCCGGCGCTAGGATAGCCAATGTGAGCAGCTATTTCTAGCGCAGTAGCCTGCGCGGGGACGCGAACTCAGCTGTTGCCCAGCATGTTCCGCAGGTTGGCGAGATAGACCTCGGCGCGCCCCAGCATGGCCTGGGGGTCCGGTTCCTGCTGCGGGTCCTCCCAGCGCAGGTCGTCCGGCGGCAGTTCCTGCAGGAAGCGGCTGGGTTCGCAGACGATGACTTCGCCTCCACGCTTGCGCCGCTCGGCGAACGAGAACGTGAGCGTCTGCCGCGCGCGCGTCATGCCGACGTAGGCGAGGCGCCGCTCTTCCTCCACGCCGGTGTCCGACTGGCTCTGGTGGTGCGGCAACAGGCCTTCTTCCATGCCGACGATGAACACGTGCGGAAATTCCAGTCCCTTGGCGGCGTGCAGCGTCATCAGCGACACCAGGTCGCCCGGATTTTCCTCGCCGCTCTTGTCGAGGATGCCGGACAGCGTCAGTCGCGCGACCAGGTCGCTCAGCGAATTTTCGCCCTCGTTCTGGCGCGTCAGGCGCTGGATCGAGGCGACCAGTTCGAGCACGTTTTCCATGCGCCGTTGCGCGATCTTCTGGTCGTTGCAGGTGTCCTTGAGCCAGTCCTCGTAATGCAGATCGGCCAGCAGATCGCACACCAGCTTGGCCGGCGACTCCTCGGCGGCCTTGCCGATCATGTCGGTGAGCCACTGGGTGAACGCGCGCAGCATCGCCACCTGGCGCGGGTTCAGGCGGCGCTCGATGCCGGCGTCGAGCGAGGCCTGCAACAGGCTGGTTCCCAGCTCGGCGGCGTGAGCCGCGAGCTGCTCGAGCGTGGCCGCGCCGATTTCGCGGCGCGGGGTGTTGATGACGCGCAGGAAGGCGTTGTCGTCGCCCGGGTTGCACAGCAGCCGCAGGTACGCCATCACGTCCTTGATCTCGGTGCGGTC
>JBLMXN010000082.1:0-6255 GCA_050257795.1 Bacteroidota bacterium
AAGGGACTCGCCGCGCGCGCGGCGCCACCGCGGCCACACGCCGAGGCCTTCGTGGGCAAGGATGACGCGGCCCGCAATACGGCGCGGCTCAACTTCCTGGCGCTGATATTCTGCCTCATGGTCGGCACCGCGGCTCTGCCGCACATCCTGATGCGCTACTACACCACGCCGAGCGTGAAGGAGGCGCGCCAGTCGGTCGGATGGTCGCTGTTCTTCATCTTCCTGCTGTACTTCACGGCGCCAGCACTGGCGGTGCTGGTGAAGTATGACGTTTACACGCACCTGGTCGGCCTGAACTTCGCCGACCTGCCGCGCTGGGTGGCGTCCTGGGCGGCGGTGGACCCCGGACTGGTTTCAGTGAGGGACCTGAACGGTGACGGCATCGTGCAGCTCGCGGAAGTTGTGCTCGGGCAGGACATCATCGTGCTGGCGACGCCGGAGATCGCGGGTCTGCCGTACGTGATCTCGGGCCTGATCGCGGCCGGCGGCCTGGCGGCGGCGCTTTCGACCGCCGACGGGTTGCTGCTCACGATCGCCAACGCGCTGTCGCACGACGTGTACTACAAGATGATCGACCCGCATGCGTCGACCAAGCGGCGCCTGGCGATTGCCAAAGGTCTGCTGCTGATAGTGGCGCTGATTGGGGCGTCGGTGGCGGCGCAGAAGCCGGCGAACATCCTGTTCCTGGTGTCGGCGGCGTTCTCGTTCGCGGCCGCGGCGTTCTTCCCGGCGCTGGTGCTCGGTATTTTCTGGAAACGGGCCACCCAGTGGGGCGCGAACCTCGGCATGATCTCGGGCCTGGGCATCACGTTCTACTACATGGCGACGACCCAGCCGTGGCTGCGTGGCGTGTTCGGCGTGACCTCGCCGGTTGCCGACCACATCTGGTTCGGCATCAACCCGATCTCGGCCGGCATCTTCGGCGTGCCGCTCGGGTTCGCGGTGATCATCATCGTCAGCCTGCTCACGCCGAAGCCGTCAGCGAAGGTGCAGGAGCTGATCGAGCACGTACGGTATCCGCAGCTGAAGGGCGATATCAGCACGCGCGCGGTCTGACTCACGGCCGATGTTGGCGCAAAAGGCCCGCGCAAGCGGGCCTTTTGTTCCCTGTAAATCGGAAACCCGGACGTTTTAAAGATTTATGTTAACAGCAGTCGTGATACTGAAGGCGCTGGTCGCCGTGGCGGGACTTTCGCTGCTGGGTCAGGGAGTGTTGGTTATCCTGGCCGGGGCTGGACGCGAGCGGAATGTGTTCTACCGCATCCTGAACATCATTAGTGCGCCGGCGGTCAAGGCGGTGCGTTTCATCACGCCGCGCGCTCTGGTGCCGGATCGCTTTATCGGGGCGGCGGCGTTTTTCCTGCTGGCGGGAATTTATCTGGCGCTGATTCTCCAGCAGCGAGAGCTTTGTCTGAAAGATCTGCGCCAGCCCTGGTGCCAGGCGCTGGCGGTCGAGTATGCGCAGCGTTGCCAGAACGGACAGTCGTTCGCCTGCGAGGCTTTGCAGCGCGGCGGCGGTCAGCCGCCGGCGGCTGCGCCAGCGGCCAAATCGGGCGCAGGACGCTAAGAGTCCCTAGAACCCATCTCAAAAACCCTGGTAGGTTGGGGTGAGCGCAGCGAACCCCAACATACCGACGCCCCATGTTGGGGTTCGGCGTTCCACGCCTCACCTCAACCTGCAAGGAAGTCATTTTTGAGACAGGTTCTAACAAAATGAATAGGATTTTGATCCGCTACAATTTTGCCGGGAGCAAAATTGGGCGCGCGTCAGCGCGCCCCGCAGGGGTGCGCGCCAGGGATGGCGCGCATCAAGGCGCCAAGGTCGCCCAGAAAGGCGCTTTTTAACAATTGAAAAACTTAGCGTTCTTGCATCCTCGGTTCCGTCAACGCGCCATCCCTGGCGCACTTCTGGCGTCCTGGCGGTTAATGTCTTTTTATGAGGGATCCTAGACGCGCAGATCCTTGACGAGGTGCATGAGATCGCCGCGGCCGGTGTCGAGGATCAGCTTGCGCGTCATCTTCGGATCGAAGCGGTGCAACTGTTCGATCGTCGCCTTGACCTTGTCGGGGTCGTGCCGCGCGTGGTGCGCCAGGCCCAGCTGGTACCAGGCCTGCGGATTCATCGGTTCGAGCTGCACCACCCGTTCGAACGATTTCACGGCGTCCTCGTGCTGGCCGAGGGTCGCGTGGCACAGACCCAATCCGTACCACGCGCGATCCAGTTTGGGATCGAGGCGGGTGGCTTCGCGAAACGCCTCGATCGCCCGCGCGGGATCATGCTTGCGGTCGTGCAGGAAGCCGAGATTGAACCAGGTCATGGCGTTGCGCGGTTCCAGGCGCAAGGCATCGTGGAAATAGCGCTCGGCCTCGTCCTGATTTCCGCTGGCGGCGAGCAGATAAGCGAGCGTGCGGGTCGCCTCGGCCGAGGACGGATCGAGCCGCAGCGCCGCGCGGTACTCGTCGATGGCCCGCTCGGGCCGGCGGAAGAACTCGAACAGTCTTGCCCGCAGGCGATGGCGCCAGGCGTCCAGATTCATGGAGAAGACTCCTGCTATTGACCCGGCACGATTCTTTTATCACAGATACCGCACCACATCGGCGCGGCGTGCCACGGACCAAACAATCGTGCCGGGTCAATAACGAAAAATCATGAGATTTCCGTTTACTGCGGCGGCATTACGCGATTAGATCCGAGCCCACGCGCCGGATTTTCCTTAAACGGTTCAAATGGTTTCATGCCGCCGCAATAATCCGGTCATTCTGGGGGTTTCACCGGGGCGCCGCAAGCTGCCCGCTGGCGGCTTGAGGCCCGGATGCGAGATACTGCAAAATCGGTTTTGTATTGAGGCAGACCAGGAGGATTCGTCCATGTCCGATGAGAAAATCTATAACGTCCACGCCGACGCCGCCGGGCGCACGTGGATCGACGACAACAAATACAAGGAGATGTACGAACGCTCGGTCAAGGACCCCGACGGTTTCTGGGCCGAGCAGGCCAAGGCCTTCGTGACCTGGTCCAAACCCTGGAACAAGGTTTCGGACTGGAGCTACGACGCCAAGGATCTTCATGTCCGTTGGTTCGAGGGCGGCAGGCTCAACGCCAGCGTCAACTGCCTGGACCGGCATTTGGATAAACGCGGCGATCAGGTGGCGATCATCTGGGAGAGCGACGATCCCAAGGTCGACAAGAAAATCACCTATCGGCAGCTGCACGCCGAGGTCTGCAAGCTCGCCAATGTCCTCAAGAGCCGCGGCGTCAAGAAGGGCGACCGCGTGTGCATCTACATGCCGATGATCCCGGAGGCGGCCGCGGCCATGCTCGCGTGCGCGCGCATCGGCGCGGTGCACTCGGTGGTGTTCGGCGGGTTCTCGCCGGAGTCGCTCAAGGACCGCATCCTCGACTCCGACTGCCGCGTGGTGATCACCGCCGACGAAGGCTTGCGCGGCAGCAAGAAGATCTCGCTCAAGAAGAACACCGACGAGGCGCTCACGCACTGTCCCAACGTGCACACCGTGCTGGTGGTGAAGCGCACCGGCGGCGATATCGCCTGGAAGGACGGGCGCGACGTCTGGTACCACGAGCTGATGGCGAAGAGCTCCGGGGATTGCGCGCCGGAGGAAATGGACGCCGAGGACCCGCTGTTCATTCTTTATACCTCCGGCTCCACCGGCAAACCCAAGGGCGTGCTGCACACCACCGGCGGTTATGTATTGTTCGCGGCCATGACCCACAAGTACGTTTTCGATTATCACGACGGCGACGTCTACTGGTGCACTGCCGACGTCGGCTGGGTCACCGGGCACTCCTATATCGTCTACGGCCCGCTGGCCAACGGCGCGATCACGCTCATGTTCGAGGGCGTGCCGAATTATCCGACCGCCTCGCGTTTCTGGGAGGTGATCGACAAGCACCAGGTCAACATTTTCTATACCGCCCCGACTGCGATCCGCGCGCTCATGCGCGAGGGTGAGACGCCGGTGAAGAAGACCTCGCGCAAATCGCTGCGGTTGCTCGGCACCGTGGGCGAGCCGATCAATCCCGAGGCCTGGGAGTGGTATTACCACACCGTGGGTGACGCGCGCGTGCCGATCGTCGATACCTGGTGGCAGACCGAGACCGGCGGCATTCTGATCACCCCGTTGCCGGGGGCGACCCGGCTCAAGCCCGGTTCCGCCACGCGCCCTTTCTTCGGGGTGCAGCCGGCGATCGTCGACAGCCACGGCAAGCTGCTCGAGGGCGAATGCAGCGGCAACCTCGTGATCCTGCGCCCGTGGCCGGGAATAATGCGCACCGTGTACGGCGACCACCAGCGCTTCGTCGACACCTACTTCAAGACCTATCCCGGAAAGTACTTCACCGGCGACGGCGCGCGCCGCGACAAGGACGGCTACTACTGGATCACGGGTCGCGTCGACGACGTGCTGAACGTCTCCGGTCACCGCCTCGGCACTGCCGAGGTGGAAAGCGCGCTGGTGCTGCACCACGCGGTGGCCGAGGCCGCGGTGGTCGGCTTCCCGCACGACCTCAAGGGGCAGGGCATCTATTGCTACGTGACGCTCAAGGTCGGCGTCGATCCGAGCGAGCAGCTGCGGCAGGAACTGGTGCAGCAGGTGCGCAAGGAGATCGGCGCGATCGCCACGCCCGACGTGATTCAATGGGCGCCGGGCCTGCCCAAGACGCGCTCGGGCAAGATCATGCGTCGCATTCTGCGCAAGATCGCGGCCAACGACGTGTCGAACCTGGGCGATACCACGACCCTGGCCGATCCGTCGGTGGTCGACGATCTGGTCCACAATCGCGCCGTGAAGTAAGCATCCGGCGCTGGCAACGGCGGAGCGATGGGATAGAATGGCGCCCATCGCGTGAGCAGGCAACGCACAATTTAAGGAAGCAGCTTGAATCAGCCCCGCACCGGCGCGCCGGACAGCGACATCCTGGTGGATATCCGGGACGTGAACCTGTCCCTGGGTGGCCGGCAAATCCTGAAGGGAATCACGTTTTCCATCCAGCGCGGCAAGGTCACCGCCATCATGGGCGGCAGCGGCAGCGGCAAGACCACGCTGCTCAATCTCTTCGGCGGGCGTCTCAAGCCCAACACCGGCCAGGTGATCGTGGACGGGCAGTCGGTGCCGGATCTCAAGACGAAGGAGCTTTACGAGTTGCGCAAGCGCATGGCGCTGTTGTTTCAGACCGGCGCGCTCTTTACCGACCTGAGCGTCTTTGAAAACGTCGCCTTCCCCATCCGCGAGCACACCCGGCTGTCCGAATCGATCCTGCGCAAGGTGGTCCTGATGAAACTCGAGACCGTGGGCCTGCGCGGCGCGCGCCGGCTCATGCCCTCGGAGCTCTCGGGCGGCATGGCGCGGCGCGTGGCGCTGGCGCGCGCGATCGTCATGGAGCCGATGATGATCATGTATGACGAGCCGTTCACCGGGCTCGACCCGATCTCCAAGGGCGTGATCGCCAAGCTCATCCGCGAGCTGAACCAGAGTCTCGGCATCACCTCGATCGTGGTTTCCCACGACGTGCCGGAAACCTGCGCCATCTCCGATTATGCCTACCTCATCGGCGACGGCCGCATCATCGGCCAGGGAACGCCGGCGGAGGTTCAGCAGTCCAAGTCCGAATACGTGCGCCAGTTCATGGATGGATTGCCGGAAGGTCCGGTGCCGTACCAGTATCCCGCGGGTGATTACGTCGAAGACCTGATGAGCAGCGCCGCATGAATACGCTGCGCGTGCTGGGTGCCATCGTCGTCAACAGCGTCGAGCGCCTCGGCCGCGCCTCGCTGTTCCTCTACGAAGTGCTGCTGAGCTCGTGGGAGCTGCTGCGGCGTTTCTATCTCGTGGTGCAGCAGGTGTACGCCGTCGGCGTGCTCACGCTCCTGATCATCCTGGTCTCGGGCCTGTTCGTCGGCATGGTGCTCGGACTGCAGGGCTACAACACCTTGGTCAAGTTCGGTTCGGCCAACTCGCTCGGCCTGCTGGTGGCGTTGTCGCTGGTGCGCGAGCTCGGTCCGGTGGTGACGGCGCTGCTGTTCGCCGGCCGCGCCGGGTCGGCGCTGACCGCCGAGATCGGCCTGATGAAGGCGACCGAGCAGATCGCCGGCATGGAGATGATGGCGGTCAATCCAATCACGCGCGTCATCGCGCCGCGTTTTCTCGGCGGCGTGATCGCGATGCCGCTGCTGGCGGCGCTGTTTTCCGCGATCGGCGTGCTCGGCGGGCACCTGGTCGGCGTCGGCCTGCTCGGGG
>JBLMXN010000083.1:0-19442 GCA_050257795.1 Bacteroidota bacterium
GAGGACAAGAAGGACTGGGTGCAAAAAGGCTGCCGTTCGGCGAAAATCGGCTGCCTCGAATGCAAACAGGTGGTGATCGACGCCGTGCTGGCCGAGCTCAAGCCGATACAGGAACGCGCCGCGGAATTTTCGCGCGATCCGGTGACCGTCAAGAACGTCATCGCTGACGGCTGCCGGCGCGCGCAGCAGGCGGCCGAGGCGACGCTGGTGGAGGTTCGCGCCGCCATCGGTTTGGGTTATAGTTGACGATCATGTCGACCGAAACCGAAACGCCGGTCGCTGTCGTCCGCGGTGAGGCCTTCACCAAACTTCCGGAGGATTTGTACATTCCGCCGGAGGCGCTCGAAGTCTTCCTCGAAACCTTCCAGGGTCCGCTCGACCTGCTGCTGTATCTCATCCGCAAGCAGAATCTCGACATCCTCGATATCCCGATCGCCGAAGTGACGCGCCAGTACATGGGCTATGTCGAACTGATGCAGGCCGTGAAGCTGGAGCTGGCGGCGGAATACCTGGTCATGGCGGCGATGCTCGCCGAGATCAAATCGCGCATGCTGCTGCCGCGCCCGGCGAGCGAGGAGGGCGAGGAGCTCGATCCGCGCGCCGAGCTGATACGCCGGTTGCAGGAATACGAACGCTATCGCGGCGCCGCCGAGTCGATCGACAGGCTGCCGCGCGTGGGCCGCGAGGTGCATCTGGTGGTCATCGAGAACGACCAGCCGCCGGTCAAGCGGATCGAGCCGAACGTCAGCCTGTTCGAGCTGCTGGACGCGTTCAACGAGGTGCTTGTACGGGCCGCGCTTTACCGGCATCATCAGGTGAAATTGGAACCGCTGTCGGTGCGTGAACGCATGACCCAGATATTGGCGAAGATCAACGGCGAAACCTTCGTCGGCTTTGCCGACATGTTCGACCTGCGCGAAGGCCGCATGGGCCTGGTGGTGACCTTCATGGCCATTCTCGAGCTGTTGAAGGAATCCCTGGTCGTGGTGGTGCAGCAGGAACCGTTCGCCCCCATCCATCTCAAGGCAGCCGCCTGATGAGCGAGACCAATCCCGAACTGAAAAACATCATCGAAGCGGCACTGCTGGTCGCGGGCCAGCCGCTCACCATCGAAAAGATGCTGACGATGTTCCCGGCCGAGTCGCAGCCGACACGCGAGGAAATCCGCGACGTGCTGGAAACGCTGGCGGAGGAATACGCCGAACGCGTGATGGAGCTGAAGCAGATCGAGCGCTCGTGGCGCTTCCAGACGCGCGACAAATACGCGCCGTGGATCCAGCGCCTGGCCGAAGAGCGCCCGGTGAAATATTCGCGCGCATTGCTCGAGACGCTCTCGATCATCGCCTACCGCCAGCCGGTCACGCGCGGCGACATCGAGGAGATCCGCGGCGTGTCCGTCAGCACGGACATCATCAAGACCCTGCTCGGACGCGAGTGGGTACGCCAGGTCGGCGTGCGCAACGTGCCGGGCCGTCCGGCGCTTTACGGCACCACGCGCGAATTCCTCGAGCACTTCAACCTGAAGAGCCTCGAAGAGCTGCCGCCGCTATCGGCGCTGCGCGATCTGGACACCATCAGCAAGGAACTCAACCTGCGCCTCGACCTCGAACCGGGCGCGGAAGCGCCGGCCGCGCCGTCGGATGAGTCGCAGGGTGCGGACGAATCGGCCGCCGGCGCGGAAGCGGAACCAGAACCGGCCATGCTGAACGAGGCCCAAGCCGCCGGGCGTGACTGAAAAACTCCAGAAGGTGCTGGCCCGCGCCGGGTTCGGTTCGCGGCGCCAGATCGAGCGCTGGATCGAAGAAGGCCGCATCACCGTCGACAACGCGCCGGCCACGCTCGGCGCGCGTGTCTCCCCCGATCAGACCATCCGCGTGGATGGCCGCCAGGTTCCGACCCACGTCTTTCATTCGCAACCCCGCATCCTGATCTATCACAAACCGGAAGGCGAGGTCTGCACCCGTTCCGATCCGCAGGGTCGCCCGACCGTGTTCGAGAAACTTCCCAAGTTGCGCGGCGCGCGCTGGATCGCCATCGGCCGTCTCGACTTCAACACCTCGGGACTGCTGCTCTTCACCACTGACGGCGAGCTGGCCAATCGCCTGATGCATCCGTCGCACGAAGTCGAGCGCGAGTACGCCGTGCGCGTGCTCGGCAAGATTGACGATGACATGCTGGCGCGGCTGAAGCAGGGCGTGATGCTGGAAGACGGCCCGGCGCATTTCGACGCGATCAAGGAGGCGGGCGGCGCCGGCGCCAACCGCTGGTTCCACGTCGTGCTGCGCGAAGGACGCAACCGCGAGGTGCGTCGGCTGTGGGAAGCCGTCGGCGTCAAGGTGAGCCGGCTGATCCGCGTCCGCTTCGGCCCGATCCCGCTGCCGCCGCACTTTCACGCCGGTCGCACCGTCGAACTGGACGATGAGGCGTCCGCCGTCTTGTACGATTCGGTCGGCTTGAAACCGCCCGCGGCACCGGCGCCGAAAAAGCGTCAGCATGAACCGCGCAAACCCCGCGCCGGCGGCCGCCAGCGGCGTGGTTCGGAGTCGTCACGGACCGATTCACGCTCGCGTCGCCAGCCACGGACACGCCGCCGCTGAGAGACGCTGCATGACGTAGTTCAGCTCGCGCGGGTGTTGCGTCCGGTCGCGATTTGCGCGAACAATAAAACGATAAACCAATCGGGAGCATCATGCCCACCCCTGTATCGGAGCGCGATGTCGTCAAGCCGCCCGCGGCGGTTTCCTTCCGCGAGGCGTTGTCCTACTGGCTGAAACTGGGCGTCATCAGCTTCGGCGGTCCCGCCGGGCAGATCAGCATGATGCATCAGGAACTGGTCGAGCGCCGCCGCTGGATTTCGGAGCATCGTTTTCTGCACGCGCTCAATTACTGCATGATGCTGCCGG
This sequence comes from Bacteroidota bacterium, assembly GCA_050257795.1. Taxonomy (GTDB): domain Bacteria; phylum Pseudomonadota; class Gammaproteobacteria; order Acidiferrobacterales; family Sulfurifustaceae; genus Sulfuricaulis. The sequence continues at coordinate 2,904 of JBLMXN010000083.1, forward strand.
GCCCGGAGGCGCAGCAACTCGCCACGTATATCGGCTGGCTGTTGCACGGCGTCAAGGGCGGCATCGCCGCCGGTGCGCTGTTCGTGTTGCCGTCGCTGTTCATTCTGAGCGCGCTGACCTGGACCTATATGGCGTTTGGCAGCGTGCCGGCGGTGGCCGGCGTGCTGTACGGCTTCAAGCCGCCGGTGACCGCGATCGTCGTGTTCGCCGCCTATCGCATCGGTTCGCGCGCGCTGAAGAACGCCGTGCTGTGGGCCATGGCCGCGGCCGCGTTCATCGCGATCTTTGCGCTGCGTGTGCCGTTCCCCTGGATCGTGCTCGGCGCCGGCGTCATCGGCATGATCGGCGGACGTCTGGCGCCGGATAAATTCAGGACCGGCGGGCATCAGGGCGACGGCCGAAAAGACTACGGTCCGGCGCTGATCGACGATCACACGCCCACACCCGAGCACGCGCGCTTCAAGTGGACGCGCGTGCCCGGTTATGCCGCTGTCGGCCTGCTGCTCTGGTTCGGTGCCATGGCCGTGATGTACGTGCCATTCGGCTGGCACAACCCGCTTACCCAGATGGGGTGGTTTTTCACCAAGGCGGCGCTGCTGACTTTCGGCGGCGCCTACGCCGTGCTGCCCTATGTTTATCAGGGCGGCGTGGAGCACTATCAGTGGCTCACGGGCGCGCAGATGATCGACGGGCTGGCGCTCGGCGAGACCACGCCCGGTCCTCTTATTATGGTCGTGGCCTTCGTCGGTTTCGTCGGGGGCTGGGCCAGGGCTGTGTTCGGCCCGGATTCGCTGGCGCTCGCCGGCATCGCGGGCGCCACGGTAGCGACGTTCTTTACGTTCCTGCCGTCGTTTTTGTTCATCCTGCTCGGGGGTCCCGCGGTCGAGGCGACGCGCCACGACCTCAAGTTTACCGCGCCGCTCACCGGAATCACGGCGGCGGTGGTCGGTGTGATACTGAACCTGGCCGTGTTTTTCGCCTATCATGTCTTATGGCCGCAGGGATTCACCGGACCGTTTACGCCACGCGGGTTGATCGCCGGCTTCGAGTGGTTTTCGGCGCTGATCGGCATTGCTGCCTTCGTCGCCTTGTTTCGGTACCGAATGGGCATCATTCCGGTGATCCTGGCATGCGGTGTCGTGGGCCTGGGCTACACTCTGTTGAGACCCTGAGCCCCGGCAATGTAGTAAGAAACTGGCGATAAGAGAGCCGCCACCTGCAATTGTTACAAGGAGTGTCAGTTACATGAACCGCACCATCTCGCCCGACGAACTCAGAGTCCTGTTGGCCGCCAGGAAAAACGTGTTATTGCTCGACGTGCGTCGCCGCACCGACTACGACACCGACGGCCAGAAGATTCCCGGTGCCGCCTGGCTCGACCCGGAACGGCTGGCGCAGTGGAGCACGGCGTTGCCGCTTGATCGCCAGATCGTGGTGTATTGCGGGCGTGGCGGGACCGTCAGCAATTCCATCGTGGATCAGTTGCAGGCCAAGGGCATCAAGGCGTGTTTCATCGAGGGCGGCATCGAGGCGTGGCGCCAGGCCGGCGGCACCACCATCGGCAAATAACCGCAGACGATCATGAAATGGGTCACGCGCGAGCACCCTAAGATCGACCGTATTGCCTGTCCGTGGCTGATCGCGCGCTTCATCGATAAAGCTCCCGAATTTCTCTACGTCCCCGCCGACCGGGTGACGGCGATTGCGGTGGAGACGGGCGCCGTTCCCTACGATGTGCCCGATGTCGAGTTGGGACACGCAGGCGAACTGTGCAGCTTCGATGCCTTCATCAAAAAATATCACCTGACCGATCCCGCCCTGCATAAGCTGGCCGTGATCGTGCGCGCGGCCGATACGGACCGACTGCATCTCGCGCCGGAGGCCGCCGGCCTGCTCGCAATCTCGCGCGGCTTGTCACGGAATTTCCCCGATGACCACGCGATGCTCCGGCAGGGGATGGTGCTATACGATGCCCTTTACGCATGGTGCCGTAGCGGCGCATAGCTGGCGCCGATGAACGATCGCCGGCTACTCAACGCGGCGGCATTTCTGCGCGCACTGGCCACCGGGCTAATGGGTGTGTTGCTCGGTATCTATCTCGACCAGCTTGCGTTCACGGCGGCCGACATCGGCCTCGTGATCGGTGCCGGCCTCACCGGCGCTGCGCTCTCCACATTCATCGTGACTTTTCTCGGCGATCGGCTGGGCCGGCGCCGTTCCCTGCTGGTGCTCGGGTTCGTTTCTGCCGCGGGTGGTTTCGCGCTGCTGATCACCCACAGTGTGGCGGCTGTTTGCACTGTTGCCTTTCTCGGCATGGTCAATGGCATGGGCCGGGACCGCGGCGCGGCGCTGGTGCTGGAGCTGTCGATCCTGCCGGCGACGGTCGCGCCCGAGCGGCGCACGCGCGTGTTCGCCTGGTACAACGTGTTGCAGGACATGGGCCATGCGTTGGGCGGCGTACTCGCGGTGTTGCCGGCCTTGCTGCGCGAGACGGTGGGAATGGAAACCCTCGCTTCCTTCCGTGTGTCGGTCGCGGTTTATGCCGCTTTGCTCCTGCTCAGCGCGTTGCTGTATCTGCGCCTGTCGCCCGCAGCAGAAACGCGCACGGTCGCAGAGCGCGCACGGCTGGCGCCGCGTAGCCGCCACGTCTTGTGGAGGATCTCGGCGTTGTTCGCGCTCGACAGCGTGGCCGGCGGTTTCCTCGGCACTGCGCTGCTGGCGTATTTTTTCTACCATCGCTTCGGGACCGGCGAGGCCGCCATCGCCATGTTGTTTTTCCTGGCGCGCACGGCCAATGCGTTTTCGCATCTGGCGGCGGCGTGGCTGGCGGCCCGCATCGGCCTCGTCAACACGATGGTGTACACGCACATTCCTTCCAGCCTGCTGTTGATGACGGTGCCGTTTGCGCCCGGCTTCGCGGTTGCGGCGGCGCTGTTTCTGTTGCGCGAAAGCCTGGTGGAGATGGACGTGCCGACGCGCCAGTCGTACGTCATGGCGATGGTGCAGCCGCAGGAACGAACCCTGGCATCGGGTGTGACGCATCTGGTGCGCATGGGCGGCTGGGCCGTGGCGCCGTTCTTCGCGGGTTTTTTGATGCAAGGACTGGCGCTCGCGACGCCGTTGTTCATCGGCGCCGGCCTGAAGATTGTCTACGATGTCGCTCTGTATCGTTCTTTCCGCCATCTCAAGCCGCCGGAAGAACGGACGTCGGTGATGTAAATGAAATCGCGCCTCGACATCCCCGGAGTCTATCGCAGGCTTTTCGCCGCCAACGGCCGGCAGCACTGGTGGCCGGGCGATTCGTGTTTTGAGATCATGGTCGGCGCGGTGCTGACGCAGAACACCGCCTGGACCAACGTCGAGCAGGCGATCGCCAATCTAAAAAAGGCCAGGGCGCTTTCGCCACGGGCCATCGCGCAAGCTCATCCAAAACGCCTCGCGACCTGGCTCAAGCCCTCCGGATATTTCAATGTCAAGACCAGGCGTCTGCGCGCCCTGTGCCGCTGGCTGATCGAACAAGGCGGGGTGGGGAAACTCGCGAAACTTCCGACGAATGAACTGCGGCACGCGCTGCTGGCGCTGCACGGCATCGGCCCGGAAACCGCCGATGACATTCTGCTCTACGCCTTCGAACGGCCGGTGTTCGTTATTGATGCCTATACCCGGCGCGTCTTCCAGCGACTGGGCCTGATCCGCGGAACCGAGGATTACGAAACCTTGCGGCGCGTCTTCGAGAACGCGCTCGATCCTGATGTCCGGCTGTTCAACGAATATCATGCGCTCATCGTTGTGCACGGCAAGGACGTGTGCAAAAAACGACCGCGCTGCGAAAGCTGCTGCTTGAATACAGTCTGTACCGCCGCCGGCTCCGGCATGCCACGCGACGATTGACATCGCCCGGCGGTTGCGTACATTTACCGCGGACGCAACAGCGAGAAGAACCATGCCGGAGGACAGAAAAAAAGGCCAGTTCACGTTCCGGACCGCGGCGGTGCTGTTCGTTTTGTCGGCGCTCTTCGAGCTGCTTTCGGGCGGTTCGGAGACGCTGTTGTTCGGTGCCAGCCGGGGCGGCATTGTGGCCGGCATTTATCATCTCGTGTACGTGGCGCTGTTCATGGCGCTTGGCGTCGGTCTGTGGCGTGGAAAAAGCTGGGGTTATCCGCTCGTTTTTGCCACCACGGCTATTTACACGCTGGACAAATTGCAGTTTGTCCTTTCGCGGGACGCGCTCGAAACGCTCGTCACGAATCAGCTGGCCGGTTACGAGAGCGATTTGCTGATACAAGGTCTCGACACGGCGCTCATCATGCAGGCGATCGTGTTGATGAGCATCGTGGTCGTTCTTTGCTGGTGGGGATTTGCGCTCTATACCTATCTGCGGCGGGATTATTTCAAGGACGGAGCCGCATAACAGTCCCTTCTTCTTTTATAGATAGTTGGCGAGATACGCCGGTATGCGTTCTTCCAGCCAGTAATGTGATCGCCACGGCCAGGCACCGCCGACAAATCCTACATGTCCGCCGCGGCGATATACCTCCAGCGTCACGTGCCCGGAAAGCTCATCGGGCCGCGGAATCGTCTTTTCGGTCATGAATGGATCGTCGAGCGCATGCAATAACAGCGTGGGAATGGCGATCCCTTCCAGGTATTGGCGTGAGCTGGATACGGCGTAATAGTGATCGGCCCCGTCGAAGCCGTGCAGCGGCGCGGTTACATGTTCATCGAAGTCGCGGAAGCATTTCAGCGCCGACAGGTCGGAGATCTTGAGCGGCAGGATCATGCGGCGCCGCTTTTCCTCCACGGAACCGCGCAGGTTGCGCAGGAGTTGCCACTGATAGACCCGCGAGAATCCACGCTGCAATTTCGCGGCCGCATGGTCCAGCACGAATGGCACGGATACCGCCACCGCGGCGCACAGTGGTGCCTTTTCGCCGGTTTTGCCCAGCCACTTGAGCAGCACGTTGCCCCCCAGGGAATAGCCGACCGTGGCGAGCGGTGTGCGCGGCTCGCGCTGGCGCAGCGTTTCGACGAGGTGGATCAGGTCGCCGGTGTCGCCGGAGTGGTAGCTGCGCGGGAGCCGGTTGGGTTCGCCGCTGCAGCCGCGAAAATGCATGACCACGCCGCGCCATCCGCGTGTTTCGATCGCCTTCAGAAGGCCGCGCGCGTAGGGCGAATTCGAAGATCCTTCCAGTCCGTGCAGGACGATGACGATGGGACCGTTGTCATTGGTCGTCGTCCAGTCCAGGTCGATGAAATCGCCGTCGGGCAGTTCGAGGCGTTCGCGGCGCAAGGCTATCCGCGGCGCGCGCCGCATCAACGGCGCCCACAACGTTTGCATGTGCGGACCGTGGCACCACCAGGCCGGGACAAAGGGTTGCAGGTCTGAGGTTTCCGGTTTCACGACGTTAATCTCCTGCCTGAAACCTGAATCCTGTAATTTGTAACTTCTAGGTCCAGAGTGCCTGCCACCAGCGATGACGTCCGGCGGGCAGCGGGCGCTTGCTCTCCAGGGATTGCGGCGGGATGAGGCTCAGGACCCAGCCTGGCAGCGGCGGATTGTTGCTGAAGCCACAGGAGACGCCGAGATGGTTGGGATCGAAAATCTTCACCAGCGTCGGGCTTTCCTTGCTGTCGGTGTAGACAATGCCGCAATAGTCTTCGTGGTGCTCATTGTGCAGCAGAGCGTCGACTTCGGTGATGAATTTGACGACCGCCTCGGGCGTGGACGGTTGCGCCGGCACCGGCGTGCCGATGGCGTAGATGTACCAGCCGGCGTCGGCTTTCTGCCGCACGACGTTCCAGAACTCATCGAGCTGTTGCCAACTCAGCAGGCTGGTGAAGTTACCGCGGAAGGCTTTGTAAAAAATATCGTTGCTGATCATGGTCCCCGCCGTTGCGTCTTGCCGGGGCCATTATCGCATATCGGAGAGTTTTTCCTTAAGGGACTCGATGGCGAAACCCAGGCCCAGGTCGAGTTTCTTGTTGCAGAATTCCAGCAGGGGCAGGCAGCGCGCCACGAGGTCGGGCAGGAACGGCGTGAGCTTGCCGCCCTCGTCATTTTCCAGCATTTTGAGCGCGGTTTCGAGGTCGGGTTGCTCGATGACCGCTTCTTCCGGCTTGGGCGCTTCCTCCTGGTAGCTGACGCCGAGCCGGTTGCCGCCGGCGGCCTTGGCCAGCGTCAGGCGCTGTTCCGCGAGCGTCAGCAGTTCCTCGATGGTGTCGCCGGGGTCGCGTTCCAGAGTCGCCAGACCCAGGCTGACCGTGAGGGCCACCGAAACATTGCCGCCCTTGAAGGGCTCGGCCGCGACTGCGGTGCGCAACCGTTCGCACAGCACGGCCGCGTCCATGCGTCCGGTCGCCGGCGCCAGAATCGCGAATTCGCCGCCGCCGACGCGCGCCACGGTGTCTTCAGTGCGACTCGTGGCCACCAGGATCTTGGCGAGCCAGACCAGAATCTGGTCGCTGATCTGGTCGCCGTATTTCTTGTAAAGCGGGCGAAAGTTGTCGATGTCGGCGCGGATCACGGACAGCTCGCTGTTGTGGCGCTTGGCGTAAGCCAGGTCCTGCACGCCGCGTTGCAGGAAATAGCGCCGGCTGTTCAGCTGGGTGAGCGGATCAACCGCCGTCTGTTCCTCGAGAGCGGTCGAGGTTTCCTCGAGCTTGCGCGTGGTCTGGTCGAGCTTGGCGTGGGCGCGGGTGCGCGCGAGCAGTTGCACGCCGTCAATGGGTTTGATGATGAAATCGGTTGCGCCGCAGGCGAAGGCGCGCTCGCGCGTCAGTTCGTCGTCGGCGCCGGTGATGACGATGATCGGCACGTTGCGGATGCGTTCCGGATCGGCGGCGCGGACGCGGCAGATGAGCGAGTAGCCGTCGAGTTTCGGCATCTCGATGTCAGAGACCAGCACCTGGATGGAGTCGTCGCGCAACAGGTGGTGCCAGGCGCTTTCGCCGTCCTCGGCTTCGATGAGGTCGAATTCGTTGCTTAATATCCGGCTGATGGCCTTGCGAATGACACGCGAGTCATCGGTCACCAGGACCCGGACCTTGTCGACGGGAGAGGCGGCAACTTCCGCTTTCATTTCCATGTCTTGACTCATTCAAGAAACGGGCCAACTTCGGTATTTGTCGCGCCTGCCGGCGTTTTCGGGCCCGTGAGCTAAACATTAGTGCAGACTTGCCGCATATTCAAAGCATTGAATATGCGTGTATTCCCGCCGGAATGCGGGAACGGGGGATTCAGCGGCGCATATGCTGCAGATGCCGCCGGACGTACCAGATGACGCCCACCAGCAGCACGACCCCGATGACAGCATCGAAGCGGTGGAAGTAGACGCCGAGGGTATTCCAGTGCTCGCCGAGCTTCATGCCGACCCAGGCGAGTCCGAGGCTCCAGATGTAGGAGCCGACGAACGTGTAAAGATTGAAGCGCCACAGGTTCATGCGCGCGATGCCGGCGGGAAAGGCGATGAAGGTGCGGATCACCGGCAACAGTCGCCCGACGAAGATAGTGATGTCGCCGTGGCGCTGAAACCAGCGGTCGGCGAGATTGAGATCATGATGCGAGACGAGAATGTATTTTCCGTATTTTTCGATGAACGGGCGCCCGCCCCAGGCGCCGGCGTAGTAGGCGACGATCGAGCCGAACGCGCAGCCGACGGCGCCGGCCAGAGCCACCAGCCACAGGTTCATCGCCCCGGTCGAAACCAGATAACCCGAGAACGGCATGATGATTTCCGAAGGCAGCGGGATGCAGGCGCTCTCGATCGCCATCAGCAGCACGATGCCGCCGTAACCCAGGCGCGCAATGGTGCCGATGATGAAACCGGCGAGGATGGAAATGATTTTTTCAACCATGGTCGCGGGAAATAGGCTGGTACCCGAAGATCGGATCTGTTGGAGAATCACCAGACGGAAATAGCGTTACCACGGATCGGTTTCGTCGAAGATTATCGGTTGGCCCAGTTCACCAAGCCGCTATAGGCCGTGCCGAGCACAACCAGACCGAAAGCGATCCGGTACCAGGCGAAGAGGCTGAAGTCGTGGTTGCTGATATAGCGCAGAAGCCAACGCACGCAAAGAAAAGCGGATACAAACGCGGCAATGAAACCCACGGCCCACATGCCTATGTCGTCGGCATTGAGCAGTGCGCGGCCCTTCCACAGGTCATAGGCGCCGGCGGCAAACAGCGTGGGGATGGCGAGGAAGAAGGAGAACTCGGTGGCCGCTTTGCGGGAGAGGCCGAAGAACAGGCCGCCGATGATGGTCGCGCCGGAGCGAGAGGTGCCAGGAATCAGGGCCAAAGCCTGGGCGAAGCCCAGCTTGAGGGCGTCCCGCCAAGTCAGCTCATCCACCGACTGGATGCGGATCACATGCTTACGCCGCTCAGCCCAGAGGATGAACACGCCGCCGAGAAAGAACGCCAGGGCAACGGGAATGGGCTGGAACAGCTGTGCCTTGATCGCTTGCGCGAAAACGAGTCCCAGAATCGCCGCCGGCAGGAACGCGATAACGAGGTTAATGACCAATCGCTGAGCACCACGATCGCTGCTCAAGCCGCCGACCACGCTGCCTATCTTGGTGCGGTACTCCCAGCACACGGCGAGGATCGCACCGGTCTGGATGACGATTTCGAAGAGCTTGCCGCGCTCGTCGTTGAAACCGAGCAGGTCACCGGCCAGGATCAGATGGCCGGTGGATGAGATCGGCAGAAATTCGGTCAGTCCCTCGACGACGCCGAGGATCAGCGCCTTGATCAGCAGGGGGATTTCCATCGTAAACCTTGTTGTCAGGTGAATTGAAGCGGGCGGCCGCGTACGCCCTCGCGGATCTTTCCGCGGTCGTAGACGATTTGTCCGCCGACGATGGTGTACAGCGGCCAGCCAACCAGGGAGCGCCCGTTGAACGGTGACCAGCGCACCTTGGTGAACATCTCCTCGTTGCGCACCGGCCTGGCGTGTTCGATATCCACGAGCGTGACGTCGGCATCCCAGCCTTCGAGGATTTTGCCCTTGCGCGCGATGCCGTAGGCCTCGGCCGGCCCGTAACACATCCATTTCTGGATCTCGGCGAGCGTGCAGCGGCCCGCTTTCATTTCGGTGAGCATCAGCGGCAGCGAGGTTTCCACCCCCGGCATGCCGGCCGGCGATTGCGGGTAGGGCTTGCGCTTTTCCTCCAGCGTGTGCGGCGCGTGGTCGGTGGCGATGAAGTCGATGGCGCCGTCATGCAGGCCGGCCCACAGCGCGGCGTTGTCTTCCGGGCGGCGGATCGGCGGATTCATCTGCACCAGCGCGCCCTGGCGGGCATAGTCGCCGACGTTGAGCAGCAGGTGGTTCGGGATGACCTCGGCCGTGACCCAGGCGGGCTTGTCGCGCCGCAGCAATTCGACTTCCTCGTGCGTGGAAAGGTGCAGGATGTGCAGCCGGCGGCGGTATTTCTTCGAGAGTTCCAGCGCCAGCTCGGTGGCGCGCAGGGCGCAGGCGTTGTCGCGGATCTCGGAATGCGCCGCAACGTCGGTGCGATCCTTGAACTGTTCGCGCCGCGCGCGGATGCGCGCTTCGTCCTCGGCGTGCACGGCGATCAGCCGGGTGCCGTTGGCGAAGATGCGCTCGAGATCGTCGCGCTTGTCCACCAGCAGGCTGCCGGTGCTCGAACCCATGAAGATCTTGATGCCGCACGCGGGAGCGGCGTGGTTGACGGTGTCGAGATTGTCGGGAGTGGCGCCGATGAAGAAACCATAGTTGGCCACGCATTTTTCCGCGGCGCGCCGGAGCTTGTCGTCGAGCGCCGCCTGGCTGACGGTCGGCGGGTCGGTGTTGGGCATCTCGAGAAAGCTGGTGACGCCGCCCTTGACTGCGGCGCGCGACCCGGAGCCCAGATCTTCCTTGTATTCCTTTCCAGGCTCGCGGAAATGCACCTGCGGGTCGATGACGCCGGGCAGCAGCAACGCGCCCTCGGCGTTCAGGGTCTCGTCGGCGGAGGAGCTGATTTGCGGCGCAATGCGTTCGATGACGCCGTTATCGCACAGCAGGTCGCCGTCGACTATCGATCCGTCCGGGCGCGCGATGCGGGCGTTGCGGATCAGTAGCTTGGGCAAAGGCGCTCTCGTGCGGGGAAGGGATGATCGCGGAAGTGTTGGCCGGATTGTCGGTGAAAGGAAAGCCGCGTCAGCCCATCTGCTTTTCGCGGATTTCGTCGAGCGTCTTGCAGTCGATGCAGAGTTCCGCGGTCGGGCGCGCTTCGAGGCGCTCCACGCCGATCTCGACGCCGCAGACTTCGCAGTAGCCGTAATCGCCGGTGTCGAGGCGCTCGATGGCTTCGTCGATCTTCTTGATCAGCTTGCGTTCACGGTCGCGCGAGCGCAGCTCGAGCGACATGTCGGTTTCCTGGCTGGCGCGGTCGTTCGGGTCCGGCGGGTTTTCCGGCACGTCGCGCATTTGCTGTACCGTGCGCGTGATTTCGTCTTCCAGTTCCCGTTTCCAGGCAAGCAGCGCGGCGCGGAAATGTTCCTGCTGTTTCTTGTTCATATACTTCTCGCCCTTTTTCGCCACATAGGGTTTGAGACCCGAAACGGGCGAAACGGACTGTTCCTTTGCCTTCTTTTTGCTGGCCGGCATACTTCGTCTCCTGCAATAATGCCTTCCCCGAAGGGAGGGGGTAAAAAATAAGCGCGAATCTATACCAGAAAGCCACCGGAGCCGCAACCGGCAAAGTATAGACAGCATTCGGCGGTAATCGAGTTTATGACAGTATTTTTAAGGATTTTACGGAGCATCCATGACACCCGAAGCGCTGATTTTCGACGTTGACGGCACGCTGGCCGATACCGAACGTGACGGTCACCGGATCGCCTTCAACGCCGCCTTCACCGAGGCTGGCCTCGACTGGCACTGGGACGTCGACCTGTACGGCGAGCTGCTCGCGGTCACCGGCGGCAAGGAACGCATGCGCCATTACGTGGAACGCTGCCGGCCGGATTACGCAAAGCCCGCCGATTTCGACGCGCTCATCGCGCGCCTGCACGCGGCCAAGACGCGCCATTACACCGGGCTGCTGGGTCGCGGTGGCATCCCGTTGCGCCCCGGCGTGCGACGCCTAATCAACGAGGCGCGCGCCCGCGGCGTGCGCCTCGCCATCGCCACCACGACCACGCCGGACAACGTCAGCGCGCTGCTGCGGCATGCCATCGCGTCCGACGCCGAGTCGTGGTTCGAGGTGATCGGCGCGGGCGACGTGGTGCCGGCGAAGAAGCCGGCGCCGGATATCTACTATTACGTGCTGGAGCGCCTGGGTCTGGAGCCGGCGCGTTGCCTGGCGTTCGAGGATTCGGAAAACGGCCTGCGTTCGGCGCAGGCGGCCGGGCTGAAGACCATCATCACGGTGAACGATTACACGCGCGCGCACGATTTCCGCGGCGCCGCCATCGTGCTCGATCAGCTGGGCGAACCCGGCCGGCCGTTCCGGGTGCTGTCCGGCCCGGCCGTCAACGGTGCCACCTGTCTCGATTTCGACCTGCTGGATAAACTGTACCGCGGTCCATGAAGCCGTTCGCCAAGCGACTCGCCGGGATAGCCCCGTTTCACGTGATGGACATCCTGGCGCGCGCCCGCGCCATGGAAGCGCAGGGCCGGTCCGTCATTCATCTGGAGATCGGCGAGCCGGATTTTCCGACGGCCGACGGCATCGTGCGCGCCGGCATTGAGGCGCTCGAGGCCGGTCATACGCATTACACGCCGGCGCTCGGCTTGCCAGCCTTGCGCGAGGCGATCGCCGCGAGCTATCCGGCGCACGCGCGCCCCGCTGCCGAGAGCGTGGCGGTCACCCCCGGCGCTTCGGGGGCGCTGCAGCTGATCTTCGCCGCGCTCCTCAATCCCGGCGACCAGGTGCTGATGGCGGATCCCGGTTATCCCTGCAACCGCCATTTCGTGCGGCTGTTCGAAGGCGAGCCGGTAAGCGTGCCGGTGGATGCCTCGACCGCGTATCAGCTCAACGCCGATCTGATTCGCCGTCACTGGACCGCGCGCACCGTCGCGGTGCTGCTGGCGTCGCCTTCCAATCCGACCGGTACGTTGATCGCCGGCGATGAACTGGCGGAAATCGTGCGGGCGGTGGACCAACTCGGCGGCGTGCTGATCGTCGACGAGATCTACCACGGCCTGGTTTACGAAGGCGAAGCCATCACGGCGCTCGCGCATTCGCCGGAGGTGTTCGTGGTCAACAGTTTCTCCAAGTACTACGGCATGACCGGCTGGCGTCTGGGATGGCTGGTGGCGCCGCCGGCGTATATGTCGGCGATCGACAAGCTCGCGCAGAATGTTTTTCTGGCCTCCAACACGCCGGCGCAACATGCCGCGCTGGCGGCGTTTGCGCCTGAGGTCCAGCGTGAGCTGCAGCGCCGGCGCGAAGTCTTTCGCGAGCGCCGCGATTTCCTGCTGCCGGCGTTGCGCCAACTGGGGTTCGACATTCCGCTGACTCCGCAGGGCGCGTTTTACCTGTACGCGGATTGCACGCGCTTTACCGATGACAGCCAGGCGTTCGCCCGCGATCTGCTCGAACGCACCGGCGTGGCGATCACGCCGGGACTGGATTTCGGCAGCCATCGCGCCGCCGGGCACGTGCGTTTTTCCTATGCCAATACGCTGGAGCGTCTGCTGGAGGCGGTGGCGCGTTTAGGGGATTATCTCGGCGGCGCGTAGGCCGCGCCTCATGGCTGGCGGGCACGCGTGTGCAGACGCGCCAATCTTGAAGTAAATCTCTGTTTTCGCGCGAAAGATCTCTGTCGGTAATTTTGACAGCTGGTTTGAGCGCCAATGTCCATGTGTCCGCTGTCTGCGCCGTGCCCTAAATCCTTGATTATCGGCGCCAAGATTTCTTGATATCACAGGCAAACATGAAGGATTTCGCGCCGCGGGGCATTGTCGGGCCGGCAAATCTGTAAGCCCGATTTTACAAACATGCCGTTCATCGATGAAGCATGAACCGGCGCTGAAGCCGTTTCTCCGGCTAAAGGATCGGTAATTCAGCACGTTGAGTGAAAACGCGCGCTTGTGCCCGGCCATTGGCATGGGAGTTGCGATATGAATAGGGTCGCAAGGCCCGAATCACCTCGGGGGAGTTGGGAGGAGAAAAATAATGAAGCTGTTCGAGTTGTTAAAAACAAAAATAATGGCGTCCAAATCCGCGCAGACGGACGATGCCTGGCGGCAGGAAACGGCGGCGATGGTGTACGGCGGGGACATCTACGCCGTGCTGTTGCACGACCGTTTCGTGCGCCAACTGGCACTCGCCAAGGTTCGCCGGACCCAGTCTCGTCCAGATAGCGTCTGGCCGTTCATTCGATAGGCGTGTCTGGGCTGTTGCCCCATTCCGACCAGGAGCCGGGGTATCCGCGCACCCGCGGGTAACCCAGGTTCTTCAACATTATATAAGTATGCGCCGAACGGTGATGCGTTTGGCAGTAGGCGATGACCTCCTTGTCCGGCGTCACTCCCAGCCGTGACAGGAGTTGTTTCAATTCCTCCGCCGGTTTCAGACGCAGATTGCGCGTCCGGTCGATCTCGTTCATCCAATCGAAGTTGACCGCTCCCGGAATATGCCCGGCGCGTTCCGCGCGCCGGTTCTCGCCGCGGTATTCCGCGGGCGAGCGCGCATCCACGATAACCACGCCCGGATTGCGCAGACGCTCCAGAATGTAATTTTTGTCCGCGACCACGCCGTCGCTGATAGTGACGGGATAGGAGCTGCGCGGTCTTTGCACCGTCTCGGTGTTGACCGGATGCCGCTCGTTGATCCAGGCATGCAGACCACCGTTGAGCAGGGAGTAGTGCGGATGGCCGATAACGTCCAGCGTCCACAGCAGCCGCGCCGCGCGCCCGCCGCCTTCGTCATCGTAGGCGACGATGTGACTGTCCGTGGTCGCGCCGATAGAACCGAGCACCTCGCTCAGCTGGGCCGCGTCCGGCAGCATGCCCATCGCCGGCGGCCGGGCGGCGACGATCTGCGCGTACTCGAGGTGCACCGCGCCGGGAAGGTGGGCCTGCGCGTAGGTTTCCGGCCGGCTCAGATCGACGATCAGCAGGTTTTCCGCGCCGAGATGTTTTTCGAGCTCCGCGGGTTCGACGATCAGCGGCAGCAGGGCTTGGGCCATGGTTCTTCCTGCCTTAGGCGGCGTGTGAAACAGATTCAATCGTCAGGTTATTCTAGCGCCATGCCTCCGGTACCGCGACCGTCGTGGTTTTGCGTCCTTGGCTCCGTAGACGGTACATCCCTGTACCACTCCTGCATCCCTCGGCACCGCAGACGGCCCTTTTCCGCTGCGCTGTCCTGCTTCGCGGAAAAGCCCGGGGCGCACTTCCATGTGCGCCCGTTCGCCGCTTCGCGGCTCACCCATGGGCCGCGGTTTTCGCAGAAGGCAAAAGTCGTTAAACTTGTTTGGTTATTCTCAGCTGGTTGCTCCCGTGGAAATATTCAAGATCTTCACCCTCGAGGCCGCGCATCACCTTCCGAACGTGCCGGCGAATCACAAGTGCCGGCGCCTGCACGGCCATTCTTTCCGCGTCGAGATCCACGTCGCCGGCTCGGTGCAGGCCGAGGCCGGCTGGATCATGGATTTCGCCGATCTCAGCCGCGCATTCCAGCCGCTGTATGAACAGCTGGATCATCATTACCTGAACGAGATCGAAGGTCTGGAGAATCCCACGAGCGAGCATCTCGCGCGCTGGATCTGGCGCCGGCTCAAACCGGCGCTGCCGCCCTTGTCCAAGGTCGTGGTGCGCGAGACCTGCACCGCCGGCTGCGTCTACCGCGGCGAAGACTGATTCTCCCGCATGGATACCCGACCCCAGGACGAACTCCCGGTCGTGGTCGAGACCGCGCCGCGTCCGACCGCCAGCATCATCTGGTTGCATGGCTTGGGCGCGGACGGCCATGATTTCGAAGCGCTGATTCCCGAGCTGCGGCTGCCGCCGCGGACGGCGTGGCGCTTCGTTTTCCCGCACGCGCCATACCGGCCGGTCACCATCAACGGCGGCTATGTCATGCGCGCCTGGTACGACATCGCCATGACGGAGCACGGAATCGAACAGAACGCCGGGCATATCCGCGAATCGGAAAAGATCCTGCAAGGGTTGATCGCGAATGAAGTCCGGCAGGGCACCCCTGCCGCGCGCGTCGTGCTGGCGGGATTCTCGCAGGGCGGGGCGATCGCGCTGCACACCGGTTTGCGTTACCCCGAGCGGCTCGCCGGTATCCTGTCGTTGTCCGCGCCGGTGCCATTCGCCGAACAGTTATTGGGCGAAGTGCATTCCGCCAACGTGCCGGTACCGATCTTCATGGCGCATGGCACGGATGACCGCATGGTTCCGTTCAGCCTGGGGGAGCACGTACGCCGGTTGATGGAAGCGCGCGGACTGTCGCTGGACTGGCATGCGTATGGCATGGGTCATACGCTGGTGCCGGATGAAATCCGCGACATCGCTCACTGGCTCGGGCGCGTGCTCGGCGCGGCGTGACGACGGGTCGGCGTATCGTTACGATTCTCGGGGAAAACCGGGCTTTTCTGCCAGGCGGCGCCGGCGGCGTATCGCCATCATTCCGGCTTCACAGGCCGGAAAATGCATCTAAACTTAGGGCTATGCGCCGCTGCCGGCCGGCCCGATAGCGGCGCTCGACAAGAAACAGAGGAGAGGTTGTGTGGTCATATTAAAAGAATCGCCGCGAGATTGGGGTCTCGTCATCGTCGTCATCCTCTTGAGCATCGGCGCCAATCTTCCCACCGATTGGACGAATGCCATCAATTTCGATCGTCGCTATCTGCTCGGCGGTCTGATCGCGGTGGTCGGCGTCGCGCTGGTTCGGTACCTCAAATTCACCCTCATCCTGGTCATCGTCGCGCTCGCCGCCGGCGCCAACCTGCCGGCGGATATTGCCAGGGAATTCGGGATCGATCCGCAGATCAGCCTGCTCGGGCTGGTTGCCATGATCGTGATCTCGCTCAGCAACCGCGTGCTCAAGCTCCCCACCGGCCTGGAGAAAAGCGGCCGATCCAAGACGGCGCACGGCGCGGCGGCGCTGTTCACGGCCATCCTCAAGGGCCGCATCGCCGTGGTGCAATCGTTGCTCAACCAGGGCGTGAACGTGAACGTGCGGACCATCAGCGGCAAAACGCCGTTGATGGCGGCGGCCTACAAAGGCTACAGCGATATCGTCCAGATGCTGCTCGACAACGGCGCCGACGTGAACGCCAAGGATGGACGCGGCGATACCGCGCTCAAGATTTCCGTTCGCGGCGGTTACACCCGCATTGTCGAGCTGTTGAAAAAATCCGGCGTGAAAGAGGAATAGCCATCCGGCGATCTGCCGCCGCCCTAATTCAGCGCGCTGTACAGCAGTCCGCGGTATTTCCTGACCAGCTCCGGCTTGTCCCCGAGCAACACGAAAACCTTCAGCATCGCCTTGTGCGCGGCGCCATCGCCGTAGCGGCGGTCGCGCCGGACGATTTCGAGCAGCTGATCGAGCGCCGCTTCGTCGTCGCCGGCGAGCAGC
>JBLMXN010000084.1:0-3507 GCA_050257795.1 Bacteroidota bacterium
GAACTGCTGGTGGAAATGGCGCTGGCGCGCATTCCGCCCGATGCGCATTGGACCATCGCCGATCTCGGCACCGGCTCGGGCGCGATCGCGCTTGCCCTCGCCAGGGAGAGGCCGCGCTGCCGCATCATCGCCACGGATATTTCATCCGCAGCGCTCGAGGTGGCGCGCGCAAACGCCGGCAAGTTCAGTTTGGCGAACGTCGAGCTCCGTCACGGCGACTGGCTGTCCCCGCTCGCGGATGCAGTGCTCGACATGATCGTCAGCAACCCGCCATACGTGTGCGCGTCCGACCCGCATCTCGAAGCAGGCGATGTGCGTTACGAACCAAAACAGGCCCTCATTGCCGGCGCCGACGGGCTCGACGCCATCCGCCAGATTGCCTCGGCTGCCGGGCGCCATCTCAAACCCGGCGCCTGGTTGTTGCTGGAACATGGCTGGGATCAGGCCGGCGCCGTGTCCGGGCTTCTGCGCCGCCTTGGTTATCATGATATCGTTTGTTCTCCGGACCTGGCCGGGCACGCGCGCGTTACCGGCGGCCGGCGGTAATTCGTTCCAGACTCAGCGCCATGGATGACAAACAGCTCCTGCGCTACAGCCGTCATATCCTGCTGCCGCAAATTGATGTCCGCGGCCAGGAAAAACTGCTCGCGGCCCGCGTATTGATCATCGGCCTCGGCGGGCTCGGCTCGCCGGTGGCGATGTACCTCGCCGCGAGCGGCGTGGGCCGGCTCGTGCTCGTCGATCACGACAAGGTCGACCTCACCAATCTGCAGCGCCAGATCGTGCACACGACCGGCGGCATCGGCCACGATAAAACCGACTCGGCGGTACAGACACTGCGGGCGCTCAACCCGGACACGCGCATCAGCTCCATCAATCACAAACTCGAAGGCGCGGAACTTGCCGAACAGGTGCGCCAGGTCGATGCCGTGGTCGACACGACCGATAATTTTGCCAGCCGTTTCGCCATCAACGAGGCCTGCATGCGCGCCGGCATTCCGCTCATCTCCGGCGCGGTGGTGCGCTTCGAGGGCCAAGTCGCGGTATTTCCGCCGGGCGGGCCGTGCTACCGCTGCCTGTACAGCGAAGGCGGCGGGGCCGACGAGGCCTGCGCCACGTTTGGCGTGCTCGCTCCCGCCGTCGGCATCATCGGTTCGATCCAGGCGGTCGAGACGCTCAAGCTGCTGCTCGGGATCGGCCAGACGCTGGCCGGCCGGCTGCTGCTGTTCGATGCGCTCGCCATGGAATGGCGCGAGATGCGGCTGCGCAAGGACCCGCGCTGCCCGGTGTGCGGCACGCCGTGAACACCGTCCGCCTTCCCCGCCCCATCGTGAACCAGCTGCTGCATCTGGCGCAGAAATCGCCGGACGAGGAAATCTGCGGCCTGATCTCGCGCGATCGCAGCGGCTTCAGGAAATGCTATCCGGTGGCCAACGCCTCCGGCGACCGCAAGCATCTGTTCGCGCTCGACCCGCAGGGTCAGATCGCGGCCATGCGCGCCATGCGCGAGCGCGGCGAGGAACTCGCGGCCATCTATCATTCGCATCCCGACGCCCCGCCGCTGCCCTCGATCGCCGACGTCGAGCAGCACGAATACCCGGATGCGCTCTATCTGATCGTCTCGCTCGGCACCAAGGGGGTGCTGGAGCTGCGCGGTTTTCACATCCGCCATCATGCCATCGAGGAAGTCCCCATCGGCCTGGAGGACGAGCCCGCGCGCTAGCGGCTGCTTCCCCGGCGTCTATACTCCTTTACTGAAGCCGCCACCGGCATACGTAAGGGGAAATCATGTCCATCGCGACTTTCGTTTTTCTCGGCATTTTCGCCGCGCTGTTTTTGTACGCCGTCACCATGTTCAATAATTTCGTGCGTCTCAAGAACAACGTCGCCCAGGCGTGGTCGAACATCGACGTGCTGCTGAAGCAGCGCCACGACGAACTGCCGAAGCTGGTCGACGCCTGCCGACAGTACATGCAGCATGAGCGCGGCGTGCTCGAAAAAGTGACCCAGGCGCGCGCCGCCGTGCACAGCGCGCGCGAGGCCGGCGACGTCGGCTCGCTCGGCGCCGCCGAAACCGAGCTGCGCGCCGGGCTCACGCGCCTGTTCGCGGTCGCGGAGAACTACCCCGAGCTGCGCGCCAACGAAAACTTCCAGCACCTGCAGGACCGCATCTCGCAGCTCGAGGCGCAGATCGCCGACCGGCGCGAGTTCTACAACGATATCGTCAACGCCAACAATATCCGCATCGAGCAGTTCCCCGACAACGTGATCGCCACGCTGTTCCGGTTCGAGGAAAAGGCGCTGTTGCGCTTCAAGGAAGAAGAGATCAAGGACGTCAACGTCAGGGCGCTGTTCAACAATTAAGCATGTCGGCTTCCGGTCCGATCGCCCGGTGGCTGGCGGACTGGGCGCAATCAATTCATCACAGCGATCCCGTCGCCGTCGGCATCGCGGTGGCGGTGCTGGTCGCCGGCTCCGCCTACGCCTCCTGGCGCACCTGGCGCAACGTCAGCAACGTGCGCCTCGTCGAGGATACGCCGACCGCGAAAATCCGCTCCGCCCCGCAGGGCTACGTGGAACTAGAAGGGCTGGGCAAGCTCATGGACGGCCCGCCCATCATCGCCAAACTGTCGGGGCTCCCCTGCGTCTGGTACCGCTACAAGGTCGAGGAATACGTCACCAACGCGGGCAACCGCAACCAGAGCCGCTGGCAAACCATCGACAAGGGCGAAAGCACCGAGACCTTCTGGCTGCAGGACGACACCGGGCGCGTGGTGGTCGACCCCGAGGGCGCGGAAATCACGCCGCGGCACAAGGACGTGTGGCGATCCAACTCGTCGTTGAGCGGCATCGCCCATTCCGTCTTCATGGCGAATTTCGTCACCGCCCAGCGCGCCGGCGGCACCTATCGCTTCACCGAGGAACGCATCAACTCCGGCGAGCGTCTCTATGCCCTCGGTCTTCTGAAAAACGTCAGCAGCTATGCCAGCATGCCGACCGTGGACGAGGACGTGCGCGAAGTCCTGCGCGCCTGGAAAAACGACCAGCCCACGCTGCTGCAACGCTTCGATCTCGACAAGGACGGCAAGATCGACGACAAGGAATGGAGGCTGGCGCGCGCCGAGGCACGGCGCGAGGTAATGAAAAACCGTCAGGAACAAACCAGAACTTTCACCGACGGACTGAACGTCCTCGGCCCGACCCATGACCGCCGCCGGCCGTATATTCTGTCCGCCTTCACCCAAACCGAGATCGTCAGGCGCTACCGGCGATGGGCCCTGTTACATGCCGCGGGATGTTTTCTGCTCGGGCTGGCGGCGGTGTGGGTGTTCAACGCGAAGTTTATTTGATCCTTCCTGCTTCCAATGGGGTCAGACTCGATTGAACGCCCAACTAGCCAAGCTTTTGTTTTTGAAGAGCCAATCGAATCTGACCCCATGGTTCCTACTTATTAAAAACGCTCTTCCGCAACAATTCCCACTGCCTGTCCCACCCCGCCACCGGCGA
>JBLMXN010000085.1:0-4509 GCA_050257795.1 Bacteroidota bacterium
AAGGCGTCGGCCTCGAGGTGGATCCGAACATGATCAACCATCCGCGCACGGTCTCCTACATCCGCACGGACGAATGGGATCAGGAAGCCGAGAAGTGGAATCAGCGCCACCAGAAGGCGGCTGGCTGACCCGCGACTCGCGACGACCCGAACATATCGAACCGAACAGATTTGGAGAATTGAACAATGGCAGAAGCACAGAAAATGCGCCCGCCGATCGAAACCGGATGTCCCGACGGCTTTCAGTACATGCATCCGCTCATGATCAAGAACTACGGCAACTGGGCGTACCACGATCGTCCGCGTCCGGGCGTGCTGCACCACGTCGCCAAGAGCGGCGACGAGATCTGGACCGTGCGCGTCGGCACGCAGCGCCAGCTCGGCACCTACGAGCTTAACCTGCTGTGCGACATCATCGACCAGTACGGCGAGGGCTTCGTCCGTTTCACCATCCGCTCCAACATGGAGATCGCCGTCTCCAAGAAGGAGAAGGTCGAGCCGCTGATCCAGGCATTGACCGACGCCGGTTACCCGGTCGGCGGCACGGGCAACTCGGTGACCATGATCTCGCACACCCAGGGCTGGCTGCACTGCGACATCCCCGGCACCGACGCCGCGGGCGTGGTCAAGGCACTGATGGACGATCTGCACGAGGAATTCATCAAAGAGGACATGCCGAACCGCGTGCACATCACGACCTCCTGCTGCCAGATCAACTGCGGCGGCCAGGGCGATATCGCCATCAACATCCAGCACACCAAACCGCCCAAGATCAACCATGATCTGGTGGCCAACATCTGCGAGCGTCCGTCGGTCGTGGCGCGCTGCCCGGTGGCGGCGATCCGTCCGGCCATGGTCAACGGCAAGCCCTCGCTCGAAGTCGACGAGAAAAAATGCATCTGCTGCGGCGCCTGCTATCCGCCCTGCCCGCCGATGCAGATCAACGATCCGGAGCATTCCAAGATCGCCATCTGGGTCGGCGGCAAGAACTCCAACGCCCGCAGCAAACCCATGTTCCACAAGCTCGTGGCCGCCGGCGTGCCGAACAACCCGCCGCGCTGGCCGGAAGCCGGGGCGATCGTCAAAAACATCCTGCGCGTTTACAAACAGGACGCGAAGGATTGGGAGCGCGTTGGTGACTGGGTCGAGCGCATCGGCTGGCCGCGGTTCTTCGAACTGACCGGGCTGCCGTTCACCAAGTTCCACATCGACAACTGGCGTGGTTCCCGGTACACGCTGAATGCCTCGACGCACATCCGCTTCTGAGCGTCAGGCACAAAGCAGTCGCTGCAACCGACGCCGGGATTTTCCCGGCGTCGGCCCATAAAGGCCACCGGGGTTTTGATATAGATCAAGGGGAGCGATGATGAAGTTCGGTATTTTGGTCAACGAAGGGCCGTACACGCATCAGGCGTCGGACACGGCGTATCTGTTCGCCAAGGCTGCAATCGAGAAAGGACACAAGATCCACCGCGTGTTCTTCTACCACGACGGCGTATACAACTCGAGCCGGCTCACCGAGCCGCCGCAGGATGACCGTCATATCGTCAACCGCTGGCAAAAACTGGCCAAAGACCATCACATTGACCTCGTGGTGTGCGTGGCGGCGGCGCTGCGTCGAGGCATCAAGGACGAGAATCTGCAGGAAGGATTCCACATCTCCGGGCTGGGACAACTTATTGAATCGGGCATCCAGGCGGACCGTCTGGTCGTGTTCGGCGATTAACGGGGGAAGCTATGACCGAAGCAACCGGCGGCATCGAGATGGAAGAAGACACCAGCGGTAAAATCAAGAAGTTCCTGTACGTGAACCGCAAGGCCCCGTACGGCACGATTTACGCGCTCGAATCGCTCGAAGTGGTGTTGATCGCGGCGGCGTTCGACCAGGACGTCAGCCTCGCATTCATCGACGACGGCGTCTACGAGATCGCGAAGGGTCAGCATACCAAGGCCATCGACGTCAAAAACTTCTCGCCGACGTACCGCGCGCTCGAAGGCTACGACATCGAAAAGCTGTACGTGGAGAAGGAATCGATGGACGCCCGCGGCCTGAAGGAAGAGGACTTCATCGTCCCGGTGAAAGTCATCAGCGCCGCGGAGATGACCGACCTGATGCAATCCCAAGACGTCATACTGAGCTTCTAAGGGAACGATCCATGCTGCATACCGTGAACAAATCACCAACCGAACGCAACACCCTCGAGAGCTGCCTCAAGCACCTCAAGAAGGGATGCGCCGTCCTGCTCATCGAAGACGGCGTGTACGGCGCCCTGAAGAACACCTCGGCCAGCAAGATGGTCGAGCAGGCGCTCAAGAACCATCCGATCTATGCGCTCTATCCCGACATCGAAGCACGCGGGATGCAGGATCGGGTCATCGACGGCATCAAGCTGGTCGATTACAGCGGGTTTGTCGACCTGGTGGCGGAGCACCCCACCGTACAAGCCTGGCTCTGACGTTCATTTCACTATCAACCGACGAGGAGTACATCCATGCCTATTAACGTTGCCGGAAAGACCATCGAGACCGATGAGGAAGGCTATCTCACCAACCGCCAGGACTGGGACGAAGAAGTCGCGAAGGAAATGGCCAAGGTCGACAATTGCGATCTGAGCGAGAACCACTGGGAAGTGATCAACTTCCTGCGCGAGTACTACGAGGAATACCAGATCGCGCCCGCCGTGCGCGTCCTGACCAAGGCGATCGGCAAGAAGCTCGGCCCGGACAAGGGCAACAGCAAGTACCTGTACGAGCTGTTCCCGTACGGCCCGGCCAAGCAGGCGTGCAAATACGCCGGCCTGCCGAAGCCGACCGGTTGCGTTTAATCAATTACCAGCCAACCCGGACGGGGCTAACCTCCCCGTCCGGCGAAAACCAGCGGGGTCATCGATGTCGGCTGTGACAGTGATTTATGCGCTGTTGTTTTACGTGGCGACGGCTATCCTCGTCATCGGCGTCGCGCGCAAGATTTACATCTTCGCGCGCACGCCGCAGCCGTTGAAAATCCCCACCACCCCGGCGCCGGTCACCCGCGCCGGGGTGTGGATGCGCATGGCGCGCGAAGTCACAGTGTTCGAAAGCCTGTTCAAATCGAACAAGTGGATCTGGCTGTTCGGGTGGGTGTTTCACCTCTGCCTGTTCGTCGAGCTCTTGTGGCATCTGCGCTACTTCACCGACCCCGTCTGGTTCTTCGTGCCGTGGCTGCACTGGTTCACCGTGTTCACCGGCCTCGGCTTCATCGGCGGCCTGATCGGCCTGTGGGGCCGCCGTTTCCTGGTGGACCGCGTGCGCTACATCAGCAGTCCCTCGGACCACCTGATGCTCGCCCTGCTCGCCGGCATCGGCGCGAGCGGACTGTCCATGCGCTTCCTGGCGCACACCGACATCATCTCGGTGAAGACCTTCTTCCTTGGCCTCATGCGTTTCAACTGGCAGCCGCTGCCGCCCGATCCGGCGCTGCTGGTGCACCTGACGCTGGTCGCGACACTGATGATTGTGTTTCCGGTGAGCAAGCTGCTGCACGCCCCGGGCGTATTCTTCAGCCCCACCCGCAACCAGGTGGACAACCCGCGCGAACATCGCTGGGTTGCCGGCTGGAGCGCGGAAATCGACAACACCAAGGCGACCACCAGGGGATAAATAAAGATGGCCAATTTCGAAACCCCCGTCCTCGGCGAATACCAGTCCATCCCCCACGTGCATCCGGGGACGATGGCCAACAGCAAGCCGTACGTGGCCAAGCCCGATATCCAGGCCGGCGTCGGCTTCCCCGGCGAACTGGTGCCGGACTGGGAGAACGTCGCGGTCATGAAGCTGGGCGAGCTGGTTTCGAAGTCGCGCGCGCTCCAGGTGTTCCTCGATTCGTGCGTGAAGTGCGGCGCCTGCACCGACAAGTGCCATTATTATCTCGGCACCTCCGATCCCAAGAACATGCCGGTCGCACGCCAGGACCTGCTGCGCAGCGTGTACCGCCGTTACTACACCTTCGCGGGCAAATTCTTCCCCAAGCTCGTCGGCGCGCGCGACATGACCAAGGACGTGCTCGACGAGTGGTACAGCTACTTCCATCAGTGCTCGCAGTGCCGCCGCTGCTCGGTGTTCTGCCCCTACGGCATCGACACCGCGGAAATCTCCATGGCCGCGCGCGACGTGATGGATGCCGTGGGCGTCGGCCAGAAATATTCGAACGAAATCATCGGCAAGGTCCACAAGATCGGCAACAACCTCGGCCTGCCCGAGCCGGCGCTGGCGGACACGCTGCTCGGCCTCGAGGAAGACGTGAAGGACGAAACCGGCGTCGACGTGAAGTATCCGCTCGACGTGAAAGGTGCCGAGGTGCTGGTCATCACACCGTCCGCCGACTTCTTCGCCGAGCCGCACATCGACGGGCTGATCGGCTACGGCAAGGTGTTTCACGCCGCCGGCATCTCCTGGACGCTGTCCTCGCACGCCTCCGAAGCGGCGAACTTCTCGATGTTCATCGGCTCGCACGAGAACCTGCACCGCGCCG
>JBLMXN010000086.1:0-7377 GCA_050257795.1 Bacteroidota bacterium
GGTGACGCGCAAGAACAGGTTCAGTTTCGCCGGTGCCGGCCAGGTTTTCATCGTGAGAGGTCGGGCGTAAGGGATGAAGAGTATAAAGGGTGAAGAGAACCTATCTCATCATCTAATCAGAATCCCTCCCCCTTGATGGGGAGGGTCAGGGTGGGGGTGAGAAATACCTCCGGAAAATTCGGTATTGGTTTCCCCCTCCCCCTAACCCCCTCCCGCGAGGGGAGGGGGGAATGATTTTGAGATTAGGTTCGAATCTCTCTTCACCTCGCTGCCGGCGCCTCACTGTTCTTTCCAGCGAGCGTCCAGCGCTCGATAATCAGACGAACTTCCACATCGACATCCTTCGCGGCCGCGGTTTCGTTCGCGCCGCCCCGTCTTCTTATGAAAATCTTGCTCGGCAACTCGAGCGATCCCTGGCGCGCGTATTCGAGGAAACGGATATCCCAACCGGATTGATCGAGGGTTTTCAGGCGGCCCTGATCGTCCAGCGCCAGCTTCGCGGCCGGACCCGGCGCCGGCAATCCGAGTATCCAGTAATTCAGTCCGTCGAGCGGTACCAGCCAGCCGGTGGTGCGGTACAAAAGCCGCTGGGCGTTTTCGGCGCGCCAGGTTTTCTGGTCGGCGTCGCGCAACTCGGCGCCACTGCTGTCCTGCGTCAGCCGCAGATGCCCGCGACCGAGCGGGCCGGTCAGATCGATCTGCTGACGCCCGCCGTCATGGATCCAGTGCACCGAGGCCTGCCAGCCTTCCTCGGCGGCGCGCATCGCGAGCCGCCCTTGCAGCGTCCAGGCGGAGAGCGTCCGCAACTCCGCTTGCCGCGCCTGCCAGGCGGCGGCCGGATCCTCGACCGGTGGGGGAGAAGGCACGGTGGCGCAGCCGGCCGCGAGCATGGCCAGCACGGCGACGCCCAAACCACGCCTCATGGTTTGTACTTTTTGATGACGCTGGTAAGCGCTTCGCTGTCCGGCGTGTCGTGCAACGCGCGGTTCCAGACGGATTCGGCCTCGCGATGGTTGCCCATCACCCACAGCACCTCGCCGAGATGCGCGGCGATCTCCGCGTCGTTGCGCAGATCGAGTGCGTGCTTGAGATATTTCACCGCTTCGGCGTTGTTGCCCATGCGGTACTGCAGCCAACCCATGCTGTCGAGGATGAAAGCGTCGTCGGGCTTGAGGGTCATGGCCTGTTGCAACAGCCCGAGCGCCTCCTGATAGCGCGTGGTGCGATCAGTGAGCGTGTAGCCGAGCGCGTTCAGTGCGTTGACGTTCTTCGGATCCTGCTTGAGGATGGCGCGCAGGTCGCGCTCGGACACGTCCACCATGTCCAGCTTCTCCGCCGTCAGTGCCCGGGCGTACAGCAGATCCTTGTCGTCCGGCACGGCCTTGATGGCGGCGTTCAATACCTCGAGCGCCTCGCGATATTGTTTCGCTTCGCGCAGGATCTGCTCCTGCGCCAGCGCCACCTGCACGCGTTGCGCGTCGTTCTGCACATCGATGCCGTCCAGCAGCCGGCGCGCCGCGGCGAGATCGCCCTGCCTGGCCGTGACGACGCCGAGCCGGACCTGCGCCTCGAAATAATATTCGCCGTTGGATATCTCGCGGTACCAGCGCGCGGCCTCCGGATAGCGCTTCGACTGTTCCGCGACCTGGCCCAGATACAGGCGCGCCTGGTCGTTCTGCGGACGCAAGGCGAGCGCCTGCTTCAGATACTTCTCGGCGTCGTCGAGCCGGTTGTTCTGCAACGACAGCAGGCCCACGGCGTAAATCGTGTCGGCGTCGTTCGGCACGGCGGCCGCCACGCGTTTGAATTCCTCGAGCGCCTTCTGCCATTCCTTCTGGTCGATCAGGAACCGCGCGTAGTTCAGGCGGACGCCGGTTGCGCCCGGGTTGCGCTCCAGAAACGATTCATAGAAGGCGCGCGCCTTCTGCGGCTCCTTCAGGGACAGCAGGATACGGGCCTTGAACAAGGCCGCCTCTTCCCAGCCCGGGCTCAGCTTCAGCGCCTCTTCGTCGGCGACGAGCGCCTTGTCGAGGTCGCCGCCGCGAACCATGAGGTGCGCCATGGCGAAGTGCGCCGTTGCCTGCTGCGGATGCCGCGCCACGAGCGAACGCATGATTTCGGTGGCCACGGCGCGGTTGCTGGCGCGGGCGAGTACCGCGGCGGCGCGCAGGTAGGCCTGATCGAGATTCTGGCTCGCTTCCTCCAGGGCAAACAGTTTATTGAACTGGTCCTTGGCTTCCGGCATCCGGTTGAGTTCCAGCAGCGTCGTGACCAGGGCCTCGTGCGCCTCGACATCGCCCGGCTCCAGCTCGACCCACAGCCGGGCCGATTGCAGCGCCTCGTCGTAGCGCTTGGCATAGAGCGCCGCCAGCGTCGCGCGTTCGGCGACGCGCGGATCGCGCGTTTGCTGCGCCACTTTGCCCAGCGTATCGGCGGCGACCCCGATCTGCCCCCGCTGCCCGGCGATCTCACCGACCAGCAACTCGTACAGAATTTGCGGCGTCAGCGCGACCTTGGGCAGGTCCGCCTCCGCCGTGTCGGCCGGCGCATTGACGGAGCCGGCCGCGGCCGGCTCCGGCGCGGTTTTGATGGTGCCGGCGCAGGCCGCCAACAGCGACAGACTGAGCAGGGTCGGGAACAGGCGATAACGGAAAGTGATCATATTTATAGTGTCTCGAACGGCGGCGGGTAATGGAATATCCCTTCGACCGGCATCACGCGCGGATATTCGCCAAGCCATCTAAAATAGTCATGGCAGTCTCCGATATTCAGACATGTCGCGCAATTGGTGAACAGGAGAGGCATCGGAATGGTTTCTGGCAGCGCGCCCGGCGGCGCGGATAAATCATGAATTCGCTGGTTTTGGTGATCGCGGCCGCGGTGGCGTTCGCCTTCGGGTACCGCTTTTACTCCAAGCTTCTGGCGCTCGGGGTTTTCCGTCTTGAGGAGGATTATAGTATATCCGCCCCGCCTGCCCCTGCCGGCGAGAAACCCGCCACGACCAACCGTCATGTCGTGTTCGGCCACCACGTGGCCGCGCTCGCCGGGGGAATCGCCGTCACCGGAACCGTCATTTCGTTAATATGGGGATGGGCCCCGGCTTTTCTATGGGCCGTGGTCGGCACCGTGACCGCCGCCGGGACCTATGGACTCGGCGCGCTGTGGATGGCGACGCACTACCCGGGCCTGGATCCGGCGCAGATCGCCGCCCGGCTCTTCGGCCGTCCGGCCCACGGGATTTTCGCCCTGCCGATTTTTCTGCTGCTGCTCGTCATCAATGCCGTCTGCGCGACGCTGGTGGCCCAGACCCTGGCCGCCTTCCCGTCGGCGGTCCTGCCGTTCTGGGGCCTCGCGGTCGTCGCGCTTTTCCTCGGCAACTTTCTGCACGGCCGGGAGGATTTCGCGGTCGTTCCCGCCACGCTGATCGCGCTCACGCTGAGCCTGGCCGGTATCTGGTTGTTCGACGCCATTCCCCTGAGCTTCACCGGCGCGCTGCATCTCGAAACTGCCGATTCCTACGTAGCATTCGACGCAACCGTGGTGTGGGTCGTCATCTTGTTCATTTACGGTTACCACGCCACGCGCCTGCCGATGTGGAAACTGATCCGTCCGCGCGGCTATCTCACCGGTCTGTTGCTGGCGCTAATGCTGCTTGTTTTCTACATCGCGGTGGCGATCGATCACCCGAATCTGGTCGCGCCCGAAATTCACACGGCGCCCGGCATCCCGCCGGTGATTCCGTGGCTGTTCGTCACGCTGACTTCCGGCGCGGTGGCCGGCTTTCATCTGCTCATCGCCAACGGCATCACGGCGCGCCAGATGCGACGCGATGCCGACGCGCGCTACATCGGCTACGGCGGGGCCGTGGCGCTCGGCTGGCTAGCGTTGAGCGCCGTGATCATCGGCGGCACGGCTTTCACCGGCGCGCCGGAATGGAATCAGTATTATGGATCCTGGGATTCGCTCCAGGATTTGTCCAAGGCGCTCACGCTCTACGTCAACGGCTTCGCGCAGCACGCGGTCGGCATCGGCCTCGATCCCGGATTCGCGCGCACTCTCGCGGCGGTGGTCGTCACCGGCCTGCTCGCGGCGACGCTGGAAGGCGGCTTGCGCGTGCAGAAACAATTGCTGGCCGGCCTGGCGGAACAGTACGCGCCCGTCCTGCCGGCCCGGGAAAAAACCCAGATCGGCATCGCCGTCGTCTTGTCCGCCGTCCTGGCGCTGTACGCCGGCCATGGTCGCGGCGCCTATTCCCTGTGGCCGATCTTCGGCGTCACCGATCAGATGCTGGCCATTCTTGGCCTGGCCGCAATGGCCCTGATGCTGCGCCGCCTGAACCGACCCCTGGTCACGGTGCTCATACCCCTGGTCTTCCTGCTGGCCACGACCAATGCGGCGCTGATTCTGCAGCTGATATCGTGGTGGTCGGGCGGTAACTGGATACTGCTTGTCCTCGGCATCATATTAATAGGCATGGAAGTCGGGTTAACATTGCTGGCCCTGAGGATGCTGAAAGTGGCCCCATCCAAACTTGACACCGGACCCTGATGGGTCAAAATCGCCGGCATCAGCGGCGATTACCCGGTTTTTCTTATGCACCTGCTTGCCTTCGGCATCAATCACCACACCGCGCCGGTTAACGTCCGCGAAAAGGCGGCGTTCGCCCCGGAGAAATTGATCGGGGCGCTGCACGAGGTCACCGACAACGGCGGCGCCGCCGAGGCCACGATCGTCTCCACCTGCAACCGCACCGAGCTCTACTGCGGACTGGAGGCGGCCCAGGATGAGCGCGTCATCGAATGGTTCTGCCATTACCATCACATGAACCACGCCGATATCCGGCCGTATCTCTACCAGTATCCGGATCAGGAAGCGGTGAAACATGTGTTCCGGGTCGCCGCCGGCCTGGATTCGATGATCCTCGGCGAGCCGCAGATCCTGGGGCAGATGAAGGAGGCCTTCGCCACCGCGCACAAGGCCGGCGCCACCGGCAAGATCCTCAACCGCCTGTTCCAGCAGACCTTCACCGTGGCCAAGCAGGTGCGCACCGACACCGCCATCGGCGCCTCCGCGGTCTCGGTCGCCTCCGCCGCGGTGCAGCTGGCGAAGCAGATCTTCAACAAGCTTTCGGAACAGACCGTGCTGCTGATCGGCGCCGGCGACATGATCGAGCTGTGCGCGCGCCACCTCAAGGAACAGGGCGCGGGCCACATGATCGTGGCCAACCGCACCGTCGAGCGCGCGCAGCTGGTGGCCGGCGAGTTCGGCGCCGAAGCCATCTCGCTCGCGGAAATGCCCACAAGGCTGGGCGACGCCGACATCATCATCTCCTCCACCGCGAGCCAGTTGCCGATCCTGGGCAAGGGCGCGGTCGAACGGGCGCTCAAGCAACGCCGGCACCGGCCCATGTTCATGGTCGACATCGCCGTGCCGCGCGACATCGAGGCCGAGGTCGACGAGCTCAACGACGTCTATCTCTACACGATCGACGATCTCAAGGAAGTGGTGCAGGAAAACATGGAATCGCGCCAGGAGGCCGCGCGCGAGGCGGAAAAGATCATCGACACCCAGGTCGTGGATTTCATGCGCTGGGTCAAATCGCTCGACGCCGTGCCCACCATCCGGGCGCTGCGCGAATCGGCCGACGCATTGCGCGAGATGGAACTGGAACGCGCCCGCCGGCACCTGGCCCGCGGCGACGACCCGCAGCTGGTGATCGAGCACCTGGCGCGCGCGCTCACGAACAAGTTCACGCACGCGCCGACCGACGTTTTGCGCCGCGCCGATCACGACGGCAACAACGCCCTGCTGGAAGCCGCGCGCCGCCTGTTCAACCTCGACGAAAACTAAGCCATGAATCCGTCGATCGAAGCAAGGCTCGCCGGCCTGGCGGAGCGCTTTGAGGAAATCGAGCGCCTGCTCGCCGACCCGAAGGTCATCGGAAGACAGGACCAGTTCCGCAAGCTATCGCAGGAGTACGCCGAGATCAACCCGGTGGTGAAACTCTATGGCGATTACCGTCACGTGCACGAGGAGCTCGAAGCGGCGCGCGCCATGCTCAAGGACGGCGACGCCTCCATCCGCGAGATGGCGCAGGAGGAAATGGCGGATGCGCAGCGGCGCATCGAGATACTCGAGGCCGAGATGCAGGCGCTGCTGCTGCCGAAAGACCCGAACGACGCGCGCAACGTGTTCCTGGAAATCCGCGCCGCCGCGGGCGGCGACGAGTCGGCGATTTTCGCCGGCGACCTGTTCCGCATGTACAGCTATTACGCCACCGCGCACCGCTGGGAGGTAGAGGTACTGAGCCAGAACCCCGGCGAGCACGGCGGCTACAAGGAAATCATCGCGCGCATCGCGGGCCAGGGCGTGTACTCCCGCATGAAGTTCGAGTCCGGCGCGCACCGCGTGCAACGCGTGCCCGAAACCGAGGCCCAGGGCCGCATTCACACCTCCACCTGCACCGTGGCGGTGCTGCCGGAGGCGGAGGAGATCGACGCCATCGACATCAACCCGGCCGATCTCAAGGTCGACACCTTCCGCGCCTCCGGCGCCGGCGGCCAGCACGTGAACAAGACCGACTCGGCAATCCGCATCACGCACCTGCCGACCGGCATCGTGGTCGAATGCCAGGACGAACGCTCGCAGCACAAGAACCGTTCGCGCGCCATGTCGATCCTGTCGGCGCGCCTGCTCGAGGCGGAGCGGCGCAAGCAGCGCGAGCAGGAGGCGGCCCAGCGCAAGAGCCTGGTCGGCAGCGGCGACCGTTCCGAGCGCATCCGCACCTATAACTTCCCGCAGGGGCGCGTGACCGACCACCGCATCAACCTGACGCTCTACAAACTCGATCAGGTCATGGAAGGCAAGCTCGACGAGCTCATTGACGCGCTGCGCAGCGCCGACCAGGCCGATCTGCTGGCGGCATTGAACTCCTGAACATGAATGCCGCCGGCCTGAACCGCACGTCGCACACCGTCGGGGCCGCTCTCGAAAGAATCACGCGTGTGCTGCAATCCGCCAGCCCCACGCCACGGCTCGATGCCGAGGTGCTGCTGATGCATGTCTGCGGTCTCGACCGCAGCGGGTTGATCGCGCACGGCCACACAGCACTGACTGACGCACAAGTACGGAGATTGGACGAGATGCTCGCGCGGCGCCGACGCGGCGAACCCATCGCCCACCTCACCGGCACGCGCGAATTCTGGTCCATGGAATTCATCGTGTCGCCGGCGACGCTAATTCCGCGGCCGGAAACAGAACTGCTGGTGGAAATGGCGCTGGCGCGCATTCCGCCCGATGCGCATTGGACCATCGCCGATCTCGGCACCGGCTCGGGCGCGATCGCGCTTGCCCTCGCCAGGGAGAGGCCGCGCTGCC
>JBLMXN010000087.1:0-19219 GCA_050257795.1 Bacteroidota bacterium
GGTAGGGCTCGGCAATGCGCTGGCGCAGCGTGCGCACTTCCTCCACCAGGTCCTGGCGTTCCAGCACGCGCCGCACCACGATCAGCAGCTCCTCCGGCGTGAACGGCTTCTGGATGTAATCGGTGGCGCCGGCCTTCATGGCGTTCACGGCCGTATCCACCGTGCCGTGGGCGGTGACGATGACCACCGGCAGCTCCGGTTTTTGCGCGCGCACGCGCCGCATCAGATCGATGCCGGACATGCCGCGCATCATCTGATCGGTGAGCACCAGGCTGAAGCCGTTTTGCTGCAGCCGTTCGAGCGCCTCCTCGCCGGAGGCGGCGGTCTCGACCGCGTAGCCGGAAGCAGTCAAGACGTCGCGCATCAGGTCGCGGTGCGGTTCCTGGTCGTCGGTGACGAGTATGTGGCGGTCATTCATGGGTTTCGGATCGTCTCGGGATTTCAGGTAACGTGATGGTGAAGCGGGCGCCGCCGCGCGGGGCGTTGGCCGCGCGGATGGCGCCGCCATGGGCCTGGATGATGCGCGCCGCCATCGCCAGCCCCAGCCCGGTGCCGCGCTGCTTGGTGGTAAAGAACGGGCGGAACACGTGCGGCAGGTCCTCGGGCCGGATGCCCGGGCCGGTGTCCTCGATGCCGATCGCGACCGCGGCGGTTTCGCGCTCGCGCTGCGTGGTGATGCGCAGCACGCCGCCGGCGGACATGGCTTCCACGGCGTTCTTGAGAATGTTGCCGATGGCCTGTTCCACCTTGAACACGTCCGCCTGGACCACCGGCAGCTCGGCGTCGTAATGCCGCTCGACGCGCAGCGGTATTTCCGGATCGGGCGGGACGAGGGTGGCGGTCAGGCCGTCGAGGCTGGCGTTGAGTTTCATCGGCGCCAGGTGCAGCGTCAGCGTCCGGCTGTATTCCAGCAAGTTGGTGACGAGCGTGTCCATTTCACGGATGCCGGCGGCGAAGTCGCGGTGCGCCTTTTTGCGCGCAGGCTCGCCATCGTCCGGCGGACGCAGCGCCGAGACGTGCATCAGCAGGCGTCCCAGCACGTTGCGTATCTGGTGCGCGATCCACGATGCCACCTGGCCGACCGAGGCCATTTTCTCGGCCTGGATCAGCTCGCGGCGCATGGCCTTGGCGTGAGTGACGTCGCGCCCGAGGTAGACGGTGCCGATGATGCGGCCGCCGTTGTCGCGCAGCGCCGAGATCGTCAGCTCAGCGTCGATCGCCGTGCCGTTGCCGCGGGTCAGGGTGGTTTCCACGCTCGGCGCCGGCGCGCCGCGCCGGACGATCGCCTGTACCCGTTCGCGCTCGGCCTCATGCGGGTAGAACCGGTCCCAGGGAGTTCCGACGACGGCCGCGTGGCGCCGGCCGAGGATGCGCTCGGCCGCGGCATTGAATTCGACAATGGCGCCGTCCACGCCCGTGGTCACGATCATGTCCGCCGAGTTGTCCAGGATGTTGGCGAGGTAATCGCGCGTTTCCTTGTAGGCGCGCCGTTGTTCCTCGATCTGCAGCAGATGATTCTGAAGGTCGCCCGCCATGCGGTTGAAATTGCGCGCCAGCCAGCCGATTTCGTCTTCGCGGTCGACGCGGGCGCGCGCCCCGAGGTCGCCAGCCTGTATCCGTGCCATGTCGGCGCCCAATGCCTGGATCGGCCTGACCACGGCGCGGCGAAAGGCGTATTCGCTGAGCAGGATCAGCAAGACCAGCGCGATCAGGATTTCGCCGCCGGTCAGCACCGCGATGCGGCGCAGCTCCTGTCCGAGGTTTTCCCGCAGCACCTTGAGGTTGTCGGCGATCTTGGCCTGGGACAATCCGACCTCGACGCTGCCGAGCGACGCGCCGTTGTACTGGATGTCGCGCTTTACGATCAGGAGCGCGGAATCGGCGCGGGCCTTCGACAGCGATTCGGCGAATCGCGCCGGTTCGATGCCGGTGACTCCGGACGCGGACGACGCCGGATCGGGCGCTTTCAGGAAATGCGTGATCGGCTGGTGGGCGCGATTCAGGATCACGGCATAGACCACGTCGGTGTCGCTGGAGAGTTCCTCGGCGTAGCCCTCGAGCAGGAGGTAGTCGTGCGCGAGGATGCCCTGTGGCGCGATGCGGGCGAGAAAAGTGCTGTAGGCGGTGGCCTTGTCGTGCAACACCTGCTGTGCCTCCTCGCTGTTTTTCAGGAAGTTGTTCAGCATGATCTGGCGCTGATTGAAGAACAGGGTGGTGCCGAGCGCCGCCATCGACACGATCACGAACAGCGCCAGCACCGGCAGGAAGCGCGCCTGGATTCCGTGCCACCGCGGCAGCCAGCGCCTGAGGTTCACCGGTCCGGGCCCTCCACCAGTTCCTTCACGGCCGTGTATTGAGCGTCATCGGCGCTCTCGAAGCGCTGGATGCCGATGCCGGCGAGGATTTCGCGCCCGCCCGGTTGCTGCGCCAGTCCGGTCAGGATCCGCTGGATGCGCAACGCCAGCCCGGGGTCCATGTCGCCGCGGACCGCCACCGGCAGATGCGGTATCGCGCGGCTTTCCGCGAGGATCGTCAGTTGCCTGACGTCAATACGCAGGCGGATCTCCGGCTGTAGCAGCGCCGCCGGACCGACGCCGGCGGCGTCGGCTTCGCCGTTGTAGACGGCGAGCAGTGCGTTGGGAGGATTCTTGGTGAAGATCGTCTTGTACTGTCCCGGCCGCAGATTGGATTGCGCCAGCACCGATTTGGCGAGAACGTGACTGACCATCGCGCCCGGATCGCCGAAGGCGATGGTCTTGTCGCGGAGGTCGGAAATCTTTTTCAGGTGCGAATCGCGCCGCGCAATGATGATCGCGCGGATGGTGCAGGCGGAGTCGTCGCAGATCTTGGCGATGGCGCGGTAGCGGGCCAGCCGATGCGCCTGCAGGTATTGCAGCTGATTCAGGTGCACGATGTCGAACTCCCCGGCGTAGACCCGGCGCATGAAGGAGTCGAAGTCCTTGTCGGTCTCGATGCGCACCGTCCGGCCCAGGTCGCGGCCCAGGCGTTGCGCCAGCGGCGTGAAATCCCGCACCGTGATTTGCGCGTTCCAGCGCGGGAACACGCCGAACACGAGCGGCCGGGATTCGCCGGAGGCGAGCGCGGAGGAGATCGCGCACAGGGCGACCACGGTAACCCACACCCGGGCCATTTCACGGTTCATGGCGGTGACGGACGTCCCGCGGCGGGGTCGCCCGGCTAGGGCTGACTCAAGGTTTTTCTAGCGGGAAAGTACGAAAATGGCATGGTCTCCTCCGTGTATTTTCATGTCGTTATTTGGCGTGACCTCTAAAAGACGCGGACCAGCCCGGTTTTCTTCCACCACAGCGAAAGTTCGGGCAAATAAGTGATCAGGGCCAGCCAGACCAGCATGATCAGCAGAAACGGCAGGGCGGCGCGGAACAGGCTCAGCATCGGCTCGCGGAAACGCTGGCTGGCGAGGAACAGGTTGATGCCCACAGGCGGCGTCAGGTAGCCGATTTCGAGGTTGGCCAGAAACACGATGCCGAGGTGCACCGGGTCGACCCCGAAACGCTGCGCCAGCGGCAGGATCAGCGGCACCACCACGACGATGGCGGAGAAGATGTCCATCAGGCAGCCGACCACGAGCAGGAACAGGTTGAGCAGCAGCAGGAAATGCAGCTGGCTGTTCACGTCCCGTTCCATGAGCGCCAGGACTTTCATCGGCACCTGCGCGTCGATCAGCAGGTTGGTCAGACCGAGCGCCACGCCCAGGATAATCAGCAGGCTGCCCACCAGCACCGTGGTTTCGCGCAGGGCGTGGTGCAGCTGTGACAGCGAACGGAGCTCGCGGTGAATGACGGTTTCAAGCAGCAGCGCGTACGCCGCCGAGCAGGTGGCGGCCTCGGTCGCGGTCACGAAGCCGCCGAAGATGCCGGCGACGATGCCGACCGGCAGCAGCAGGTCCCAGATCCCCGCGCGCAGCGCCGTTGCGAGCGCCGCCGCCGAGAACGGTTTCGGCGCCAGCCCGATGCGCCGTGAGATGAACATGCAGTAAAGCGCCAGCAGCGCGAGCAGGATCAAGCCGGGCACGAAGCCCGCCAGGAACAGCTGCTCGATGCTGACGCCGGCGACGATGCCGTAGAGCAGGATCACCAGGCTCGGCGGAAACAGCAGGCCGAGCGAACCGGAGGCGGTCAGCAGCCCGAGGGAAAATCTTTTCGTGTAATGCTCGCCGAGCAGGATCGGATACAGCAGCCCGCCGAGCGCGAGGATGGTCACGCCGGAGGCGCCGGAGAAGGCGGTGAAGAACGCGCACGCGATCAGCGCCACGACCGCGAGCCCGCCGGGCATCCAGCCGAAACCGGCGTTGAACAGGTGCAGCAGCCGTTGCGGCGCGCCGCCGCGCGACAGCACCACGCCGGCCAGCGTGAACAGCGGGATTGCCATCAGGTTGGGCGAGGAGGCCAGGCGCATCATTTCCGTGATCAGCACCGCCGGATCCAGGCCGGCGATATGCGCGGCGATCAGGCTGCCCGCCCCCAGCACCACGAACAACGGCACGCCCAGCAAGGCGACGGCCGCCAGCAGCATGACGATGGTCAGCGTCACGCCTGGCGTTCCGGGGAACGCGGTCCGATCAGGAACCGCAGCGCGAAATGAAACGTCAGCAGAAAGAAACTCAGGGGAATGATGATGCCGAGAACGGTGATCCATTTCTCGGTTGCCGGCGCGTAAGTCCACTCCTCGCGCCAAAACCGCACGGCGGCCCAGAACAAACCGCCGCAAACGACGGCGGAGAACAGGAAGATCGGCCGTTCCAGCCGCCGGCGCCAGGCCTCGGGCAACCACACGGCCACGGCATCGACCTTGATGTGACGCTCGCGCACCGCCAGCGCCGCGCCAAGGAAACTCACCCACAGTACCAGGTAGCGGTCCAGCACCTCCGCGCCGGGGATGGCGCTGTGAAAGAAATTGCGCGCGATGATTTCCGCCAGCGACAGCAGCAGCAACAACAGCAAACCGGCGATGGCGACGAGGCTTTCGGTGCGCGTCAGGTAAAACTCGAGTTTCGCCTCCCAGGTCCGGTTGCGAACGTGGGACGTCGCCGGTTCGGTCACGGCTTTGCTTTCGGCGCGTGGCGCGCGCGGTAATCGGCGAGCGCCTGACGCGCGTGCTGGTAAATAGACGCGGGGATGTAGCCGTTCTTCGCCAGCGCCGCGGCGGCGCGGTCGCGCAACGCGTAAAGTTCGGCGTCCGTGTCCTTCCACTCGCGGGTGAAGGTGACGCCGTGCTGTTTCAGCACCGCGAGGCTTTTGGCGTTGTCGCGGCGGGTTTCGGTGACCAGACGCTCGCCTGCCGCTTCGCCGGTCCGGCGCAGCAACGCCTGCAGGTCCGGCGGCAGTTTGTCGAAGAACTGGCGCGACACGATCAGCCCGCCGATGCCGTCCATGACGGGAATATCCGTCATGTATGGCGTCCTGGTGAACCACTGGAAGGCGATCGCCCCCAGCGGCGGCGCGATGGTGGTGTCGATCAGTCCGGTGGACAGGCTGGTGAAGACCTCCGTGATGGGCAACGGCACGGGCGACAGGTGGCTCGCGCTGAAAAAGGCGTCGCCGAGCGGGTCGCCCTGCCACAGCCAGATGCGGCGTTTCTTCATGTCGTCGAGGGAGTAGATCGGCTCGCGCGAGAACAGCTGCACGAAGCCGACTTCCATCCAGCCCAGCAGCTCGAAGCCGTTATCATGGAAGCCGGCGCGGATTTCCGGCATGAGTTGCGCGCGGACGTAATCGACCTCGTCGTAGTCACGGAACAGGAACGGGATCTCGAGCACGCGCGCCGGCGAGTAGATGTAGCCGATGCCGTGGCCGGTCATGGCCGCGCCCTGCAGCTGGCCGAAGCGGATCTTGCGCAGCACGTCGGGCTCGTCGCCCGAGACGCCGCCCCCGTACAGCTTGAACGTGAGCCGGCCGCCGCTGTCCTTTGCGACCTGGCCGGCCCAGTCGGTAATGATGTTCATCCAGGTCGAGCCCTGTGGCGCGAGCGTGGCGAACTTCAGGACGTAAGTGTCAGCGGCGTGGGCGGGGGCGAACAGCAGCACCGAGAGCAGCAGGGCGGCGAATCGCTTCAAAACCATTCCTCCTCTTTCGCCAGCAACGCTCTGGCCTTGCGCTGGGCGATGGCGTTGGCCAGCGCCATGTCCGGGTACAGGTCGGGAGGCGCGTGCACGATCCCGGTCAGCAGTTGATGGAACTGGTTACGGTCCAGTTCCTGGCGTGCCAGAAACTTCGCCTGCAGCAGGTCGACGATCAGGAGTTTCCCCTTGTTGACGGCGCGCGCCTTGTCGAATTCCGCGGCTGAGCGTTTGAAGTCGCCGCCCAGCATCGGCGGACGATTGCCGTAATAGACGCCGAAGAACAGGTGGGCGCCGCCATAATAATAGGTATCGTCGAGTTCGAGCACGCGTTGCATCAGGGCCACGGCCTTGCCCAGGTCGGCGAGCCGGGCCGGGTCGTTGCGGTTCATGTCGATCCACTTGGCCCAGCACGAGGCCGACCAGAACAGCGCCGGCACCGCGTCGCGGCCAAGCCCGTCGAGGCGCCGCTTGAGCTCGTCCGGCGACAACGCGTTGATGTCCCCTTGCAGCCCGGCGAGTGCCAGCGCTTTCAGCGCGTGTTGCAGTCCGCGCTGATAGAGTTTCCCGGCGCGTGCGCCATCCTCGTCCTCCACGAAACCGTAGGCGTAACCGTAGAACGCCTGCGCCGCCTGCAGGCGCAGGTCAGGGTTGCCGGGCAGTTCCTCGATCAGTCCCTCGATGAGCTTGAGATTGGCGGGGATGGCGGCGCGCGCCAGCTCGAGATCGGTCTCGCGGTTCATCGCGATGTTGCCGCTCTCGACCACCGGCAACGAGGAACGCGCCACCATCTGGCCCACGGAGCAGGCGCCGAGCGCCAGGGTGCACAAGCCGGCGGCGATGACTTTGGTCAGATTGTGATGCACCGTGAAACGCCTGGCTTCGAATTTGGGCGACGATCTCGAGTTGGCTGGAGCCCGTCTCAAAATCAGATTCCCTCCCCCTTGATGGGGGATGGCCAGGGTGGGGGTGAGCCATGCCACCGGAAAATTCCGTATTGGTTTTCCCCCTCCCCCTAACCCTCTCCCGCGAGGGGAGGGGGAAAATAATTTTGAGACAGGGTCGAGCATGTGTGGGTGTATGTGAATTTATTGTATGCTTCCGGCCAGCTTATCGCCGGGCCATACCTGGCGCAAGGATCGGAACCATTCCGATGTCGATTTCAAGTCAGGACATTCTGGGTAATCGCGGCCCGCTCGCCGAAAGCGTCGCGGGCTTCGTTCCGCGGCGCGCGCAGCAGGAAATGGCGGCGCGCATCGAGCAGGCGCTTGCGGATTATTCGGTGTTCATCGCCGAGTCCGGCACCGGCACCGGCAAGACCTTCGCTTATCTGGTGCCGGCGTTGCTGTCCGGCCGCAAGATCCTGATCTCCACCGGCACGCGCCACCTGCAGGACCAGTTGTATCACCGCGATCTGCCCGTCATTCGCGACGCGCTCGCCGTGCCGGTGACCACGGCGTTGCTCAAGGGCCGCGCCAATTACCTGTGCCAGTATCGTCTCGAGCGCGCCGAAACCGAGGCGCGTTTCAGCGGGCGGCGCGACGCCGCCGATCTCGCGCGCATCCGCGACTGGGCCGGTCGCACCAAACGCGGCGACATCGCCGAGGTCAGCGGCATCCCCGAGGATTCCAGCCTGTGGCCTCAGGTGACCTCGACCGCGGAAAATTGTCTCGGCGGCGGATGTCCGCGCTATGAGGAATGTTTCGTCAATGGCGCGCGCCGCGAGGCGCTCGCCGCCGACATCGTGGTCGTGAACCATCATCTGTTTTTCGCCGACCTGGCGCTGCGCGAAGAAGGTTTTGGTCAGCTATTGCCCGGCGTCGACGCCGTTATTTTCGACGAGGCGCATCAGTTGCCGGACGTAGCCTCGAATTTTTTCGGGCTGTCGCTGAGCAGTCATCAGGTCACGAGCCTGTGCCGCGACAGCATTGCCGAGGATCTGAAGGAACACAGCGACATCGCCGAGCTGCCGGCCGCGGCGCAGGCGCTGGAGAAGGCCGCCGCCGATTTTCGCCTGGCCTTCGGCGTCGAGCCGCGGCGCGACGCCTGGAGCCGGCTGGACGACGCCAGGGGATTTCACGCGGCGCTCGAAGAGCTGCGCGCGCGTCTGATGAAACTCATCACGGTATTGGAGGCGGCGGCCGCGAAAGGGCAGGGGCTGGCGAATTGCGCGCGGCGCGCCTCGGCGCTGCTCGACCGGCTGCTGACCATCAGCGAGAACCCGCCGGCGGATTACGTCGCCTGGTTCGAAACCAGCGCGCGCACGTTCACCCTGTATCTCACGCCGCTCGACATCGCCGTGCCGTTCCGGCAATGCACCGCGAACGGCAAGAAGGCCTGGATTTTCACTTCCGCGACGCTCGCCATCAACAAGAGCTTCGCGCATTTCCAGGCGCGGCTGGGACTGGAAGAGGCTGAGACCGGCTTGTGGGACAGCCCGTTCGATTACGTGCACCGCACGCTGCTGTACATTCCGCCGCGATTGCCCATGCCGTCGGCGCCGGATTACACCGACGGCGTGCTCGACGCCGCGTTGCCGGTGTTGCGCGCCAGCCGCGGCCGCGCGTTCATCCTGTTCACCAGTCATCGCGCGCTGAAGGCGGCGGCCACGCGCCTGCGCGACGCGCTCGACTATCCGCTGCTGGTACAGGGCGATGCGCCGCGCTCGGAACTGCTGCGCCGTTTCCGCGCCGCCGGCAACGCCGTGCTGCTCGGCACCGGCAGCTTCTGGGAGGGCGTGGACGTGCGCGGCGAGGCGCTGTCGTGCGTGATCATCGACAAACTCCCGTTCGCCTCCCCTGACGATCCGGTGCTGCAGGCGCGCGCCGGCGCGATGGAGCAGGCCGGGCGCAGCCCGTTCATGGAATACCAGTTGCCCGAGGCGGTGATCGCGCTGAAGCAGGGTGTGGGCCGGCTGATCCGCGACGAAACCGACCGCGGCGTGCTGGTGCTGTGTGACCCGCGTCTGCTGAGCAAGGGGTACGGCAAGACCTTCCTCGCCAGCCTGCCGCCGATGCCGTTGACGCGGGATATTGCGGAGGTCGAGAGGTTTTTCGCCGGGGATGGCAGCGTGCGCGAAGCGGCGCCGCAATTGTCGCGCGCATGAAGGCGAACGCGGCGCCGGTTCCAATCTGGCGCAGGATCGTGCATTTCCTGGCCTTCGGCTTGGGCGCCGGCAAGGCGCCGGCCGCGCCCGGTACCTTCGGCACGCTCGTTGGTATCCCGGCCTATCTGCTGCTCCAGCCGTTCGCTATCTATATATATGTTGCGATCGTCGCCGCCATGTTCGCCGTCGGCGTATGGTTCTGCCACGTGACCGAGCAAGACCTGGGGATACATGACCACCCCGGGATCGTGTGGGACGAGATCGTCGGATACCTTATTACCATGTTTCTGGCACCGGCCGGGTGGATGTGGCTGGTCGTGGGGTTCGTGCTGTTTCGATTATTCGACATCTGGAAGCCGTTTCCGATTCGCCAGATCGAGCGCCGTATCCAGGGCGGCTTCGGCAATATGCTCGATGACGCGCTCGCCGCTCTTTATGCCTGGGTCGTATTGCAAGCGCTTGTGCGCCTGATTGCGTTAATTTAGAACCAAATCCCTGAAGGCTGAGAAGCTCCCGCATCCGATCCGAACGAAGCTCTCTTTTCAGACAAGCGGACCTTGTAGGCGGCCCGCAAATGTTTGTTTTCAGCAAGTTTCGGCGTTTCTTTTCGACCCGAAGTTGGTACTCGGTGCTTTCGAAACAATGAAAGTCTTGCGGGTTTATTGAACAGCAACAAAATCCCGGGCGAGCGCGTCGATGATCGGACAGGCCGCGCCCTTTCTTCCCGCGTTGCATTGCCGAACCAGCCTGGCCAGCGCGCGCTGTATGGCGGCGAGGTCGGCGATTTTCTGTTTGATCATGGTGAGCTTGCGCGTCGCCAGGTTGTGTGTGGTGGCACACGCGCGTGCCTGATCAAGCTTCAGCAATGGTGTGATTTCTGCCAACGTAAAGCCGAGCGCCTGCGCCCGCTTGATGAAGCGCAGTCGTTTCACCAGGTTTACGGGATAGCGTCGCTGCCCGCCCTGCGGCCTGGCGGGTGTCTCGAGCAGGCCGCGCCGCTGATAGTAGCGGATTGTCTCGACGTTCACCTCGGCGGCCTTGGCCAAAATGCCGATCGTCAGTTCGCCAGTCATCGTATCACCCCTTGACTCCGTACCTTGGTACGGGATTTAGAGTACGCCTTATGACGCGAGTTTCAAAGGTAACGGATAAGGCAGAAATGAGCGCGAAAGGCACGCTGATCGCCGGGACACTGGCCGCCATCGGCGCGTCCGTATGCTGTGTCGGGCCGCTCCTGCTGTTGGCGCTCGGCGTCGGCGGCGCCTGGGCGGGCAAGCTGACGGCGATGGAACCGTATCGCCCCATTTTTATCGGGCTGACCTTGCTATTCCTTGGCCTGGCCTTTCGCCAGCTGTACCGGGCGCCGCCGGTCTGCGCAACGGGCACGCCGTGCGTTGCTGCGCAAACGCTCAGGTGGCAGCGGCTCAGGTTCTGGTCGGTCGCGGTGCTGTTGCTTGGGCTGCTGGCCGCGCCGTGGTTCGCGCCATTATTCTATTGAAAGGAGATTACCATGCACCGATGGCTGATGGCCGTGCTGGCCGGTTTCCCCCTGCTGGCGCTGGCCGCCACACAAAAAACCGTGACGCTCGATGTAAAGAATATGACCTGCGAACTCTGTCCGGTCACGGTCAAGAAGTCGCTGGAAAAACTGTCCGGCGTGAGTGCCGTTAAAATCGATTTCGCCAAAAAGACGGCCACGGTCACTTTCGAGCCGGACATGGTCCAGCCGGACGCGCTGACGCAGGCCACGACGAATGCCGGCTATCCCTCCACCGTTCATCAATGAACCCGGCCATGGGCGCTGTGATCCTTGAGTCGGTACTGACATGCCCGCACTGCGGATTTGCCAAGCCGGAAACCATGCCCACGGACGCCTGCCTGATCTACTACGAGTGCAGCCGTTGTAAAACGCTGCTGCGACCGAATCCCGGCGATTGCTGCGTGTTCTGTTCCTTTGGCTCGGTGAAGTGTCCACCGGTGCAAATACGGAACGGCAGCTAGTGCAAGCTTGAACGTCTGATTTCGGGAAATGCGACCGGCGGCTTCTTTCATCGGGCGGCCATTCGTGAACGGCGGTTTCCGACCCAAAGCAGCCTTCCGAGAAATTGCGCCTCGTCCTTCAAGTTCTCGCGTTGTGTTTACGCATACCCATTCCGCCTCGACGTCTTGCCGATGCCGGGGTTAAAGGTGTTGGTTGGGTCGCAACGCATGTAATGCTCCCGGAGCGCGGACTTGGCCTCGTAGAGGTGTCCGACGTTATGCTCGGCC
Organism: Bacteroidota bacterium; assembly: GCA_050257795.1. GTDB lineage: Bacteria > Pseudomonadota > Gammaproteobacteria > Acidiferrobacterales > Sulfurifustaceae > Sulfuricaulis. Next base: position 11,472 of record JBLMXN010000087.1, read on the forward strand.
GGATACTCCGCCCCCCGGGCATCCAACAGCTTCATCATCGCCTGTTTGAGAAAATCCAAATCGGCACCCTTTTTTGCGATGTAGTCCTGGTGGAAGACGTGGCAGAAAAGGTGGCCGTAGTAGATCTTCAGGACCAGGTGCCTTTCGATCTCCTCAGGCAGCTGTTCTATCCAGTCCTTATCGTTGCGGCGCAGGGCGATGTCGAAAGCGAGCATCTCCTCGGCAATGTCGCTGTGTACCGCCTGATACCGGACGGCGGCGCCAGCGGCGGCGAAGCGGTGGAGCATCGCCATCTTGCCCTCCCGGGGCGTACACAGGAACCAGCCATCGCTGAAGAGTTTCCGCAGCAGCGCCTCGGTCGCCTCCGCCATTGTGCCCGGCATCGTCAGAATGAGATGATGCTCGTAGCGCTCCCGGTACTCGAGCATGCGCCTCGGCAGTGCCTCCGGCAACAGACGTGAGAACACCTGCATCATGCGATCAGTCAGGTTGTCCGGCAGGAGCGGCCACTTGTTGAAGATCGCGTCCATCCGGCGCTTCAAGGCGAAGAACCGCGGCAGGTAGTCGCTGCCGAACCAGTCGATCATCAGCAGGATATCCTTGCCGTAGCGATGCGCAACATCGAAGCAGTCGCGGTGCATGTACTCGCCGCTAATCGGCAGCTCGGCGAATTCCTTCAGGATGCGACGGCGCAATACCGTGAGATTGTCCGGCTCGTTGGTGCCGATGTAGTAGATGCGGATATCCTTCTCGACGGGAAAAGTGTCCAGGCGAACGGCGAAGACGGCGAGCTTTCCGCCGCAACCGGAGGCACCATGCAAATGACCTGGGTCCGCGTTGAAGCGGGCGGGGCTTTCGGCGTCAACGTCGCGCACGCGGGCCTCGTAGCCGAAGTCGGAGGCCCGAGCGGCGGCCCGGTCAATGTCGGCTTCGTCGAAGGCGCCGCGTTCCAGGCGGTCCAAGATCTCGTCGGGCGTTTGTCCCAGGTCGATGCCGAGTTGGTTGACGAGTTCAAGACGACCATCGGCGTGGAGCTGGGCGTGGAGCGACAGCTCGGTGTAGGCGGGTCCGCGACGGACGAGGGCGCCACCCGAGTTGTTGCAGATGCCGCCGACGATGGAGGCGCCGATGCACGACGAACCGATAACCGAATGCGGCTGGCGGCCCAGGGGCTCGAGCAGGCGCTCGAGCCGAAAGAGCGTGCCGCCGGCGTGGCTGACGATCTGCTGGCCCCCGTTGATCAGGTGGATTTTGTCGAGCCTGAGCGTACTGATGATGACGACATTGCGGTCGTAACTGCCACTCGGCGTCGAGCCTCCCGTGAGGCCCGTATTGGCGGCCTGCATGATGACGATGCGATTCGCCGCGACACAGGTCTGCAGGACCCTCCAGAGCTGGGGCAGGGTGCCAGGAATGACGACAGCCTCTGCCTCACCCTCACCAGTGCGGAAGCCCTTGCGGTAGCGTTCGGTGCGACCCACACCGGCTAGCACGTTGTGGCGACCGACGATGCCTTCGAGGTGATCGATGAACTTACCGGTGTCCATGCGCTGCTTCCAGTATGCAGTCCGATTTATCCCTTCTTGCCGGGGGGTAGGTTGGCGTATTTTCTCCATGCAGAAGTCTACCATCATACTGACCTGCTCCCCTTGCACAATACCATGGGGGTCGGCAGGGTCTTTTCTGCGAACCATCGGTTAAGGTTGTTATCTTTTGCACTGCCATAGTCGTCGATGGCGAGACCGAAGCAAGGTCCGCTTCTGACCGAAATTGATCTTAAATCTGTCTGAATACTCAACGTCCGCTTGCGCTCGGGGTTACCCAGCCAAGAGAATCGGGAAATTTGAGGACAAAAGAACGAGCCACGGCACCACCGTGGCGTCACTGACTATACTGACAAAAAGTCCGTCCGATGGTGGTCGTCCTACGCGGCACTTGTATCTGGGGATGGAATTCAAACGTTGTGCTAATCCACATGAAAGAACAATTCAACACGTTGAAACTGGCGGCATGGACCCTTATTACGATCGGCACCATAGAGACTATTTTTCTGATCCACGCGGTCATGTCGCGTACGAGTTTTTCCGGGGGCGCTTTCCTCTACATTATCGCCGGCATTTTCTTGTTCAAGAAGAATCGAACCGATTACAAGTTCCTCCTGGTTACGTTCACCGCGCTTTTCGCTCTTATTCCGGGGGGGAGTCATTTTATTGGGGTGGATGGCGGCGCAAATCTATACGGCGACGGACCTTCCTCTGGTGTGGAGCGGCCCGGGAGCAGCAGCCCTTATTTTTGTCGTGTATCTTGGCCTGGTTCTCGCGTTGGTTGGATTGCTGTATCACCCCAACACGCGGTCAGCGATGGGTCTCGAACCGTATCAAGGTACAGTACGTACCCTGTATATGTCGAAACCCCGATTCATCATCTTGCTCGCGTTGTCGATCGTCCTCGCGGGACTTCTCGGCGGGCCGCATATCCTGCATAACCCCTACAAGGTGGCGGTCGAGGGGCTGAAAGCGAACGCCAATGTTAGAGCTCAGGTTGGCGAGATGAGACGACTGGAACTGTTAGACGCCGAAGAAAACAATTGGTACGCCTTTTCCTCTTGGAAGGTCACCGGCACGAAAGGTCAGGGGACATACAAAACCGAATTGAGTCCGAGTTCCGTCCTGACGATCGACGGATTCCAAGCCGCGGCGGATTGTACACCTGGCACAACATCGACCAAAAACACCACGAAAGAACACGGCGCGTGTTAGCACGTGCCCGTTGAACAGGACAAGTTCTCTGAAGCGGTCCGTACAAGGAATGCATGAATAACGAAGATGCTGTTGCAACGGGAGTATTTCTCCTCGCTATCGCAGGAATGGGGTACTGGCTTCTGCGTACCACGTTGCAGCAGAGACGCCAAAAACGCGCACCACTCGCGGACTTAGGCGTAGGGAAAATAGGTTCCGAAGACCAATCAACGCGCGCTTCACGATTGAAGCCTTATCCCGTTACGGTAGCTCTGATCACGATCAGCGTCGTCATCGCGGTCATGTCCAATTTGGGGTCATCGAGCCAAGCGTTGCTGCCACTCTTAATTACGGGGTTGGACAACGGAGGTCTCACCGAAATTCGGGGCGGTCAGGTGTGGCGCTTGCTGACGCCCGCCTTCATTCACTTTGGCCCGCTGCATTTGCTGCTCAATATGATGTGGCTGTGGGATCTCGGCAGACTCCTCGAGAAAAGGAGAGGGACTTGGTTTTTTGGCGGAATGGTCGTGGCGCTCGGTATTGTTTCGAATCTCGCACAGTACGAGTTGACCGGATCGCCATACTTTGGCGGCATGTCTGGTGTGGTCTATGGGCTCCTTGGCTATACGTGGATGCAGGGACGCCACAACCAGCAGTTTGGGTTTGTCTTGCACAAACAGACGGTGATTACGATGCTCGGATGGTTCGTTCTTTGCTGGACCGGGATACTCGGCCCGATCGCCAACTGGGCCCACACCACCGGTCTTTGCGCAGGAGCAGCGTGGGGTTATCTGAAGAGGGATGAAGCCCGAGGGAGCAGCATGGGTCGCCAAGGACTGGGTGATTGAATTCCTGACGTGCGGGCTATTCGTTGTATGACCGCTCCTGGGAGATACGACAGTCCGTTTATGGCCGTTTCCGGACACCTCTCAGACAGCCTGTTTATAAGTTCGTCCCGACCTGAGGACTTACTGGGCAATCACGTCGCCGCTTTCGGCAAGTTTGCCGATCTCAGCGTCACTGTAACCGTGCTCGCGCAGGACTTCGCGCGTGTGTTCGCCGAGCAGGGGGGCGCCGCGCTTGACCTCGCCCGGTGTTGCGGAAAATTTCACCGGCGGGCCGAGCGTTTTCAACCGGCCGAGGCGGCTGTGTTCCACTTCCACCACCATGCGCCGTGCCAGCACCTGCGGGTCAGCCAGCATCTCGGCGATGGACAGCACCGGTCCCGCTGGCACGCCCGCGGCCTCGAGACGCGCGAGCCAGTCGGACGTCGTGCGCGTGCGGAAGCGCGCGGTCAGCAATTCGATCAGCGCCGGCAGATTCTTCATGCGCGCAGCGTTATCGACGAAGCGCGGATCGTCGGCGAGCGCCGGTGCCTCGATAACCTCGACGAGTCGTTTCCAGTTCGCCTGGTTGGCGGCGCCGATGTTGATCCAGCCGTCCTGTGTTTGAATGGCCTGATAGGGCGCGCTCAGGGGATGGGCGGAGCCGATGGCGCCGGGTGATTTGCCGGTGGCTAAACAAATAGCCGACTGCCAGTACGTCGTCGTGACGCCGGCCTCGAGCAGCGAGGTGTCCACCAGCTGGCCCTCGCCGGTCTTGAGCCGGTGCACGTAGGCTGCGAGCACGCCCATGGCGGCGAGGATGCCGGCGCTGATGTCGGTGATCGGCGGACCCGCCTTGACCGGCTGGCGGCCAGCGCCTTCGCCGGTGACGCTCATGATGCCGGAGAGACCCTGCGCGATGAGGTCGAAGCCGGCGCGATGGGCATACGGTCCGGTGCGCCCGAAACCGGTGACCTGGCAGTAGATCAGAGCGGGGTTCATTTTGTGCAGCGCGTCGTAACCGAGACCGAAGCGTTCCATGGTGCCGGGACGATAGTTTTCGATCAGCACGTCGGCGGTCGCGAGCAGCTTTTCGAGCACCGCCTTGCCGGCGGCGCTCTTGAGGTTGATCGACACGCCGCGCTTGTTGCGGTTGAGAATCATGAACGCGGCCGACTCGCCATCCACCGTCGGCGGCACCATGCGGCGCGTGTCGTCGCCGTCGGGTACCTTTTCGACCTTGATCACGTCCGCACCCATGTCGGCGAGCATCAGGCCGCACACCGGCCCGGCCATGATGTGCGCCAGCTCGATGACCTTGACGCCGGCCAGCGGTCCGTGGGCGGTCACGTTCAACGCCCCTTGAATTCGGGTTTGGTCTTGGCCAGGAAAGCCCGGTAGCCGGTGCGGAAATCCTCGGTGTCGTAACAGGCGTAGCCGAGATCGAGCTCGGCGGCCGTGAGCGGCGCCGGGTCGTGCAGGCGGCGCATGAACTGTTTGTGCCAGCGTGCGACCAGCGGCGCGCCGTCCGCGATGCGGCGCGCCGTGGCGTAGGCTTCTTCCTCGACCTTGTCGTCCGGCACCACGCGCGTGACCAATCCCTTTTGCAGCGCCTCCTCAGCGCCGAAGACGCGGCCTTCGAGCAGGATCTCGAGCGTGACCGCCTTGCCCGCGAGCGTCAGCAGTCCGCGCATCTCGCGCAGACCCATGGACAGCCCGAGGCGGTTGATGGGGACGCCAAAGCGGCTCGAAACGCCGCAGATGCGCAGGTCGCACAGCGCGGCGATCTCGAGGCCGCCGCCGACGCAGATGCCGTGGATGAGCGCCACCATGGGATGGCGACATTGGTCGAGCGCGGCCAGCGCCGCGTGGTGTACCTCGCCGTATTCCTGCGCCTGCGCGGAGTTGGAGCGCGTGTTGGCGAACTCGGAGATGTCGTTGCCGGGCGCGAACGACTTCTCTCCCGCGCCGCGCAGCACCAGGCAGCGCAGGCTGTCGTCGGCGGACAGTTCGCGCAGCACCTCGCCGATCCGCTTCCACATGGGTTTGGTCAGGGCATTCAGTTTCTCCGGGCGGTTGAGGATGACCGTGGCGATATCCGCCTTGCGGTCGACCAGGATGACATCGGTTGACATGGCTGGCTCCTGTTTTGAGTGTCAGCGGTAAAAGAAATCGACGAGCCCCATGGGCACGATCGGCACATAGGTGACGAGGATCAGCACGAGGAGCAACACCGCGATGAAATATACGTTGACACGGGTCACTTCCCAGACGTTCGCCTTGGCGATTGAGCACGCGGTGATCAGCACGCTCGCCACCGGCGGCGTCTGCTGGCCGATCGCGAGATTGAGGGTGACGATCAGGCCGAAATGCACCGGATCGATCCCGACCGCGTGCACCAGCGGCATGACGATCGGCACCACGAGTATGATGGCGGCAGCCGAGTGCAGGAAAAACCCGATGAGCAGGAAAAAGACATTCAGCAGGGCCAGCACGGCGTACCGGTCGTTGGTCCAGCCGGCGATCGCGCGGGCAAGCTGCTGGGGCAGCTGCGCCTCCGTCAGATAGGTGCCGAGCAGCGCCGAGGACGCGACCAGCAACATGACCACGGCGGTCTGGATGCCGCCGTCGATGATCGCCTTCTTGAGATGGCGCCAGTCCAGCTCGCGGTAAAAGAAACCGATGCCCATCGCCGCGATCACCGCGAGCCCCGCGCCCTCGGTCGCGGTGACCAGGCCGCCGAAGATGCCACCGAGGATGATGACCGGAAGCAGGAAAGCGAGCGACGCGTCCTTGAAAGTGGCCCACACGCGCTTGAGCTGGAACTGTTCCTCGACCGGGTAGTTGTGGCGCGTGGCGAACCAGTAACACAGCGCCATCATGGCGAGGCCGCCCACGACCCCGGGGATAATGCCGGCGACGAACAGCTTGACGACCGATGAATCCGACATGGCGCCGTACAAAATCATCGGAATCGACGGCGGGATGATGATGGCGAGCGACGCGGCGGATGAACTGACCGAGGCGGCGAATGGCTTCGGGTAACCCTTTTTTCGCATGGCCGGGATCAGGATCGAGCCAATGGCCGCGACGCCGGCCACAGCCGAGCCGGAAATTTCGGCAAAGAACATGGACGCGCCGATGACGACCATGGCCAGGCCGCCGCGGATGAAACCGAGCAGCGCCGAGGCGAAGGCGATGAGGCGGCGCGAGATGCCGGAGGAGTTCATGATCGCCCCGGCGAGGATGAACAGCGGTATCGCCAGCAGGGGGAAATTGGTGGCGCCGTTGTACATCACCAGCGGCAGGTTCGGCAGCGTGGCGGTTCCGCCGCTCGCGAGCATGGCGAAGACGGTGACGATCGCCAGCGCAATGGCGATCGGCACGTTGATCAGGATAAGCGCGAGCAGGACGAGCAGGATGTACAGGATGTGCATTACGGGTCGCCCGTCGCGGTGATGCCGGGCCGGCCGGCGCGCGCCTCGGCCAGCCGTTGGGGAAAATGCAGCGCTTCGGCGATGATGAACAGCGCGGCGCTGACGGGTATCACCGACTGGGTGTAGCTCACCGGCACGGTCGGCAGGCTCACCAGCGTGTCGGTGGCGAGTACGTCGAGCACGCTCATTCCGGTCCAGGCGAGCAGAATCAGGAAGGCGAAAACGAGGGTCTCGCCGACGTAGACGGTCGCCACGCGCCAGGCGCGCGGCATGAAATGCACGACCTCCGGAACTCCGATGTGCGCGCCCTTGAGCGCGGCCAGCGCCGCCCCGTAGTACGTCAGCCAGGCGAGCGTCACGGACGCGATCTCGTCGTACCACGACAGCGACATGCCCAGTTTGCGAAAACTGACGCCGAGGAGTACCTCGACGGCCAGCGCAACCATCAGGACCAAGACGATAGTCTCCAGCAGAACTTCAAACCACCTGCGCAGACGCGCCATCGGGGTTTCTCCGGTCATGTAAAAAAATACCGCCCCCGTAACGACGCGAGGGCGGTTCGGTTGGTGACGCGCCTACTTTGACAGCGCCAGGGCTTCGTCAATCAGTTCCTTGCCGCCCTTGACCTCCTTGCCGAACTCCTCGTACACGGGCTTGCTGGCCTTCACGAAGGCGGCCTTGTCGACTTTGTTCACCTTCATGCCGGCGGCCTTCATCTTGTCGACCAGCTCGTTGTCAAATTTCTCGGC
>JBLMXN010000088.1:0-3525 GCA_050257795.1 Bacteroidota bacterium
CGGTATTGATGGTTTCGATGTCCGCCAGCGGGTTGATGCCACCCGCGACGTGCACGATGTTCTCGTCCTCGAAACAGCGTACCACGTGCGCAATCGCATCCACTTCGCGGATATGCGCGAGGAATTTGTTTCCCAGCCCTTCGCCTTTGGAGGCGCCTGCCACGAGCCCGGCGATGTCGACGAACTCGATCGTGGTGGGCAGGATCTTCTCCGGCTTGGCGATCTCGGCGAGCGTCTGCAGGCGCGGGTCCGGCACCTCGACGATGCCGACGTTGGGATCGATAGTGCAGAACGGATAATTCTCCGCCGCGATGCCCGCCTTGGTGAGCGCGTTGAAGAGCGTCGATTTGCCGACGTTCGGCAGGCCGACGATGCCGCATTTGAAACCCATGTGAATTATGCCTTGTGTGTGTGCAGGCTGTTCATGACCCTCTGGAACTGGCCGTGCACGATATCCGCGATATGCGTTTTGGCGTTGTGTATGGCGGCGTCGATCAATGTCTGCTCCGCCTCCGGCGCCTTCTTCAATACGTACGACACCACCTGCGCGGTGGAGCCGGGGTGGCCGATGCCGATCCGCAGGCGCACGTATTCGGATGAGCCGAGTTTTGCGGTGACGTCGGCCAGGCCGTTGTGACCGCCATCGCCGCCGCCGACCTTGAGCCGCACGGTTCCAGGCGGCAGATCCAGATCGTCGTGCACCACGAGAATTTCCCCGACCGCGATCTTGTAATAATGCGCGAACCGGACGACCGCGTCGCCGCTCGCGTTCATGAAGGTTTGCGGTTCAAGCAGCCAGACGTCCCTGCCGGTGATGGCGATCTTGCCGACATTCGCCGTGAAGCGGGATTCGGCGCGCAGCTTCGCGCCGGTCGCATCCAGCAGGACCCCCAGAAAACGGAACCCGGCGTTGTGCCGGGTTTCCGCATACTCCGCGCCCGGGTTTCCCAGGCCAACGATGAGGGAAATCCCCTGCGCCATGTCGCCAGTCCGCGAAGGGAATTACTTGCCTTCCTTCTTCGGCGCTTCCGCCTTGGGAGCTTCGCCTTTCTTCGCCTCGCCCGCCTTGGCTTCGCCGGCTTTCGCCTCCGCGCCTTCTGCCGGTGCGGCAGCCGCAGCCGCTTCGCCCGCGGCCGGTGCAGCAACAACCGGTGCTTCTTCCACCACGCGGATGGTGGTGATCGCCGCGACCGCCAGGTCGTTGCCACCGTGCGTCAGGCTCGTGATCTGGACGCCCTCGGGCAGCTTGATGTCGGACAGATGCACCGACTGGTTGATGCGCAGTTCGGACATGTCGACCGTGAGGAACTCCGGCAAATCCTTGGGCAGACAGGTGATATCCACGTCGGTCATGAGGTGCGCCACGACACCGCCGTCGATCTTCACGCCCGGGGCCACGTCCTGGCCGACGAAGTGCAGCGGCACCTTCATGTGAATCTTCTCGGTGGCGCTGATGCGCTGCAGGTCGACGTGCATCACCACCGGCTTGTACGGATGCATGTGCCAGTCGCGCAGAATCGCCTGATCCTTCTCACCCCCGACCGCGACGGTCAGGATCGAGGTGTGGAATTTCTCGTTCTCCAGGTGCCGCACCATCGTATTGTGATCCAGCGAAATCATCACCGGGGTCTTGTCCGCTCCGTAGAGGATAGCGGGTACTTTGCCGGCGCGGCGAAGGCGGCGGCTCGCACCCGTACCTTGCGCAGCGCGCGGCTCGGCAGTCAACTCGAATTTTGTACTCATGGTCAGTCTCCAGGTTTGTCGAATACCCCTCCTCGCCCGCGACCAGGATCGGAGGGAACAGAATGGCGCCGGGCACAACGCCCGGCGCCGAAATCATTACTCCATGAACAACTCGCTCACCGAATCCTCTTCCGCGACACGCCGCATGGACTCGGCCAGCAGCTCGGCCACGGACAGCTGGCGGATGCGCCGACAGGCCTTGGCCTCGGGCTTCAGCGGAATCGTGTCGGTCACCACCAGCTCATCGAGCTCGGACTTCTCGATCCGCTCCACCGCCTTGCCGGACAGCACCGCGTGCGTGCAGTAGGCCAGCACCTTGCGCGCGCCATGACTCTTCAGCGCCGCTGCCGCTTCGCACAGCGTCCCCGCGGTATCCACCAGGTCGTCCATGAGCACGCAGGTGCGGCCTTCGACCTCGCCGATGATGTGCATCACCTTGGCCTCGTTCGGCCGCGGGCGACGCTTGTCGATGATCGCGAGGTCCGCTTCGAGGTGCTTGGCCATCGCGCGCGCCCGCACCACGCCGCCCACGTCCGGCGAAACCACCAGCAGGTCCTTGAACTCCTGGCGCCAGATGTCGCCCAGCAGCACGACCGAGGCGTAAATATTGTCCGTCGGGATGTTGAAAAATCCCTGGATCTGATCGGCATGCAGATCCATCGTCAACACCCGGTGCGCGCCCGCCGCCGTGATCATGTCCGCCACCAGCTTGGCCGTGATCGCCACCCGCGCCGTGCGCGGCCGGCGGTCTTGGCGCGCGTAACCATAATAAGGTATCACCGCCGTGATGCGCCGCGCCGAGGAGCGCTTCACCGCGTCGACCATGATCAGCAGCTCCATCAGGTTGGAGTTGCTGGGCGAACACGTGGGCTGGATGATGAATACATCCTTGCCGCGCACGTGCTCCATGACCTCGACCTGGATCTCGCCGTCCGAGAAACGGCCGACCACGGCCTTGCCGAGCGGCAACCCCAGATGCCGCACCACGAGTTCCGCGAGCGCCGGGTTGGCATTCCCGGTAAATACCACCATGTTGTCGATGGACACGCGTTTCCCCTGTGATGCAGATGGTCCACTGCAAAATCTGGTTGGGGCGGCGGAATTTCTCCCGACATCCCGAACATCAATCTGGTTGGGGCGCCAGGATTCGAACCTGGGAATGCCGGAATCAAAATCCGGTGCCTTACCGCTTGGCTACGCCCCAGAAATTTGCGCCCCTGATACCATCTGGCGCGGCGCCAGGATTGCTCGGCGCATCCCTGCGCCTCGCCCCTGCGGGGCCAGCGCACTTCGTGCGCTGTCCAAATTTGTTCCCGACAAATTTGTCGAACCTGGGAATGCCGAAATCAAAATCCGGTGCCTTACCGCTTGGCTACACCCCAGTATTGACGAAACCGTCCGAATCCGGAAATACCGGAGGTGACATCAGGCGGCTGTATCGCGGTCCCGAATCTGAACGTCACCGAATCGGATATAAAGGATGCCGGTTCATCCCGCGCGCCACAAAACCGGTAAACGGCTTGGGAATTCGCTCCAGAATCTGCCGGCCCCGGTCCGCGTCCGCCACCTTCAGGAACACGCACCCGCCGGAGCCCGACATGTGCGGCTCACCGTACTCGGAAAGCCACCGCATGGCGCGGTCAACCTCGGGATAACGGCTTCGCACCGCCGCTTCGAGGTCGTTTCGCAGCCCGCGCCCCTCGTGAAAGTCGCGTATTGTGAGGGGCGGGCTATACCCTGTCAATTCAGGGTTGGCGAAAACCTGAGCGGTCGAGACATGCA
>JBLMXN010000089.1:0-4463 GCA_050257795.1 Bacteroidota bacterium
GACAGCACGCCCGAGCGCACCAGGAAGGTGCCGAGCAGCGACAGCGAGAACGTCGAGATCACGAGGAAGATGTTCCAGGCGTGCAGCATGCGCCGGCGGTCCTGCACCGTGATCGAGTGCACCAGCGCGGTACCGAGCAGCCACGGCATGAACGAGGCGTTCTCGACCGGGTCCCAGGCCCAGTAGCCGCCCCAGCCGAGTTCGTAATAGGCCCACCAGCCGCCGAGGATGATGCCGGTGGTGAGGAAGCCCCAGGCGATCAGCGCCCAGCGCCGGATCAACCCGACCCACAGCTCGCTGCGCCAGCGCGTGATCAGCGCCGTCATGGCGAAGGCGAACGGCACCGAGAAGCCGACGTAACCGAGGTACAGCATCGGCGGATGCCCGACCATGCCGGGGTCCTGCAACAGCGGATTGAGATCGTTACCCTCCGCCGGCACCGGGAACAGCCGCGTGAACGGATTCGACAGGAACAGGATCAGGCCGAAGAAACCGACCATCAGCCAGCCTTCGACCGCAAGGATGACCGGCAGGTGTTCCGGGTACTGCTTGCGCCCGTGCCAGCCGACGATCATCGTATATAAGGTAAGGATCCACACCCACAGGTACAGCGAGCCCTCGTGGCCGCCCCACAGGGCCGCGACCTTGTAAAAGATCGGCAACAGCGTGTTGGAGTTTTGCGCGACGTACTGGACCGAGAAATTGCTGGTGACAAAGGCGTGCACCAGGCTCAAGCCGCCAATCGTGGTCAGCGCGAACACCGCGACGCTGGCGTTGACGCTCAACTGCGCCAGGCGCGGCTGCTTTAATACGTGCGCGGCGACCGGCGCCAGCCCCTGCACCAGCGCCACGATCATGGCGAGGTAGGCACAGAAATGCCCGAGCTCAATGAGATTCAGTGAAACGGTATTGGCGAGCACTTAAAATTCCCGGGGAAGTGACAGGAGAAACCTGCGCAAGGTAGGAGCGTTCCCTCATTCATCAGCAGGTTATAAGGTTATCCTATTACGGTACTTTCGTATAGAGCCCAATCGGCCGGCCACCGATGATGTTTATTTTTCCGGATAAAACGGCGAACCGACCTGAAGGCGGTCAAACTACTCACAAAATCTGTGTATAAGTTTGTGCGTAATCGCCGTCCAGGCGGTTCAAACCGGTCTACGTATCGCGCGGTTTTTAACATGAACATTTTTTGACCAAGCGTTAAGCGATTCCCAAACGGTTCTCACCTTATATAATCCGTCCTCTCCACACATCTCTCAAAACCGTTCCGTGCCAAAGACCGATTTTTCCAGCACGAGTTTCTGTCGCCGTGCGAGGGCCGGGTGACGCCCGAGACGCCGCCCGGCTTCCTGCGTCGCCTCGGCGCCATCGTATACGACTTCCTTTTGCTGCTCGCCCTGCTGTTGCTGATGAGTTTCCCCTACGCTTACGTCACGGACGGCCACCGACCCGGACAACTGGCGTATTCGCTGTACCAGATCTACCTGCTGGCGATCTGGTTCATCTATTTCGCCTGGTTCTGGGTCCACGGCGGCCAGACGCTCGGCATGCGCACCTGGCGCATCAAATTGGTGCGTAACGACGGCGGGCCGGTCACCTGGGTCATCGCCTTCAAACGCTTCATCTTTGCGCTGGTTTCTTTACTCTGCCTGGGCCTGGGATTTTTCTGGATCCTCTACGACCGCGACAAGCGCGCGTGGCATGATCGGTGGTCGGGGACGAAGTTGGTTCGGTTGCAGAAAAATTGATCTAGCCCGGATGAAGCGCAGCGACAAAATCGCCGGGAGCGATTTTGGACAGCCCAAGGCTGGCCCGTAGGCAGAGTGCAGGGATGGACTCCGCAAATCCGGGCGCTTGGCTTGTTATTCCAGCGAACACGGGCTCGGCACGGCGTCGTGCTGAGTGTGTTGAGTAGGGCCGAGATTACTTCTTGACCGCGGGTTCGTGCCCGGCGTGCGCATTGTTCGCATCGCTGGGAGTGGCCGAGGAGATCTGCTCCGCCGCGCCCGACATCGGGCAAGAGCCGCTGCCCTGCCCGCAGCCCTGCCCCATCATCTGTCCATGGTTCATTCCCATTCCCTGCCCCTGCCCGTGCATCATGGCGTGCATGCCGTGGCCCCCATGCTGGCCGCCACCCATCATGCCACCGGGACAAGCGAGCACCGGGGTGCTGGCGATCATCGCGAAAACGGCTACTGCCCAGAAAGAAAAACGAGTCATGCGCGGAATCTCCTGACAAATGCGATACAGCGGTATTCGCTGCGAAACCCACTATAACAAACGCGTAACACTCGGAACTGCGGCAAATAGCCGCATACAGCAGGCAGCGGGAATCCAAAATGTCGGGCGCCACCTAGCCGGGTGCGCATGGGCGTATGGCGCGTGCGGGTGAACTGCGATTGCGCCGCTTGCTGCACGCACGTCGCTGAGCCCAGGAAGCCGTCATGCCTCCCGGACGAGCGCGTGATTTTCCCGGCCAAAACCGACAGGTTTCCCGATTTTTCTTGTCGCCACGCGGGGTGCTGCGAAACAATAGAGGCCGTCATGAAGAAGGCCCCGCGCGAAGCCGCGATCTCGCTGCGCATGCCGCTCTACCGCGGCGAGCGGCGGTTGCGCATCGCGCTCGTGGGCATGCCCAACAGCGGCAAGAGCACGCTGTTCAACGCGGTCTCGAGCACCTCGATCCGCACCGGCGAACTCGGCGGCACCAACCGCGCCTATAACGAATGCGCGGTGCAGATCGGCCTCGACGAGGCGCGCGTGGTTGACCTGCCGAGCATCCATACGCTGCACGACCTGCCGCATGACGATCTGGTCGCGCTGCAATACCTGCTGTGGGGCGACGAGCTGCCGCCGGTGAAGGTGCACGAACCCGGCGGACCGCCGGCGCCGTTCGCCCCGCCCGATGTCATCATCCAGGTGATGGACGCGACCGCGCTCGAGCGGCATCTGGAGCTCACGCTGGAGCTCAGCCAGCTCGGCCGGCCGATGGTGATCGCGCTTAACATGATGGACGAGGCCTGGCGAAAAGGGCTGCACATCAACGCCAGCGCGCTCGGCAAACAGCTTGGCGTCCCGGTGGTGCCGACGGTAGCGCTGATGGGCCAAGGCATCTCGGAGCTGTTCAGGACCGCGGTCGAGGCGGTGCGCGAGAAGGCCTGTCCGCTGCCGCAACGGGCGAGCAAGTACATTTGCGAAAAACTCCAGCCTCTGAGCAAGGTGCTCAACCAGCCGGAAATCCAGGCGGCGTTCCGCGTGCCGCATTCGCTGCTGGTCATGCAACTGGCGGCGAACGACGAATTCTTCCGCCGTGAGATGCAGCAGCACTTTCCCGACCTGCTGCCGGAGCTGATGCAGCTGCGCAGCGACGCCGAGCAAGCGCTGCCGCGACCGCTGACCGAAGAACTGCACGCCGACCGCCACCACCGCGCCGCCACGCTGTTCGAGACGGTCACGCGCGTCGGCGCCCCGCACGAGGGCCGCGGCTGGCGCTACTGGCTCGACGAACTGTTCCTGCATCCGCAGTGGGGCCTGCTCGGGAGTCTCGCGGTCTTTGCCGCGGTGCTGTTCGTGGTGTTTGAGGTCAGCACCTGGATCGATTCGATGACTTCGGCCAGGCTGGTCAGCTGGATCTCCGCGTGGCAGCCGCAATCGACCATTGGGGTGATCGCGCGCGCGGTCGCGGATGGCCTGATCGGCCTGATTGGCATCGTCGTGCCGTACATGATCCCGCTGGTACTGTTGCTGGTGGCGCTGGAGGAGTCCGGCATCATGCAGCGCATCGCCTTCGTCGTCGACCGCGGCTTCCACCATCTCGGCCTGCACGGCGGCGTCGCGGTGCCATTCCTGATGGGGCTAGGCTGCAACGTGCCGGCGCTCTCGGCCGCGGCTCGTACCACCCAGGGCCGCGAGCGCCTGATCGCCTCGCTGCTGATCACCTTCGTGCCATGCTCGGCGCGCTCCGCCATCATTCTCGCGCTCGCCGGCAAGTATCTCGGCGGTCTCGGCGTGTTCGCGATCTTCCTGCTCAGCATGATCGTGATCGCGCTTCTGGGGCAGGTGCTGACGCGCCGCTATCCCGACAGCGGTCCGGGCCAAGTGCAGGAGATTCCGCCGTACGCCCTGCCGCGCTGGAACGCGCTGCTCGCCAACACCTGGGCGCGCACCAGCGACATCCTCACCATCGTGACACCGCTGCTCGTCGGCGGCAGCGTGGTGCTGGCGCTGCTTGGCCACATCGGCGCCGACGAAGTGATCAATACCGCGTTCACGCCAATCACGGTCTGGTGGCTCGGCCTGCCGGTGCTGCTCGGCGTGCCGATCCTGTTCGGCATCCTGCGCAAGGAATTGTCGCTGCTGATGGTGTACCAGGCGCTCGGCACCTTCGACATCGGCGCGCATCTCGACTGGGTGCAGATCATGACCTTCCTGATCTTCCTGACCTTCTACTTCCCGTGCGT
>JBLMXN010000090.1:0-6181 GCA_050257795.1 Bacteroidota bacterium
TCGGCAGCGCCATCGCCGAGGCGCTCGCCAACCGCACGCTGCGCATCCTGTTCGTGATCTTCATGTTCGGCGTGGCGGCGCAGATGGCGCGCGGCACCATGACCGTCTCGCCGCACGCCCGCCTGCCGGGCCAGGTCGGCATGAGCCTGGTCGGCGGAATAATAGGTATCGCCTCGGCGCTGTTCGGCATCGGCGGCGGCTCGATGTCGGTGCCGTTCATGACCTGGTGTGGCGTGCCGGCGAAGCGCGCGGTCGCCACCTCCGCCGCCATCGGCCTGCCGATCTCCCTTGGCGGGGCGCTGGGCTATATCATCACCGGCTGGAGCGTGGCGGGCCGGCCGCCGTGGAGCATTGGTTACGTGGTGCTGCCGGCGTTCGCCAGCATCGTGGTGGCAAGCGCCCTGGCCGCGCCACTCGGCGCGCGCCTCGCGCACCGCCTGTCGGACGTGGTGTTGCGGCGCATCTTCGCGCTGTTCGTCACGCTGCTGGCGCTCGACATGCTGTGGCGTCTGCTGAAGTGACCGGCTTGTCGCGCGCCGGCTGAACCGCAGACAACGTCGCTGTCATCGAAACCGCCGGCGCGTTATCCTTGCACCCATGGAACCGGAAACCCTCGCGCGTGCCGTCGGCCACGAACTCAAAAAACAGGGCCTGATGCTGGCCACCGCCGAATCCTGCACCGGCGGCTGGATGGCGCAGATCGTCACCTCGGTGTCCGGCAGTTCCGAGTGGTTCGAGCGCGGTTTCGTCACCTATACCAACATCTCCAAGCGCGAAATGCTGGGCGTGAAGACCACGATCCTGTCGCGCCACGGCGCCGTGAGCGAACCGACCGCGCGCGCCATGGCCGAAGGCGCGCTCGCCAATTCGCACGCGCAGGTCGCCGTCGCGATCACGGGCATTGCCGGTCCGAGCGGCGGCACGCCGGAGAAACCGGTCGGCACCGTGTGCTTCGCCTGGGCCGGCAGGAAGCGCGACACCGTCTCCGCCAAACATCAATTCAGCGGCGACCGCGAGGGCATACGGCGACAGGCTGTCGTTACCGCGCTTCAGGGATTGCTGGACTTCATCCGCTGATTCGGTCCGCGCTGTTTTATTAATCATTCATTAATCATCAGTCGCCGTGCCTGGCTGCAAACCGGGGTGATGCGGGTCCACGAGCTGTGGAAGCGCATGAACATTCGCGGATAAACATTAGCGAAATGGATTTGTTTGTTCCGATGATCATGCTGTGCACAGCTTCCAGAAATTCATGATCGTCTGGCGAATCGATTCCGGTGCTTGACACGCACCGGGGGGCGAGGAGAAGAATAGTCGCCAAGCGGCAAGAATCCGACCGTCCCGGGTAACAGATAAAGACGGCGCATCAACAGAACCGCTGACAACAAAAACAACCGTCGTCGGGGGAAATCAGCATCCCATTGCATTTGATGGACGCGGCGTCCGCTGGTGCATCATTCACAAGTTTTGCAATACCACCGAGGGCCGCGACAAGACTTATCGATGTGATGAGTCGGGTTGTCAGCCATCTCATGGCTTGTTGCCACGGGATGATATCCGGCTAGCCGCCGTGATGGCGCCCGATTGGTTCGAATTCACCGAAGTCCGCGACATCATGAAAAATGGAGGGGGTGTCATGAAAAGCACTACAAGCATCAGACGTTTCAATCAGGTTCCGGTTTTCCTGTTCGTTGCGGTACTTGTTGGCTGGATGTCACCGGCCATCGTCTTCGCGAACGCCATTGCGACTGCGCCGCAACCGACCGTGGGAGATTTCGGCGCGGCGGCGCTGGTCGTTCCCGGGACGGGAGTCATATCGGACCCCGGCGGACTCTTGCCGGACATCGTGCGGGTTCCCAGCGGACAAACGACGGCCAGCGTCAGTGCTCTGCTGACCGATGTCACCTCGTGCACGTCGTTGGGTTCGTGCCAGAATGCCAGCGCCAGCGCCGACCTCGCCAGCGGCGCCTTGCGCCTGTTTGCGGCGGCGAATGATGCACAAGCGGGCATATCTGCCACGGGAACGCAGGCGCCATGGTCAACTCAGGTCGCCCAGGGATCGCTGTTCGATACGATTCTGCCGCAGTCTTCCGGCACGGCGCATTTCGAGATCACAATCAATGGCAACTTGTTCGCAGGCGAACCCGGTCTCCTTTCCGGCAATGTATTGTCCTCGCCGCGTCTTCTATTCCGTGCCGATTCGTTTTCATCCGGTGCGTTGCTGCCTGAAACCGGGTTCAGCTACAGCAGTGAGGGGGCGGCCCTGTATTCCATTCGGCCGGATTGTTTCTCGTCCGATCTGCAGAGCGTGAACTGCACCTTGGGATTCGACGTCAATCTTACCGCCGGTGATCCGACGGAGATCAACCTGTTCATGGAAACCGCTGCGTGGGCCTCCTCGTGCTGCTACGGGGGTGCCGGCACGGTGATGGATTTCACTCACACGATCGGCCTGACCGCGACTGGAGTGGACTTCACCTCCGCCTCGGGTGTATTCCTGACCCAGCCCCTCGCCACCGTGCCGGTGCCTCCGGCCGCGTGGTTGTTCGGCTCGGGACTGGCGGGATTGTTCGGCGTTGCACGCCGGATGACCCCTTCTGTTTGATCGCCGCAAGGCGCGGAAGACAGAAACGGCGGCCAGTGGCCGCCGTTTCTGTTTGGCGCCGACGGCGCGCCTACGAATGGAAGTTTCTTTGCGCCATCAAAAGCATCGTTCCGTTTGCTGCGCCGCTTTCTCACGCTGACAAATTTTGGCAGTAGCCGTTACCGTGGCTTTGCGCGTAGAGTGTATCGGTAGCGCTTCGAATCGTTGGCGTGACAGAACGGTAAGCCGAAAACCTTCCGTCCAAGGCCTATCACGTCCCGACAACAGGAGTGCGAAATAACTAGAAAAGCGGGGAGAAGCGAGCCATGCGTCGCTTCGCGTATTTCGTCATAGCTTGTCTGTGGTGCGTGGTCATCGTTTTGCGCTGGCTGGTTTCCATTTATGCGTCCGCTCGTGAACTCAGGGAACTTTCCCGACTCGATCAAGACCTCTGACGCGATCAAGCCTGATTTCTTGACGTTGTCTTGTGCTGCGGGCCGAGTGCACAGCACACGTAGGGCACAATAGCGCAGCGTATTGCGCCGAATGAGAATCGTGTGCCCGCGAGAACCGTTTGATGGGTTACGTCGCTTCGCGACTAACCCGCTCTGCGAACTTTGAAAGCAACGCCGCGGGAATGGCTGAATATTAGCATTCCATTATGTTCGTTTGTTTGATTACCCCATGACGGAGGAGTACAAAAGAACGCGAAGCATGAAACGGGGTAATGCCAGCTGTTGGCGCAACGCCAGCAAAGGAGGAGCATCATGGCAACGCAATGGAAAGTCTCCGGTACCTACTTTGAATCTTGCAACTGCAACGCGGCCTGTCCGTGCGTGTTCACCGGCCCGCCGACCGACGGCGAGTGCAACGCGCTGCTCGCCTGGCACATCGATCAAGGCAGCTTCGACGGCGTCCAGCTCGATGGCCTGAATGCCGCGTTGTTCGCGCATTCGCCCGGACACATGCTGCAAACCAAATGGAAAGTCGCCTTGTACGTGGACCAAGAAGCCAACGACAAGCAGCGCGACGCCTTGACCAAGATTTTCTCGGGGCAGGCGGGCGGCCATCTGGCGAACCTGGGGCCGTTGATCGGCGAGGTCCTAGGCGTCAAAAGCGTCGCCATCGATTACCGCGCCAACGGCAAGCAACGTAGCCTGACGATTCCGAAGGTGGCGCAAATGGAGATCGAGGCGCTGGCGGGGCAGGGCGGACAGGACGTGACGCTATCGAACATCCCGTTCACGGCGGTGCCGGGCTATCCCGCTGTGGTGTGCCAGTCTAAGCAGCTCAGCTATCACGATCACGGGTTCAGCGTGCAGGTCTCCCAGAAGAATGGCTTCTATTCTCCCTTCAGCTACCAGGCGTGACACATCACCCGGGAGACTCTCCAGCCGCGCGATAGTCATTGGCAGCATCGTTGGCATCACTCTGCTCGCGTGGACCTACCTGGCCTATCAGGCCTGGGCCATGGATCACATGGACTTGGTGACCATGGCGATGCCCGGCATCCACGCGTGGGGCGCGTGGGACTTGGTACTGGTGTTCACGATGTGGGCCGTCATGATGATCGGCATGATGGTTCCGTCGGTCAGCCCCGTGGTTCTGCTGTTCACCCGCATCCAGCACCAGCGTCGCTCCCAGGGTCAACCCTTTATCGCGAGCTGGCTGTTCCTGCTCGGCTACCTGTTCGTGTGGACTGGTTTCAGCCTGGCGGCCACGCTGGTGCAATGGTGCCTGCACGCCGCGATGCTGATTTCATCCGCGATGGTCGGCACCAGCCCGTTGCTAGGCGGCGCGGTGCTGATTGTTGCCGGCATCTACCAGTGGACACCCACGAAGCACGCCTGCCTCGCCCGCTGCCGCTCGCCGCTGGGGTTTCTGCTGAACGACTGGCGCGATGGCAACCGGGGCGCGCTCGCCATGGGCGCACGGCACGGACTCTATTGCACCGGCTGTTGCTGGCTGTTGATGCTGGTGTTGTTCGTCGTCGGGGTGATGAACCTGTTGTGGATCGCGCTGCTCACCATCTTCGTGTTACTGGAAAAAACCCTGCCGCGAGGATTATGGGTCAGTCGCGCGAGCGGCGCGGCGCTGATCGCGTGGGGAGGGTGGATCGGGAGTGCGGCGTTATTGTAAGTGTTGGCGTGCGTGAAAATGGTGTGAAAGCAAGTTGTTTCTGAAAATTAACGAATATTATTCGCTGACCCCGATTTTCTGCAGCGCTGACCCCGGTTTCACAAGGCAGATTACTGCGCCCACATCCATAACCAATATATCGCCCAATAGACCAAGGTCGGTGCGCCAACGAACAATAGACCCCAGATAGCCGTAAGCTGCAGTTTATTCAGTTGGGCAGCAGGAATGATATTGATGTATTTCGCTGACATTTCATCTGATTTGCAATAAGAGTGCACTTGGTTCCAGACATCAGGAGGGAAGTATAAATAAGAGATGTTAATCTGCTCCCCAGGAACTAATGTGGGGATGATTATTTCGGCAGAATTGTTTGGCCCTCTTACGACTTCATGCGCTAGCTGAGGGTGAATCTGAAAGGCTGGCAGAAAGTTATCGCCTATTCGCACGTTATGCGCAGTTCTCTTTCCCGAATTCCTCACGACAATACTATGCGTATTCACATTTGTCTTTTTCTCATCTCCGAACGGAATAGCGGAGGCATGGACAAGATATGTTATGAGTTTGGGACGCGCCTCAAGATATGGTTTTCCAATAAAGCCAACTATGGCTGTAAGAATTGGCGCAAGCAGTTTCCCTAAGATGTCAATATTTATATCCATTTTTTCTCCTCCCTAACTGGAATCAAACACGGTGCAGCCCAGCCCAGACGGTACATCGCGACAACCGGGTTACTTCCAGCAGTTACTCTCCGCAGTGGTGCGCCCGCACGCGACCCCTAAATGTAGGGTCATCCCTAGGGCTAGGCCGCTCCAGTGGATTATGGAATAATCGTTTTCACTCGCAGTTCAGCCGTACTTTGCAACTCACCGTTTCGGCGGGCTACCGCAGGAGAACAGGCATGGATACGAACAAGACCAAGGCGCTGAATATGGCCCTGGGGCAGATCGAAAAGCAGTTCGGCAAGGGCTCGGTCATGCGCCTGGGCGATGCCGGGGTGGCGCAGGCGGTCGAAGCCGTCTCGACCGGTTCGCTCGGGCTGGACATCGCCCTCGGGATCGGCGGCCTGCCGCGCGGCCGGGTGGTCGAAATCTACGGTCCGGAATCCTCGGGTAAAACGACCCTGTCCCTCTCGGTCGTGGCCGAGGCCCAGAAGCTGGGCGGGGCGGCGGCCTTTATCGACGCCGAGCACGCGCTCGACCCGCTGTACGCCAAGAAACTGGGCGTGAACATCGACGACCTGCTGGTGTCGCAGCCGGATTCCGGCGAGCAGGCGCTGGAAATCGCCGATATGCTGGTGCGTTCCGGCGGCGTGGATATCGTGGTGATCGACTCGGTGGCGGCGCTCACGCCCAAGGCCGAGATCGAGGGCGAGATGGGCGATTCGCACATGGGCCTGCAGGCGCGCCTGATGTCCCAAGCGCTGCGCAAGCTGACCGCCAACATCAAGCGCTCGAACAC
>JBLMXN010000091.1:0-8094 GCA_050257795.1 Bacteroidota bacterium
CGCCGCTGGGAGTCTCCTCCAGCTGGGACCGCATCGTGCACTGGCGCGAGGAGGAAGAATACGCGCGCAAGGAGCGCGCCATGTTCGCGCGCGGCGCTGAATTGAAGGACGCCATGCTGGCTGAGACCATCGCCCAATTCGGCAAGGAAGCGGTCGCCAAGATGCTGGCGCAACAGCGCCAGGAGGCGGCAAAAGCCGCCAAGGCGCGCGCCGCGGACCGGCGCAAGATCCCGTGGCAGGCGCACGTGACCTTCCTCGCCATGATGATGATCGGCGGCCTGCTCGCGAGCGTCATGCGCGGCGAATTTCACCTGCAGCTCGGCCTGGGCGCCGATTACGCGCGCCTCTTCGGCAGCGGCCCGCACATCTGGGTGCTGCTACTGACCGGCGGATTTCTGGTCGGCTTCGGCACCCGCATGGCCGGCGGCTGCACCTCGGGCCACGGCCTGAGCGGCTGCTCAAGGCTGCAACCGGGCAGCCTGGTCGGCACCGCGGCGTTCTTCGGCACCGCCGTCGTTACTTCACTGATTCTGGAGAAACTGATATGAGAAACCATCTGCGGTCGCATATCTTTCTCGGCCTGTTCGGCCTGCTCATGGGCATGAGCCTCACCTTCATCGGCTTCGCCGACTTCGGCGAACTGCATCGCATGCTGGTGTTCGCCGATCTGCGCCTGCTGCTGGTGTTCGCCGGCGGCGTGATGGTCTCCATGATCGGATTCGCGGTGCTGGCGCGCGGCCAGAAACTGCCGCGCAAGCCGCTGCACAAGGGCACGGTGGCCGGCGGCATGCTGTTCGGCCTCGGCTGGGCCATTACCGGCGCCTGCCCCAGCGTCGCGCTGGTGCAGCTGGGCGAAGGCTACCTTCCGGCGCTGGCCACCATGTGCGGAATCGCCACCGGCGCCTGGGTCTACCGCTGGGCGCAAACCCGCTATTTCCACTGGGACACCGGCGCCTGCGAAGTCTGACACCCGGACGGCGCGCGGCGATCCCGTCTCTCCTCCGCCACCGAGTGCACCAACCCGCGTCGCCGGACTCGCTCGTTCCACATCGTTTCCGTGCTCCGCCGTCCGTCCTGACGGCATCCCGTTCCGCCATAGCAGCGCTCGCTGACTGCGCGACACGCCGGCGACAAATCCGGCGATCCGGACGATAATACGCCGTCGCCAATCCGGTCACCGACTCAATCACGAACCATGTCATCGCGCTTCTGCTTTTTCCTCGGCCTGTGCGCCGTGCTGTCGACAAACGCCGCCTGGGCCACCGCTCCCGGCCCCGATCCGGAGATCGCCGCCATTACCAACGCCGCCGAGCGCGGCAACCAGGGCGCGCAGCTGCTGCTCGGTCTCAGTTATCGCGAAGGCCGCGGCGTGCCACGCGACGCGCGCCAGGCGTTTTACTGGATCGACAAATCCGCGCGCGAGCGCAATCCGTACGCGCAATACGTGCTCGGCCAGATGTACGCCGCCGGCGAGGGCACCGCGCGCGATTCGCAACAGGCGCTGATCTGGTGGCACGCCGGCGCGGAACAGGGCCAGGTGGACGCGCAGCTCGCGCTCGGCGAGGCGTATTTCTACGGCAAGGGAGCCAAACAGGATTACCGCGAAGCCGAACGCTGGCTCGCCAAGGCTGCCGATCAGGGCAACAGCCAAGCGCAGTATCTATTGGGCCGAATGTACCAGCGCGGTTACGGCGTGCCACAGGACCTCGAGCGCGGCAAGCACTGGCTCGCGCGCGCGGCGGCACAGGGCAACTCCGACGCCATCAAGCTGCTGCACTTTTTCGCCGACGTCGGTGAAGGCAGCATGGAGGTATACGAGTCATCGCGCGAACAGCTGATGAAACGCGCACAACAAGGCGACGTGGAGGCGCAGTATCAGCTGGCGCTGCGCTACGAAACCGGCGCCTGGGACGTGCGCAAGAATCCCGCCAAGGCGCTCGAGTGGTTCAACAAGGCGGCTGGCGGCGGTTACAAACCGGCGATGCACAGCCTGGCGGACATCTATGAAAAAGGCCTGCTGGGCGTGAAGCCCGACCCGAAACTCGCCGCCAAGTGGCGCGAGCGCGCAAAATAAAAATGTAGGGCGGAATAGCGATAGCGTATTCCGCCGTATGCAGCCTCATCCGGCGCAATACGGCAACGCCTTTGCGCCCTGCGCGGAAAGCAGGCTCTAGTCCTGCGCCGGCAGGTGGTCGAGGTGCTTGAGCACCAGCAACACGCCGAAGGTCGAAACGATCATCCAGACCGAGCCGAACAGCCACAGCAGCAGCGGTACGGAAAAATAATAGGTGCGCATGCCGATTCCATAATAAGACGCGGCACGGTTGAGATGCAGCGCCACCTTGGCCGGCGTGATGCCGTGCGACTTTTCGTCCTTGTCGGCCGGTACGTTGACCAGGAAGCCGGCGTGATTGTAGCCGCGCACCGCCAGTGAAAACGCAAAAAACGCGACGAAGAAATCCACCAGGATCAGCATCAGCTTGAATATCCAGATGCTGGACTCGTGCGTGCCGGTCAGGTTGAGGATATGCAACGTCGGGCCGATCTTGTCGGCGTTCGCGAGCATGTTCATGATGCCAAGTATCAGGATGATCGCGGTTGAGGCCATCAGGGTGGCGGCCATGGTGGCATTGCGCAGCGTCTGCACCGACACCACGTCCCAGCCCTTGCTCATGGCCTGCTCGACCCACGCGGCGCGCGCCAGCGCGTTCATGCCCTGCACCGTGCGCGTCGGGCTCAGGCGGCTGCGCCGCATCAGGCGCACCTGATAACCGCCGAGAAGAACGGCGCAAAACAGGAACATCGCGCCGTCGATGATGTAATTCCAGTAATAAGAAATCAGCGAAGCCATGGGACTAGTGCCTGTTTCTGAATTTTAGGCGGGCGGCATCTTAGCAAAATTGCCTGCGCCGCGCAGCTTGCGACGACGCGCGCGGATTCGGCGGTTCCCATTTGCCGGAAATTCCCCTATGCTTTGCCGCCCCATTCCGGACCTCTGCCATGACCCTCGCCGCGCTGCGCCTCAATAAAAACGAAGATCGCCGCCTGCGCGCCGGCCACGTCTGGGTCTTCAGCAACGAGGTCGACACCCGCGCCACCCCGCTCGCGTCGTTTCAGCCCGGCGATCCGGTGCTGATCGAGGACGCCGCCGGCCACGTCCTCGGCAGCGGCTACGTCAATCCGCACGCGCTCATCTGCGCCCGGCTGGTGTCGCGCGACCCGAAATATCTCCTGGATCAATCGCTGCTCACGCACCGCCTCAACATCGCTCTGTCCCTGCGTGAACGCTTGTTCGACGTTCCCTATTACCGTCTCGCCTTCGGCGACAGCGATGGCCTGCCGGGGCTGGTGGTGGACCGTTACGGCGACGTGCTGGTGGCGCAGATTACCACCGCCGGCATGGAGCGGCTGAAGACCGAGATCGTGGCCGCGCTCGTCAAGGTCATCGCCCCGCGCGCCATCCTGTTTCGCAACGACACCGCCACCCGCGAGCTCGAGGGGCTGACGAGCTACGTCGAGACCGCGCTGGGCGAAGTCCCGGAAACGATCACGCTGGAGGAAAACGGCGTGAAGTTCTCGGTGCCGCTGCACACCGGCCAGAAGACCGGCTGGTTCTACGACCAGCGCGAAAACCGCGCGCGCTTCCGGCATTACGTCAAGGGCGCGCGCGTGCTCGACGTGTTCAGTTACCTCGGCGCCTGGGGCGTGCAGGCGGCCACGGCTGGCGCGGCGTCGGTGCTGTGCGTGGACAGCTCGCCAAAGGCGGTCGAAGGCATCCGCCACAACGCCGCGCTCAACAACCTGGACGACAAGCTGACCGTGGAGAAGGAAGAGGCATTCGAAATGCTGCGGCGTCTGCGCGCGGCGCGCGAGCGCTTCGACGTGGTCGTGATCGACCCGCCCGCCTTCATCAAACGCAAGAAGGACATCAAGGAAGGCACGCAGGCGTATCAGCGCCTGAACCAGCTGGCGATGCAGGTGCTGTCCCGGGACGGTTTCCTGGTGTCCTGCTCCTGCTCGTATCACCTGCATCGGGACGAGCTGCGCGACATCCTGCTCAAAAGCAGCCGGCACATCGACCGGTTTCTCGAGATCGTCGAGGAAGGCCACCAGGGGCCGGACCACCCGGTGCATCCCGCGATCCCGGAAACCGCCTATCTCAAGGTCTTCTTCGCGCGCCTGCTGCCGAATTGAGCCAGGTTTCCCCAAAGACGCTTAAGCGATTTTTTTATTCCACATTACCAGTTACTTTTTTACGGCCTGGAATATTGCCTGACCGCAACTTTTGTTTCATGCTGTCGACTATGCGACCGGGCGCTTGCCGCCAGGTCACTTTGACAGTCAAATCATTCAAACGAGGAGCCACCATGTCCATGTTTTCATCCGTCACCCGCACCATCATGACCGCCCTGCTGATGCTGGGTCTGGCCGGACCCCTTGCGACGGCCCAGGCAGCGGAGCATGCCGGCAAGCGCGGCGTCGTCATCCAGGTCAGCGACAACAATCCGGCCATCTGGAATCTGGCGCTGAACAACGCCGAGAACATCCAGGAAGCGCTGGGCAAAGACAACGTCAACATCGAAATCGTCGCCTACGGCCCCGGCCTCAATATGCTCAAGTTCGATTCCGAAGTCGCTCCGCGCTTGAAGAAGGCCGACGCCAACGGCGTTGGACTGATGGCCTGCGGCACCACCATGAAAAAGACGCATGTCACGGAAAAGGATCTGGCGAGCGGGGTCAAGGTCGTTCCCGGCGGCGTGATCGAGATCATGAACAGGCAGCGCGAAGGCTGGGCCTACATCAAGCCCTGAACGCTGTTCACAGGCGGTGATCGCAAAGGGCGCCGGTGGCGCCCTTTGTTTTTGAGGCGCGGCGCCGGCGTTCTGCCCCGAACAGTCGCGGGCGTAGAATTACCGGATGAAAATTCACCACCTGACGGTGGACCAGGCCCTCGCGAACCTGCACACCCGCGCGGACGGCTTGTCCGCGGAGGAAGCCCGGCGCCGGCTGCGGGAGTTCGGCGCCAATCGCATCGAGCGCGTGCGCACCGAACATGGCTGGCGGCGCCTGTGGCACAGCTTCACCCATTTCCTGGCGCTGATCCTGTGGTTGGCGGCGGGCCTCGCGTTCTTCGCCGAATATCGGGAGCCCGGGCAGGGCATGGGCATCCTCGGTGTGGCGATCCTCGGCGTGATCCTGATCAATGGATTTTTTTCGTTCTGGCAGGAACACCGCGCGGAACAGGCGCTTGCCGCGCTGCAAAAGCTGCTGCCGCATCAGGTGAAGGTCACGCGCGACAACGCGCTCATGACGCTGCCGGCGGCCGAGCTCGTGCCCGGTGACATTGTCCTGCTCGAGGCCGGCGACGATATCCCGGCCGACTGCCGCGTGCTCGAAGCCTTCAGCGCGCGCGTCGACAACGCCACCATCACCGGTGAATCCGTGCCGCTGCCCCGCGACGCCCGGCCCTCCGCCGTCGAGGACCTGCTGCAGGCGCGCAACATTCTGCTGGCCGGCACCTCGCTGGTGGCCGGCGAAGTCCGCGCCGCGGTGTTCGCCACCGGCATGCACACCGAGTTCGGCAAGATCGCGCATCTGACACAGGCCACCGGCGCCGTGCTCTCGCCGCTGCAGAGCGAGATCGTGCGGCTCAGCCGGTTAATCGCCGCAATTGCCGTCGCGCTCGGCGTGCTTTTCTATTTCATCGGGCACGAATTGGCCGGGCTCTCGTTCTGGGCCAGCCTGATCTTCGCCATCGGCATCATCGTCGCCAATGTCCCCGAGGGCCTGCTGCCGACGGTGACCCTTGCGCTGGCCATGGGCGGACAGCGCATGGTGAAGCGCAACGTGCTGATCCGCCACCTGCCGGCGGTGGAGACGCTCGGATGCGCCACGGTCATCTGCACCGACAAAACCGGCACGCTCACGCAGAACCGCATGGAGGTAAAACAACTCTTTATCGGCGGAGCCACGCATGCGCCGGAGCAGGCGCCGCGGCTCGCGGCGACATATGCGGCGTTCTTCGAAATCGCGCGGCACTGCCACGACCTGCGGGAAACAACAAACAACAACGGGCCGGCGGTTTTACTGGGTGACCCCATGGAAGTGGCGCTGGCGCAACTGGCGCAATCTGCCACGCGCCAAGGGGTCGTGTTCACGCGCGCGGACGAAATCCCGTTCGATTCCGAACGCCGACGACTGTCCACCGTGCATGACACCGCGGCGGGGCAAACGATCTACACCAAGGGCGCGCTCGAGGCGCTGCTCCCATTATGCCGGCAGGCGCAGATGCGCGCGGCGCCCGAACCGCTGACACCGGAACTTTCACAAGACTTTCTCGCGGCCGAGGCGAACATGGCGGAACAGGGCCTGCGCGTGCTGGCGCTGGCATACCGGCCGCTGCCGCCGAATACGTCTCACGAGCGCTTCGAGGAGGAATTGATTCTTGTCGGACTCGTGGGTTTCCGCGACCCGCCGCGCCCCGAAGTCCCGAACGCCGTGCGACAGTGCCGCGCGGCCGGCATCAAGGTCATCATGGTCACCGGCGATCATCCGCGGACGGCGCTCGCGATCGCGCGCGAAATCGGGCTGGTGCGCCTGCCCGACCCCACGCTCATCGCCGGCGAACAGCTGCGAAAATTATCGGAAGCCGAACTGCAGCTGGCGCTGGATGCGCCCGAGATCGTGTTTGCACGCGTGGGCGCGGATCAGAAACTGCGGATCGTGCGCGCGCTCAAGCAGAAAGGCGCGACCGTGGCCGCCACCGGCGACGGCGTCAACGACGCGCCCGCCCTCAAGCAGGCCGACATCGGCATCGCCATGGGCGTTGCCGGCACGGATGTCGCGCGCGAGTCGGCGCACATGATTCTGCTGGACGACAACTTCGCGAGCATCGTGGCGGCGATCGAGGAAGGCCGCGCGGTGTACGACAACATCCGCAAGTTCCTCACCTATATTCTGACTTCCAACGTGCCCGAGATCGTGCCGTATCTGGCGTTCGTGCTGTTCCGGATCCCGCTGCCGCTGACCATCATCCAGATCCTCGCCGTGGACCTCGGCACCGACATGCTGCCGGCGCTTGCACTCGGGGCGGAACCGCCGGAGCCGGGCGTCATGCGCCGCCCCCCGCGTTCCCGCCGGGAACGGCTGCTCAGCTGGCCGCTGCTGGCGCGCGCCTACCTGTGGCTCGGCCTTTTCGAAGCCGCGGCGGCAATGGCGGCGTTTTTCTTTGTGCTGCATGCCGCCGGCTGGAACTACGGTGCAACGCTCGCCGCTGCCGACCCGGTGTACCTGCAGGCTACCACCGCCTGCCTGTCGGCCATCATCGTGATGCAGGTGGTCAACGTGTTTCTCTGCCGCAGCGAGCGCGGGCCGGCGTTCGCCCGCGGGCTGTTTCGCAATCGCCTGTTGCTGGCGGGCATTACGCTCGAAATCGCCCTGATTCTGCTGATCGACTACACGCACTGGGGGAACTGGCTCCTCGGCACCGCCGCGATAGCGGCGGAGGTCTGGCTCTACGTGCTGCCATTCGCGCTCGCCATGCTGGCGTTGGAAGAACTGCGAAAAACCCTGACCCGGCGCCAGTAACGGGCGCGGCCCGGCAACGGCTGTCGGAGCACGGGAAAATCGGTGGTAGGCTATTCCTGCGTCGATTCCGCTGACCGATCCTTCACGCTGAAACCGCCAGCCCGACCCAGGAGGATGACCGCCATGCTGACCAACTCTCCCGTCACCACGATCCTGCCCGTCGTCGATCTCCGGCGCGCCCGCGATTTCTACGAGAACAAGCTGGGGTTGAAACCCGTCGGCGCGAAACCGGACGGCAAGTTCATCTACGTCTGCGGTGGCGCGCTGATCGCGCTGTTCCCGCGCGGCTCCGCCACCAAGGCCGATCACACCGCGCTCAGTTTCGAGGTCAGGGATATCGTGAAGTCCATCGCCGAGCTGAAGAAAAACGGCGTGGTCTTCAACGACTACGACATCCCCGGCCTCAAGACCATGGATCATGTGTGCGTGCTGGGCGCCGAGAAGGCCGCGTGGTTCAACGACCCGGAAGGCAACATCCTGTGCATCCATGAAGAACTCAGATAATTT
>JBLMXN010000092.1:0-37308 GCA_050257795.1 Bacteroidota bacterium
GTCATGGCCGCGGCAACTCCGCCAGCGCCCGCAGCAGCCGTTCGACGTGCGCCGGCGCATGCGCCGCCGAGAAGGTGATACGCAGCCGCGCCGAACCCTCGGGCACCGTGGGCGGGCGGATTGCCGGCACCAGGATGCCGCGTTCGCGCAGATGACGACTCGCCGCCAGAGCCGCTTCGGCAGATCCGAGTAGCACCGGCTGGATCGGCGTCGGGGACGGCGCGAGAATCAGGCCGAGCGTTTCCGCCCCGGCGCGGAACTGCGCCACGAGCGCCTGCAGGCGTTCGCGCCGCCAGCCCTCCGCGCGCACGATACTGAGGCTCGCGCGCACCGCCTCGGCCACGGCCGGCGGCAGCGCCGTGGTATATATATAGGTACGCGCCCGCTGGATCAGGGTCTCGATCAGCGCCGCCTCGCCCGCCACAAACGCCCCGAACACCCCGAAGGCCTTGCCAAGCGTGCCCATGAGTATCAGCGGCGGCGCCAGCGGCAGACCCAGATGTTCCAAGGTCCCGCGCCCGGTCTGGCCCAGCACGCCGATGCCATGGGCATCGTCGGCGAGCAGACGTGCGCCATGCTTTGTGGCCAGTCGCTGCAGTTCGGCGAGCGGCGCGATATCGCCGTCCATGCTGAACACCGCGTCGGTGGTGATGAGCCCGGGATGCTTGACCAAAGCGAGCAGGTCCGCCAGGCGCGCGGCGTCGGCGTGGGGATAACGTGTCACCTTGGCGCGCGCCAGGCGCGCGGCGTCGATCAAGGAGGCGTGGTTGAGGCGATCCTCGAAAATTGCATCGTGACGGTCGGCGAGCGCGCCGACGATACCGAGGTTCGCCATGTAACCGGTGGAAAACAGCAGCGCCCGCTCGGCGCCGACGAAGTCCGCGAGTTCCTCTTCCAGGGCATGGTGCGCGCGGCTGTGACCGCTCACGAGATGCGAGGCGCCGGCACCCACGCCGTAGCGTTCCGCTCCGGCCTGGAAGGCGGTGACGATCCGCGGGTCATTCGCCAGGCCGAGGTAATCGTTGCTGCAGAACGACAGCAGCGTTTCGATGCCGAGACGGATTTCTGCTCCTGCGGGCGATTCCAGGATCAGGCGCTCGCGATACAGATGCTGTGCACGGCGCTGGTCGAGTTCTTGTTTCAGTGACTTCATATATAAAGGTATGCCCGCTGCGGGTAGACCTGAATACCGTGGTTGCCAGGACCGGGCCGGATATATCAATAAAGTGGAAAGAGCCCTACTCGCTTCGCTCGTTCGTCTTGCCGTGAAACGGTAGCCCTACTCGCTTCGCTCGTTCGTCTTGCCGTATTAATATGCGGCAGTTTAGTGGGTCGGCGGTATCAGTCAACAAAGAAGAATATCCATGGTTGACATCGGCATAAAAGATGCTCACCAGTGGTTGTGGCCGGGAAACTGCCTGCTGTGCGGGGCGCGGGTAGCGTCGCGCGATGACCTCTGTCCCGCCTGCGAACGTTCACTGCCGCGGCCGGCATGGGTCTGTCCACGTTGCGCGGCGAACGATGCGGTGCGGGGGACCGAAGACGCGGTATGCGGTACATGCCAGAAACAGCCACCAGCCTTCGTCGGAACGCATGCCGCGTTTCGCTACGCAGCGCCGGTCGACAAACTGATTCAGGACCTGAAATACCACGGACGCCTCGATCTGTCGCGCGTGCTGGGCGGCTACCTGGCGCGACATCTGGCGGCGCTCGCCGAACCGCGACCGGATGTGATCGTGCCCGTCCCATTGCATGCGTCGCGCTTGCGCGAGCGCGGCTACAACCAATCGCTGGAAATCGCCCGGTTCGTGGCGCAGCGGTTGCAATTGCCGCTCGATGCCATGGCCGCGACGCGCACGCGCCCGACCGCGCCGCAGACGCAGCTCGCGCACGATCAACGCAGGAAAAATGTGCGTGGTGCGTTCAACGCGAGCGCGGCGTTCGCCGGCCGGCGCGTCGCCATCGTCGATGACGTGATGACCAGTGGACACACCGTGAATGCGCTCGCGGAGTGTTTGCTCCGAAGCGGGGCGACAGACGTGAGGGTGTGGGTCGTGGCGCGGGCGTGAAACGCAGATACGGACGTCGGAGTCGGCATCATCGGGCTTTCTCGCAACAACCCGGCGGCCTCGACAGGACCATTTCCGCGCCCTAATTCGGACGCAGGTTTACCAGCGGAATCTCCACCACCGCCGTTTCGCGCGTGTGAACCGTGACATCGAGCGGCTTTTCGTCCCGCGGCTCCCACGGCAGCGGCACGTTCGCCGTGTTGAAGCGCACCACGTGTGCGCCGCTGGCCACCGCGTCGAAGCTGAATCCGCCGTTGGCGTCGGTTTCCACGCTGAACCCCCGATCCAGATAAATGGTGACACCCGCCACTCCCGGCTCTCCCGGGTCACGCACGCCATTGTTATTCCGGTCGAGGAACAGGGCGCCGCGAATCGCCCCGCGGCCGTAAGTACCGTTGACATGGCCGACCGGAGACTGGGACCGGCCCCAACCCGCATCGTAGCGCAGGCTGAGCATCAGCTGACGATCGGTCACACGCAACTCGCCCGCCACGGTGGTTGTCAGCAAATTCTGGCTGTAGGACAGGTCCGCCCCGAGCCGCCAGGCGTCGGCCAGGCGCCAGCCCAGCGAGAAGATAAGACTGCTGCTGTGGTTGCTGTCGATGAGGTTGCTGGTCAGTTTGCCGAACGTGGCGGATCCGGAAACGTTCAGGCGGTTCAGACTCCAACCCGCACCACCGCGCACCGAAGCCTCGGTAAAATCGTTCGTCGAGCCTGTTTGACGGGAATACAGAACCCCGCCGTGCAGGCTGTTGAAGCCGCCTTGCGCATTCCAATAGTGATCCCACGATGCATCCGTGCGCTTGTAACCGCTGTCACCGCTGCGGTTGGTGGCGCCCAATAACCACGAACTCGTCCCGGAGGAAAAGCGCTTGGACACGCCCCCCTGCGCGGTCGTAATGCTGTCCTGCGTGTCCATCCCGGCGCCGCTGGTACTCTGCCCGCCGCGTAAAAGGTAACCGGTCAGACTGAGCGCATCGCTGACCTGATAACCGACATTGCCGTAGACGGAAGCGAAACGAGTAGTCGCTGTCGCCGGATTGTGATCCAGATTGTTTTCCGAGGTGTCGGCGCCAAGCACGGTATAAGTGTTGACGCTGCGCGTGCTGGTGCGCCAGGACGCGCCTTGCATATCGCTCAACACCGCGGTGTTGCGATCCACCCATTGCAGATTCGGGTCCATGCGGTAGAGGCTGAGATTGTGCAGCCAGCCTGCAAAGCGCTTCTCTCCGTCCATCCAGACTCCATGCGCGCCGCTGTCGCTGCCGAGCACGCTCAGCTGGGCCTTGCCGCTGTCCCGGCCGTCGAAACGCACGGCGGCGGCGGTGCTGCCATGACTGTCCGCGCCCGTCACGGTGAGCGCGTTGCGCGTCTGCCACGTCTGCGCAGCGGCCTGCCACTGCGGCGCGAGTCGATACGAGACGCCGACGCTGGCGGCGCTGCCGTTCGAAAAATCCGTGCTGAACACCGGGAAAGTGCGTCCCTGGTAGGTGCCGAGCGTCCCGCCGCTGACGCGAAACACGGCATCGGGCGAACGCAGCTCCGCGGAAGCACCCTCGATGAGCGGCTCGGGCAAACGAATGTACCCGCTCGTCGTGAACAACTCCGGCGAGCGCGCGCGGATGTCGCCGATCTCGTTGTTCATGAGCCAATGATCGGTAACGGCGAAATTGCGCTGCGCTATGTTGACGTAGTGACCGCCGTTGAAATCGCTGCTGACAATTCCACTGCTGCCGGCGTTGGTGAACGCGGCGCGCATATCGAAACGGCCGTAATTTTCCGTGTCCTGCTGCACCTGCGCGGCGACGCCGCGTTCGATGCTGACGCCGCCTGAGCCGTCATGAATGTTCTGATCGAAGTAGCGATATTCGATACTGGCAAGGCCCGGCAGCGACCTCCCGGTGCGCTCCCGGGAAGAGAGCGCCGTCTTGGGATCAACGCCTATGCTGGGGTCAATGAGCGGATCGAGATACTCGTCCCTCACCGCTTTTGCCTCCGGAGCGGGCGGAGGCAGTTGCGGGGCTTCGGCCAACTGGATGGAAGCGCGGACAACGGCGGACCCGCGACCGGTCACCGGAAGTGGACCGCCGGAAACGTCGGCGGAAGCGTCAGCCGTGGAGGTTAAGCCGGATGTGTCGCGTGAAGCCGGCGCGCTGCCGGTTGGAGACGCCGGCCCGCCACTCTCCACGCGCTTGCCTGAAACCAGGACACTCGGTTGAGCCTTCGATCCTGCGCCCGGCTGACTCTTGCTGGAATCGGAAAGATTCGACTGGTTCAGGAAGCGCGGAACTGTCGCCAATCCGGTACTGAACAAGATAGCGAGAAGGGCCAGGATTCTGGCCCGGCGAGAGAGATTGTTGTTATTGTCCCCCATGAAATTTTCACACTTTCGTAACTACGTACCGAGTTAAATGCTTGCGGCTCATCTGCCATCAATGCGTTAAACCATGTTTCTACAAACCTTTATCGAAGAAGGGCAATTATCATGCCAACAGCAAATCATCATCCGTGCGCGAGGATAGAGATGAGCGAAGCGGCATAATTCGATGGCGGGGTTGCTGTTGTGGATCTAGGGACGCTGTGCGGCAAAACACAAGGAAGCCGTGGCGAAGTTGTCATTCATTTAAGACAGAGCCGGCGTGAACGTGAGAACGGCCGGAAAAAACGTGTCGCGCCTGGCAAAACCCGGCGGGCGTTACTTGCATTCGAATGAAGCGATGGATTCAGATCAGAGCTGCACCTCTACCCCCTGACTCACCCACCCTGCTATAACTTCCCAATTGCCCAGAGTTTTAGCCAATAAAATCAATTTCGTGCCGAAGCTGGCACGGATACTGCATCTCCCAGACCGACAGTCATGTACGTGAATTTCCTGCTCAACAGATAGAAGTTTCGGATATGACCGGTTTGAAATTTTTTTGGCTCAACAAGAGGTGACCAATGAACAAGGCATTCAAGAAATTGTTGTTCGTAGCG
The DNA here is from genome assembly GCA_050257795.1 of Bacteroidota bacterium. GTDB lineage: Bacteria > Pseudomonadota > Gammaproteobacteria > Acidiferrobacterales > Sulfurifustaceae > Sulfuricaulis. Next base: position 5,046 of record JBLMXN010000092.1, read on the forward strand.
CTTGGTGCGCTGGGTGCGGCGGCCAATCAGGCGACACTCGCCGATCAGGCAACCTGTACCGGCGCCGGTTGTACCACGGCAAACCTGCCGGTGAATTTCAGCATCACGATTCCGGCCTTTCTGCGTTTGCAGGTCGGCGCTGTCGGTTTAACCCCCAGCGTGTCATGGAATACCGCCGTCACCGCGGCAAACATCGGTACCGGCGTTGTGAACGCGGATGCGTCGACTAACGGCGGTGCCGGCGTCGGGCAGGTGGCTTACGCTCTGGTGAGCAACATCAGCACCAGTAACGCTACCGTCACGGCAACGGGTACCGCGGCGGCATTTATCAGCGGTGCTAATTCGATTCCCTATACCGATGTTGGTGCAACCGTGACGCCCACCACCGGAACCGGAGTGGCCTTGCCGGTGCCGGGATCACCGACCACCGTCACGCCTACGAGCGGCATAATCAACGAGGCCGGAATCTGGACCTACACCTACGCGAACAACACGATATATCCGTCAGGCACCTACACCGGCACGATCAACTACACGGCGACACAGCCGTAGTGTCGGGTTGGCCAGCAATGGCGAACCGGTCGTGATGTATCAAATGAGAAACAGGGGGGGACGCAGGATCGCGTCCCCTTTTTGTTTGTGTCGTGGATGCGTTACATTTGATGCAGCATAGGGCGAATCGCGCAGGCGAATATCATCGAGAGATGAACTTGTGACGACAGCATGGCGCACGAACAGGCGAACCATGGCACGGATAGTACTTCTGTGCACAGGCGCTGTTGCCTTGCTCCATGATTCCCTCGCGGCCGCGGCCTGGGTAAACATCAATCCTCCGCGCGGCCGGGTGAGATTGCTCATCAATTTCGCGGGTACACCGACGGTCACGTTCAATGTGGCCGCAGCGCAGGTGGGCAACGGGACCGCCGTGGCGGGAACACCCACGCTGGAGTTCGAGATGAGTGTGCGGCGTCCGCGGTTCGGGCCCAACCTCACCGCCACCATGACCGCCACGGCCCCGGCCGCGCTTATATCCGGCGGCAACCAGATTCCGATCAGCGACATCAGCTGGACCAGCGCGGCCATCGCCGGCGCTCCGGGCGGGACGACGCTGATCCCGAACGGCAGTTTCGCCGCGGGCGCGAATACAATCGTCAGCGTCACGACCACGGGCGGCGGCAGTTTTTACGCAGGTGGGGCACTGACTTTCCGGTTTGCCAACATCACGGTCTACCCCCAGGGCACGTACGGTCCGGCCACCGTCAATTACACCGCGAGTCGGAATCCATGAAGAACTGCTACCGCCAGTTGCCATGCGGGATAACAACATGGCCTAACGATGGAGGAACCCTGACACGGATACTGTCTCTGTGCGCAGGTGCGGTTGTACTGCTCCACGGTTCCCTGGTTGCGGCCGCGTGGGTAACCATCAATCCGCCGCCCGGCCAGGTCATACTGCATATCAACTACACCGGCACGCCGACAGTGACGTTCAATGTGACCGCGGCGCAGGTGGGCAACGGGACCGCCGTGGCGGGAACGCCCGCGGTGGAATTTGAGATGAGCGTGCAACGTGCGGGGGGCACCGATGTCACCGCCACGATGACCGCCACGGCGCCGGCCAGCCTTTCCTCCGGCAGCAACCAGATTCCGATCAGCGACATCAGCTGGACCAGTGCGGCCATCGCCGGCGCTCCGGGCGGGACAACATTGATCCCCAGCGGCAGCTTCGTCGCGGGTGCAAATACAATCGTCAGCGTCACGACCGCGGGCGGCGGCAACTATAACGCCGGCGGGGCGCTGACATTCTACTTTGCCAACACCACGGTCTATCCCCAGGGCGCGTACGGTCCGGCCACCGTCAATTACACTGCGAGCCGCACCCCATGAAGCGCATCGACCGCCAGATACTGTCGGGTCTGCTCCTCGGGTTGTTGTCGTTGCCGGCGCTCGCGGGCACCCGCATCGAGTCCCTCTACGTTCCGGGTCCTAACCTGGACCTGCAGGCGCGCTGGCTGACTCCCAACGCGCGCGCAAGTACCGACCCGGCGCAGGCCAATCTTTTCGTGGCCGAATCCGCCTTCACGGAAATGCAACTCACCATACCAGCGGCGTTCATCGGCAAGAACGTGCGCATCTTCCTGGTCATGCCGCCGCAGACTCCCGGCATCGCCGGACCGGCGGGCATGGAGGCGACGTGGCGCACGCAAGGAGTGTTCCTGCCGGGCACGGCCCGGCCGGGCGAGCGGGTGTTGTTCTTCCAGGGCGTCATCCGGCAATCGCCACTGCGCGATCTGATCGCGTACACGATCCGCGTAGACGCACGCTACAATAGTGGACAGGTCCGTTTCGACCCCATATATGAAATCGAAGAGCACTGACATTCTTCCTTTCGTGCGCGGCGTGACACTGCTGCTCGCCGCCGCGACGACGCTGACCGCGGTCCCCGCACGCGCGGGATTTGACGTCTCGGTGAGTCCGCCGCGTCTTGAGCTGCACGCCAAGCCCGGAGACACCGTCCGCCAGACGATTTCCATCAACAACCTTGGCCACGATCCGGGCCGTTACCTCACCAAAACCGCGGACTGGGAACTCGGCCCGTCGGGCGAAGCGCTGCTGCAGGAAGGCGCGCCCAAGCAGGGCTCCTGCCGTCCGTGGGTGCGACTCGAGCGCCACGAGATCGGCGTCGCCCCCGGCGACACCCGCGATTACCGCTTCGAGGTGCATGTGCCGCCGGACGTCAAGAACGGCGAATGCCGTTTCGCGCTGCTGGTTTCCTCCAACGCCGGAACCGTCACGCCGAGCGGCGCCAGTTTTATCAGCATACCCATCGTCGGACGGCTGGCGGTGATCGTGTACGTCACCATCGGTGATGCCAAACCGGTAATGAAACTCGAGCGCATCACCATGCAAAAGGTCAACGGCAAACACCTTCCGATGGCCACCTTCCGCAACAGCGGCGATGCCCACGGCCGGGTATCCGGCCATCTCGAAGCGCTCGACGTAAACCGCCACAAAGTCGATCTGATCGCCGACGGATCCGTGATCCTGCCCAACTCCGCGCGCGGTATAACGCTCACTCCGATGGACTGGTCGTCCGGTGAGGGCAAGCCGCCGACCTTCGATCTGACGCCGCCGATGCACGTCCGCGGCACCTTGCAGTTCCTTGGTGGCGGCGAGGTCAAGATCGACCAGGTGCTGCGGTAGAAAAAAAATCTCGGATGACTAATAACCGGTCAGGATATAACTGTTCACTGTCCGTACTTTGAGAGACGCAACTTTATCTTCCAGAACCTTGGCCTGCTCGGTATCCCCAATTTCACGTCTGAGCCTGGCCGTGAGGGAATAATAAGGAATCAGACCGGGCATGTCGGGGTAGTAGTATTTCGCCCCTTCTTCCAGAAGCTGGAGTGCTTGCTCTTTTTTCCCGTCTTGCAGCAGTAGCGTCGCGTAATCCGTCCGCCCCTGAAACAGTCTGGGGTCAAGCTCCAGCGCGCGGCGGAAGGATTCCGCGGCAAGCTCCTGGCCGCTATTGCTCGCGAGATCCGGGTTCTGCTGGTAGAGCCTGCCGCGAAAGACGAACGTCAATCCGCGCAGGGAATTGGCTCGTTGTGCGCTGTCGAGCAATTCAAGAGCATTTTCGAATAAAAGCTTCCTGCTGCTTGCGGCGTCCGGCGGAAGCCGCGTGATCGCATGCCGGTACAAATCGGCATGCGCGATGAGGATGCGGTCATCCGCGGGGCTCAGCCATTCCGCGGCGGCAAAACTCCGGTCAGCCTCCTGCAGCTTGCCTTCCCGTTCCTGGGTCAGCGCCTTGTCGTAAAAGGAATTCGCCAGTCCCAGGGTCACAAAATAGAACAGTGGTAAAAGCACCAGGGCGGCAACGATCATCGCGCATGTCTGCTTGCCGATGTTCCGTGGAAATCGTATGCGCAGGGAGGCCGGCTTAAGCTCGCGGCTGGCGAGCTCGTGAAATCGCCCCATCACCAGGCCCGATATCATCATGATGGAAAGAATGTAGAGGTTGAAATCAATGAAGCTGTGCGACGCCACCGCAAGCAACCCGCAGAAAAGCCCGGCCAACTCGATGCGGATACTCTTGTTCGGACTTTTTTTTCGCAGGACGCGGACCAGCAGCCACAGCGTGGCGCCCAGCACCGAAACCAGGAGCAGCAGCCCGGGCAACCCGGTCTCGATCCAGATCTGCAGATAATCGTTGTGCACAAAGAACCCGCTGGAACTGTCTGCCGGTTGGCGGTACGGCGGATAGGCCAGATAGAAAAGTCCCAGGCCAATGCCGTGCCACGGCGAAGCTTTCAATAAATTCCAGGAGGATTCCCAGATGACCCATCGGTTGAAATAATCCTGCGTCAGATGCAGCACGCGCTGGCCCATTCCCCCGTCATGGGTGATATTCGTGGTCAGAAACGCCGCCGCCAGCAACACCAGCAGCAGAATGATGCCGCGTCTGGACGTGTATCGCACCGTGAGCGCGACCAGCACGCCCAGGCTCAGGAGAAGACTCAGCGTGGCGCCGCGGCTGGTCGTGAGGAAAAGGGAGGCGAACAGCACATACAAGACCATCCCCAGCACAGCGGGATATTTTCGCGGAACACGGTCACCCCCGATCGTGAGCAGAAAATATGCCGAGGCCGGCAACGCAATTAGGTTCAGGAACGCGGCTTGGCTGTTGCGGGTCTCAAAAACCGACCGGGCATCCTGCCCGAGCACGAGCACCTGATAGATACCCATCAATGCCAGCACGAAACCCAGCACCAACAGAATGGCCGCGGCATGCGACCAGAGCACCTGACGGTCCGGCGTCAGGGTGTACAGCCAGAACACCAGCGCCAGGCTGCCGAACCACCAGAAATTGATCACACTGATGGCGGGCGCGAGACTCCAGGCAAGCGAAACGGCGAGCCATGCCCAGAGCAATGTCAGGCAAAGCGCCAGCCCGGTTTTCGGGACTTGCAGGCCGGTGTCGCGGGACCGCAGGGCGATCCAGCCGAGCCAGATAACCAGCACGATCTGGGTGATGGCGAAGAGTTCTATTTGCGGCCCCTTGAACAGCAGGGCCGGCAACAATGCACAGATGAATAACAGGGAACTGAGGTGGATGGCGGGTGGGCTGAATCTTTTTTCCTCGATCGCCGCCATGATGCTCCTTGATGGGCACGGTTTAGGGCGTGTAGGTTTCTTACGTACTTATATACAATTCCGCCTGAAACGCCAGCCCGCACCGCCGCGTCGGAAAGCAGGAACATGTTCCATATCGTGCTGTATCAACCGGAAATACCGCCCAACACCGGCAACATCATGCGCCTGTGCGCCAACACCGGAACACGCCTGCACTTGATCGAGCCGTTGGGTTTCAAACTGGAAGACAGGGAACTGCGGCGCGCCGGTCTGGATTACCGTGAATGGGCGGACGTGCGGGTACATCCCGACCTGGAAACGTTTCTGCGCGAGGCAAAACCCGGGCGTCTGCTGGCCTTCACGACCCGGGCGCGGCGGATTTTTTCGGAATTGTCTTATCTGGAAAACGACGCCTTGCTCTTCGGTCCCGAGACGCGCGGCCTGCCCCAGCCGCTGCTCGATTCGCTGCCTGCGGAGCAGCGTCTGCGACTGCCGCTGGTTCCGGGTAATCGCAGCCTGAATCTCTCCAATGCCGTCGCGATCGTCGTCTACGAGGCGTGGCGGCAGCAGGGATTCCAGGGCGGAAAATAGATAAAGCTATTCCTGACGGGGCTCGCGCCGGAGCAGCGCCTCGACCGCGGCCTGCGGCGGCAGATTTTCATACAGCACGCGATACACCTGCTCGGTAATAGGCAGCTCGACATCGAGTTTGTTGGCGAGCCGATAAAGCTCGCGCGCAGTGGCCACGCCTTCGGCCTCCTGGCCGAGCTCCGAAAGAATCTCGGGGAGCTTGCGTCCCTGACCCAACGCCAGCCCGACACGACGGTTGCGCGAGGCGTTATCGGTGCAAGTCAGGATCAGGTCGCCGGCGCCGGTCAGACCCATGAAGGTTTCGGGACGTCCGCCCATGGACACGCCCAGGCGCGTGAGCTCCGCGAGCCCGCGGGTGATGAGCGCGGCGCGCGCATTCGCGCCGAAGCCGAGACCATCGCTGATGCCGGCGGCGATCGCCATTACGTTCTTGATCGCGCCGCCCAGCTGCACGCCGGCGACGTCGTTGCTGGTGTAGACGCGGACGCGCTCGTTGCGCAGCCACGACGCCACTTCCTCGGCAACCGCGACGCCCGCGGCAGCGACCGTCAACGCCGTCGGCAGATTGAGCGCCACCTCGCGCGCGAACGTCGGCCCCGACACCACCGCCAGCGAGCGCCCGACGCCGAGCGATTCGACCGCCACCTGGCTGAGCAGCTTCCCGGTGCCCGGCTCGAGCCCCTTGGTGGCCCAGGCCAGCACCGCCTCGGACGGCAGCAGCGGTTGCAACGCCGCGAGCGTGGCCCGGAAAGCGTGGCTCGGGACGGCGATCAGAAAACGCGAGGAAGATCCGGCGACGTCGGTGAGCGAGTCGCGCACATGCAGATTCGCCGGAAACGGAATGCCGGGGAGGTAGGCGCCGTTCTGCCGCTCATGCTCGAGCCGCGCCTGGCGGGCGGCGTCATTACCCCAGAGCAGCGCCGTATGGCCATTGCGTGCCAGCAGCAGCGCCAGCGCCGTGCCCCATGACCCCGCCCCCAATACGGCGATGGTGGATTTGGCGGCAGTCACGGCGTGAAACACGAGGGGAGAGCGGTCAGGCGTGATGTGCAAAAAGCGGTACGCGCCATATTCCGTTCTTACTCCTCTCTCCTCACGCCTGACGCCTCACCCTATTCAGTTGAGGCTCGGCCGGCTCGCCGGCGCCGCCTGTTGTTGTCGTTTCTGATCGTACAGCGCTTCGAAATTGATCGGGTTGATCAGCAGCTGCGGGAACCCGCCCCGGCCGACGAGATCGTTGATCGCCTCGCGCACGAATGGCAGCAGCACGTAAGGACAGCTGATTTCGAGCGCCCGCTCCAGCATCTCGCCCTGCACGCCGGCGATGCGGAAAATACCCGCCTGCTTCACCTCGACGAGAAAGATGTTCTTGTTTTCGCGCGTGGCGGTACTGGTCACGGTCAGCGTCACCTCGTACAGGCCCTGCTCCGCATTCAGCGCGCCGTGCTCCAGTCCGAGTTGCACGCCGATTTCCGCGGCGCCGCCCGCCTGGGTGAAGGTGAGCGGCGCGCCCGGAGCTTCGTAGGATACGTCCTTGATGTAGATCTTTTCCACGTTGAAAACGATGTTTTGTTCCTGACTTGACTCCATCACTCTATCCTCTCATGAATTTTTCGGTTCTCGATCAGCGCCGCGGCGATTCAAGCGCGGCCCAGCAAATCATCGAGCCGTCCCGCGCGATCCAGCGCGGCCAGCTCGGTGTATCCTCCCACGTGCGTGTTACCGATGAATATCTGCGGAACGCTGGTGCGGCCGGTCAGCCGGATCATCTCCTCGCGGCGCGCGGGATTTTCATCCACCATCACCTTTTCCGCCTGCACGCCTTTTTTCTCCAGCAGTTTCTCCGCCATGCGGCAGTAAGGGCAGACATGGCTGCTGTACATCAGCACGCTCGCCGTCATTACTTCTCCAGCGGCAGATTGTCCCGCTGCCAGGCCAGCAATCCGCCCGCGAGCGAATACACCGTCGGAAAACCGTGCTTGCGCAAAAGCACCGCGCCCTTGACGGAACGGTTGCCGCTGCGGCAACTCACGATGATCGGTTTGTCCTTGTACCGTTCGAGATCGCGCCAGCGGTCTTTCAACGACGACAGCGGCAGGTTCATGGCGTTCGGAATGTGTCCGTCCATGAACTCCTTGGGCTCACAAACGTCCACCACTACGCCGCCTTCGCGGTTGAGCAACTGTATCGCCTGGGCGGCGTTGGTATTTTTGATGCCGTACAAACGCTGGCTGATGGGGCCGGCAGCCAGCAGGAACAAAATGACGCCGAGCGCGACGAACAAATACCAGTTGTGAATGACTAACTGCATGAGCGGTGACATATAGTAGTGTTCTTGACTGAATTAAATGGAAGTGAAAAAGATCCGGGCGGATCGGACCACGATTAAGTTGCCCTGGCAACCATCGACGCGCGCCCTGGTATGGTCAGCGACAAGATTCAGCCGCGGGCCGAGCTGCAGAAGGCCTCGCGCAGGGAACCGATGAGCTGCAGGATTTTCGGATCGCTGATGCGGTAATAGACCTTATTGGCGTCCTTGCGCGAGGCCAGAATGCCCTTGTCGCGCAGGATCGAGAGATGCTGGGAAATATTGCTCTGCGAGGTGCCGACCTGCTCAACGATTTCCTGGACGCTGACCTCGGTACTGCTGCCCAATACGCAAAGAATTTTCAGGCGCAACGGGTGCGCCATGGCTTTCAAGGAACGGGAGGCGAGATGAATATCCTCTTCGTTAGTAATGAGAATCTCGTTTAACTTCTCGGCGGTGGCGCTCATGTCTTCAGGCCTCATGATAGTTCTCAGCCCACGCTCCCTAATAATTATCCGACCCGCGGAACCTGCTGATACGTGAACGAAAACATTATACAATATAAATAATCTTGAGAAGACACTGGAAAATCTGCTACTTGAGTCATCAGCATGTCATTCACCCCTAAACCCTTGGTTCTGATCATTTTGGATGGATGGGGCTACCGTCAGGACACCCAGTACAATGCCATCGCCGCCGCCCGCAAACCTGTCTGGGACAGGCTCTGGAACCAGTACCCCCACACCCTGATTCACGCCTCGGAGGCGGCCGTCGGGCTGCCCTCGAGCCAGATGGGCAACTCCGAAGTCGGCCATCTCAACCTCGGGGCCGGGCGCGTGGTGTACCAGGAATACACCCGCATCAACCGCGCGATCAGCACCGGCACTTTCTTCACCAACAAGACGCTCACCGACGCCATCGATCTCGCGCTCAAGACCGGAAGCGCGGTCCACATCATGGGACTGCTGTCGCCCGGCGGCGTGCACAGCCACGAAGATCATATTCACGCCATCGTCGAGCTCGCCGCACGGCGCGGCGCGAACAAGCTTTATCTGCACGCCTTTCTCGACGGGCGCGATACGCCGCCGCAGAGCGCCGCGGTCTCGATCAAGGCCATGCAGGAGAAATTCACCGCGGTAAAATACGGACGGTTCGCCTCGATCATCGGCCGCCATTACGCCATGGACCGCGACCACCGCTGGCCGCGCGTCCAGGCCGCCTATGACCTCATTACCCAGGGAAGCGCGGAATACACCGCGCCTTCGGCTGCCGCGGCCCTCGAAGCCGCTTACGCCCGCGGTGAAACCGACGAATTCGTCAAGGCCACGGCGATCGTGCCCGCTGGGGAATCGCCTGTGCGCATGGTGGACGGCGATGTTCTCATTTTCATGAATTTCCGCTCTGACCGGGCGCGCCAGATCACCCGTCCGTTCATCGACAAGAACTTCGACGCCTTCGAGCGTCGGGTCATTCCCAAGCTCGGGGCGTTCGTGAGCCTGACCGAATACAACTCGGAATTCCACGTCCCGGTGGCGTTCCCGCCGGAACGGCTGCGCAACGTCATGGGCGCCTATCTGGCGAGCCTCGGCATGCACCAGCTGCGCATCGCCGAGACCGAAAAATACGCGCACGTCACTTTCTTCTTCAACGGCGGCATCGAAACCCCGTTCGAGTTCGAGGACCGCATCCTGATCCCGTCGCCGACGGACGTGCCGACCTACAACCTGAAACCGGAAATGAGCGCGCCGCGGGTCACCGATGAAGTGGTCAAGGCGGTTCGCGGCGGCCATTACGATGTGATCATCTGCAACCTGGCTAACCCGGACATGGTCGGCCATACCGGCGATTTCGACGCCACCGTCAAGGCCATCGAAGCGGTGGATCAATGCCTCGGTCGCATCTACGACGCGATCGTGGCGGCCAACGGCGAGATGCTGGTCACCGCCGATCACGGCAACGCCGAACAGATGTTCGACTTCGAAACCGGCCAGCCGCACACGGCGCATACCACCAACCCGGTGCCGTTCCTTTACATCGGTCGGGACGCCACCCTGGCCTCCACCGGCGCCCTCGAGGACATCGCGCCGACCATGCTGTACCTGATGGGCCTGCCGCGGCCGGCGGAGATGACCGGGAAACCCCTCGTCGAGCTGCATGAAAAACCGGCGGCGCAACGGCTCGCCTGAGCCGGAATAAGCGCGCGGCTGTCGGTCTCCTCCATGGCGGTGCCGACAACGTTGCGTAATACATGGCGAGCGCGCTGGGTGGGCGGCATACTCGCGTCGGTGCTGTCATTCGGCATGCTCTCCCCGTCCTTCGCAGCGGATACCGGCCGGGACGAAGCCCGGCTGCAAAAGTTGCGGGCGCGCATCCAGGCGCTCGAGGAAAATCTCAACGACACCCGCGGCCAGCGCGATACCGTGCGCGATGAAGTGCGCGATCTGGAACGGCGCATCGGCGTGTTGCTGAACGGCATGCGCCAGACCGAGTCGCGCCTGCGCGCGGATGAAAACAAACTGGCGGATCTCCGGACCCGCGCCGCGCGGGAACGCGGCGATCTGGCGGTACAGCGGCAGCGGCTGGCGCGGCAGGTCTACACCGCCTATGCCGCGGGCCGCGAGGAGTACACAAAAATGCTGCTGAACCAGCAGGATCCGGCTCAGGTCTCGCGGGTGCTCATCTATTATCAGTATCTCAACCGCGCCCGGACGGAACGGATTGACGCGATTCAGGTCACATTGTCACGGCTGGCCACCCTGGACCAGCAGATCCGGGAACACAGCCAGCGGCTTGAAGCCCTGCACCAGCAGCAGCGCGAGCAGAAAGCCGAGCTGGAACGCGCACGGAGCCGCCGCGGCGAACTGCTGGCGAGCCTGAATCGCGAGGTCCGCGACCGTTCCCGCGAGATTGAGCGCCTGCGGGCGGACGCAAAACGCCTGGAACGTCTGCTCGAGGAACTGAAGACCGTATTGCCCGAAGCCCCCCTGCCGTCGGGCGCCGCGGGGAACTTTGCGAAACTGCGGGGGCGCCTGCCGATGCCGACCCGCGGCCGCATCCTGGCGCGCTACGGCGAACAGCAGAACATGGGCAGTCTGCGCTGGCGCGGCCTGCTCATCGGTGGGCACGAGGGCCAGAACGTGATCGCGGTCTATTCCGGACGCGTGGTTTACGCCGACTGGCTCCGGGGTTTTGGGCTACTCTTGATTCTGGAGCACGGAGATGGCTATATGACGTTGTACGGCCACAATCAAAGCCTGCGGAAGGGAGTCGGAGACTGGGTCGAGGCCGGCGAAACGATCGCCAGCCTGGGCAGCACCGGCGATGTTACACAGCCGGAACTGTACTTCGAGATCCGGCACAATGGGGAGCCACGCGATCCGCTGATCTGGTGTAAAGCACGATAACACCGCTACTATTTTAATTATTCAATTTTTCATACCCTGCCGGCACCACGGCGCAGTCCATCAAACGGAGCATCATTTAATGAAACTCGCAACACGCTATATTCTGGTCCTGTTCATCGGGATGTTCGTCGGCGCCGCGATCATTCTCGACATGGGTGTCCTGGCCGAGCGCGATCAGGATACCGCCAAAGAGGCGGCCGCGCCGCTGCCGCTCGATGAGCTGCGCACCTTCACCGAGGTGTTCAGCCGCATCAAGTCGGATTACGTCGAACCCGTGCAGGACAAAAAGCTCCTCGAGGACGCGGTCCAGGGAATGCTCGCCGGACTCGACCCGCATTCCGCCTACCTCGATGCCGACAGCTTCAAGGACATGCGCGTCGAAACCGAAGGCCAGTTCGGCGGCCTGGGTATCGAAGTCACGATGGAAAACGGCTTCGTCAAGGTCGTGTCACCGATCGAAGACACGCCGGCGGCACGCGCCGGGGTGAAGACCGGCGACCTGATCATCCGGCTGGACGAGAAAGCGGTGAAGGGACTCAGCCTCACCGACGCCGTGCGCATGATGCGCGGCAAACCCGGCACCGACATCACCCTGACGATCGTGCGCGAAGGCGTCAGCAAGCCGCTCAAGATCACGGTCACGCGCGCGGTCATCAAGATCCAGAGCGTCAAGAGCCGGATGCTCGATCCCGGCTACGGTTACGTCCGCATCACCCAGTTCCAGGCCGGCACCGACAAGAGCCTGATCGAGGCCATCAAGAAGCTGGAGAAGGAGAACAAGGGCAACCTGCGCGGACTGGTGCTCGACCTGCGCAACAACCCCGGCGGCGTGCTCAACGCCGCGGTGGGTGTGAGCGACGCCTTCCTCGACAAGGGGCTGATCGTCTACACCGAAGGACGCGTGCCCGATTCCAGGATGCGGCTGTCGGCCACACCGGGCGACGTGACCAACGGCGCGCCGATGGTGGTGCTGATCAATGGCGGCTCCGCTTCGGCGTCGGAAATCGTCGCCGGCGCACTGCAGGACGATAAACGCGCGGTCCTCATGGGCACGAAGAGCTTTGGCAAGGGTTCAGTGCAAACGATCATCCCGATCAGCAACGGCGGCGCGCTCAAGATCACCACGGCGCGTTACTACACCCCGAGCGGACGCTCAATCCAGGCTTTGGGCATCGTGCCCGACATCGTCACGGCCGAAGCCAAGATCACCAAGAGCGAGCAAGGCGATCGCCTGCACGAGGCGGACCTGGCACGTCACCTGCAAAATGGCAGCGATGCCGCCAAACCGGCGGACGAGTCCAAGAAGGATGACATGCAGGACGGAAAGAAAAAGGACGAAGCCGGCAAGGCATCGACCGCGGATGACTATCAGCTGCAGGAAGCGCTGAACCTGCTCAAGGGAATCAGTTTTTTCAAGGCCCAGAACGGTCACTGACAGAAGTAACGACGGTGACCGTTCCGATTCCGTTGCCAAGAGGGGCGGAATAGGTGGCGGTCACTGTCAGTGCCTGTCCTGTTGGGCGACGTCGGAACTCGAAGACCAGCCGGCGCCAGTTGCGCGACGACATCCGTTTCCAGGGCCGCGATCGCCCGATGCTCCGACCGCAAGTGAAAACCTGACCGGCTGGAACACCGGGGGCTCCCGCTCCCGCCAATGCGAATTGACCGCGGCTGGCGCGGTTCGGCGGCTCGTGCCGGCTGGCGCGGGGATTACTTGAAATCGAAACGGGTACCGAAGAAAACGCGACTGCGTTCGGGGACGTACAGCTCCGGGTTTGGCGTGTTGTTATTGAGCCCGTAGCTGGCTTCGGCCTGCAGGCTGAAGTCACGCTGAACCTGCCACTTCCAGCCGGCGGACAGCAACGAACGGTCGCCGCTGCGGGGGGAAATAAACGACGAATCATCGACGGTGTCGTACAGGCCTTTCTGCATCTTGAACGAGACATACGGCGTGTGCGAGTCGAACAAAGTCATGCTGCCGCCGACGGTGAAACCGTAGTATTTGCGTCCCAGACTCCGATAGATATCCTCGCGACCCATCTCATCGCCCACAAACACGCTTCCGGTCAGGCTCGGTTTCGCGCCACCCAACAGCCGGCTGGTCCAGGAAAAGGCCGCGCGCGTATCCTGGGTGTCGAATGCCGACGGGTAGATCGCGGTTCCTTCGCCGTATTCCGCGGAAACCGCAAAACTGTGCAGGGCATTCACATTATGCTGCCATTTGACCCCGAAACCGCTGACGCGGTTAAGGGAAGAGCCCTGCATCGCCCGGAAGGGCTCGCGCGTAGACTCCAATTCTCCATAGAGGTGCACCCTGTCGGCACCGGGCCCGGTGCCTGTCGGATTCGGATAACCGTCCGCGGCCGACTGCTGCGAATGATACACATCAAGCCCGAATGGGGTGCTGTCGGGTTTACGCAGGCTCACTGCCGGCACGCCAACATTGCCCACCCCGGCAAACGGGGTGTCGTTGAACCAGGAGAGCTTCTCCGCCTGCGCGGACAGAGCCGGGCCGGCGGCGATCAGGAAGGCCGCTCCAGCCAGCATGGTTTTTTTGGTAATAGCGCTCACGATCGGTGTTGGAATTTCACGACAACTTTGACAATTTTAGCACAACTGGCCATTTGATCCGAACTACCGTCCATCACGGATTCCGGCCCGGCCGGCCGCGCAGCAGCAAAACGCCCCCCAAAGCCACAAAAATCCAGCCGGGCGCCCTGACCCAGGGCCAGCCGCCGTAAATTGTCACATCCAGACCCAGCATGACTGCGCCGGCAATGAGCAAACCGCTGCCCGCCACGGCAAAATAAAGGCGGCGATGATTATGCCGCAACTGGCGACGCAGCTGCTCGAGCTCGCGTGCCTGCGATTCCCGCGTGGCCTCGCCCAGGCCGGTCTGCCGCAGACTGTCGTGGATCAGCGTGGGGATTTCCGGCAGCATTGCCCACCATTTGGGAAACTCCCGGCGCAGGGCGTTGAGGAACGCGCGCGGTCCCATGTGCTCGCGCATCCAGCGTTCCAGGTAAGGCTTAGCCGTCTCCCACAAATCCAGGTCGGGATACAGCCGCCGGCCCAGCCCTTCGATGTTGAACAGGGTCTTTTGCAGCAGCACCAGCTGCGGCTGGATCTCCATGTTGAAACGCCGCGCGGTCTGAAACAGATGCAACAGGAACCGGCCGAAGGAAATGTCCTTGATGGGTCTGGCGAACACCGGCTCGCACACGGTACGGATCGCGGCCTCGAATTCCTCGAGCCGGGTGCCGGGCGGCACCCAGCCGGCGCGCAGATGGGCGTCGGCCACGGCGTGGTAATCGCGATTGAAAAACGCCAGGAAATTTTCCGCCAGATAGCGTTTGTCCTTTTCACCGAGCGTGCCCATGATGCCGAAATCCACGGCGCGGTACTGGCCCTCGGGCGAAACGAAGATGTTGCCCGGGTGCATGTCGGCGTGAAAAAAGCCGTCGCGGAACGCCTGGGTAAAGAAGATCTCGACGCCGTTGTGCGCGAGCTTGCGCATGTCAATGCCGGCGGCCTTCAGGCCCTCGATGTTGCTGATGGGAATGCCGTGGATGCGCTCGAGCACCATCACCGTGCGGCGCGTCAGGTCCCAGTAGACTTTCGGCACGTACAACAGCGCGGAACCGGTGAAATTGGCGCGCAGCTGCGACGCATTGGCCGCCTCCACCCGGAAGTCGAGCTCGTCGTGAATGGTCTTGTCGAACTCGTGCACCACCTCGACCGGACGCAGGCGTCGCGCCTCCGGCACGTAACGCACGGCCAAACGCGCCAGCAGGTACAGCAGCTCCAGATCGCGCCCGATGACCGGCTCGATCCCGGGGCGCAGCACCTTGACCGCCACTTCGGCTCCTTCATGCAAGCGCGCGATATGCACCTGCGCTACCGACGCCGAGGCGATCGGCTCGTGGTCGAATTCGCTGAAGTAGGTTTCGAGCTTGCCACCCAGCGCCTGCTCGACCAGCCGCCGCGCGACGTCGCCGGGAAACGGCGGCACCTGATCCTGCAGCCTGGCCAATTCGCCGGCGATGTCTTCCGGCAGCAGATCGGGCCGGGTGGACAGCATCTGGCCGAACTTCACGAAAACCGGCCCCAGTTCCTCCAGCGCTTCGCGCAGGCGCACCCCGCGCGGGAGACCGCGGCGCGCGAACAACCGCCACGGGGCGAGACGCAACAACAGACGATAGGGGCGGAACAGATGGATGGCGGTGACGAATTCGTCCAGGTCATGCCGCACGAAGACCCGGGTGATGCGCAACAGGCGCGCGAACTGCCGCAGGCGCGTCATTTCACTTTCTCGTGCAGCCGCGCCACGCGCGCTTCCAGCTTCTCCGCCTCGGCTTGCATGGCCGCCACCGCGTGCCGGAACGTCGCCGCGCGCGACCGCAGCGGCAACAGACGGCTTTCCTCCTGCAGATATTCGGCCGCGTCCTGACCTAAGGTCCTCATGGCATGTCGCGACCATCGCGCCACTCCGCGCACGGCGTTGCCCAACTGATGCGCCGCGACATCGCCCAGGATACGCGCCGCCGGCTCCTCCCAGTCGACATCGATCTTTTCCAGGATGTGCTGGAACCGCCGGCCCAGATCGATATCGCCGCTGATCTGCACCTCGCCGGCGGCCACGATTTCGGGGACGAATCGGCGCAGCGTCAGCCTGGCGAACACCGGAACGTCGCCGCTCAAGGTTACATCCGGCGGACGCTCGTAAGTCTCGCGCAAATGTACTCCCAAGGCCGACGGCAAGACGTAGAGCTCGATCGGTTCGACGTCACCCAACCGCAACCTGATGGCCTTGTCGCTCATCTCGCCAAGGCGAGCGCGCGTGTCAGGATCGAGACGCAAGACGCGATTGATGGCTGCTTCCGCCAGGTTTGTGAATGGTGATGTCATTCGATCACTTCAAAAAGATTCCGGTGCGAGCGCCATGGAAAACCCAGATTAGACTTTCCGTCCCTGGTGTAGCGCGGAGTCGCGGCAGTTATCAGAATTTATAGCCCTTGTGCAAGGCCACGATCCCGCCGCTCAGATTGTGATATTCCACCCGCCCGAATCCCGCCTGCTGCATCATGGTCTTCAGCGTTTCCTGATCCGGATGCTTGCGGATCGACTCGGCGAGATAGCGGTAGCTTCCCTCGTCGCGCGCGACCACGCGCCCAAGCCACGGCAACACGCTGAACGAATAGGTGTCGTAGAGCCGGTTCAGCCCCGGCAGCACCGGCCGGGAGAACTCGAGCACCAGCAGCGCCCCGCCCGGCTTGAGCACGCGGAACATCGACGCCAGTGCCGCATCGATGTGCGTGACGTTGCGCAGCCCGAACGCGATGCTGACGCGGTCGAAGTAGTCCTCGGGAAACGGCAGGTTCTCGGCGTTCGCCTGCACGAATTCGATGTTGCCCGTGAAGCCCTGGTCCACCAGACGCGCGCGGCCGACCGCCAGCATCGAACTGTTGATATCGGCCAGCACCACCTGCCCGCGCCGCCCGACGCGCAACGCGAATTTCGCCGCCATGTCGCCGGTGCCGCCGGCGACGTCGAGCACGCGAAAACCGCCACGCACGCCGCTCGCCTCGGCCGCGAACTGCTTCCACAGCCGGTGAACGCCGAGCGACATCAGGTCGTTCATCAGGTCATACTTGTTCGCGACCGAATGAAACACATCGGCGACGAGTCCGTCCTTGGCCGCTTCCGGCACCTCGCGGAAGCCGAAATGCGTGGTGCGCTGTTCCCGATCGGGGCGCGGTGTCATTTATGCCGCCGGTTTCGGTGCTTTGCGTTGATGGCCGGACTTCGCGAGCCGCTCCAGGTACTGCTTCCAGAGACTTTCCTGGTCCTTGCCCAGGTGATGCAGCCAATCCCAGGAATAGATGCCGGTGCTGTGGCCGTCGTCGAAGAACAGGCACACGGCGTAGGTGCCGACCGGCTCGATGTGCGTGATGTTGACGTTCTCTTTGCCCACCTGCAGCACTTCCTGTCCCGGTCCGTGGCCGCGGACTTCGGCCGAGGGCGAGTACACTCGCAGGTATTCGCAAGGCAGGTTGAAATGGCTGCCATCGTCGAAGGCGATCTCGAGGACGCGCGACTTCTGGTGCAGCTTGATGTCGGTCGGTCTGATGCTGGTTTTGCTCATGTTGTTCCTGTATTGCCGGACAAGGCCGTGCAGTATATTAAGATCTGGCGACGGCCAATATCACAAAAGACACCATAAAACGGTAATGGTAACCAAATTGTCACGTTTATGGTATGAAATAGCGGTAAAACCAAGGGTCATTAATGCCCGGGCGTTCGAACCATGCGGGCCAAAATACTTATTGTCGACGACGAATCCGCCATCCGGCAGATGGTCTGCCTCGCGCTGTCGCAGGCCAATTACAACTGCCTCGAGGCGGCCGACAGCACCCAGGCCCAGGAGAAAATCCTGGCCGACAAACCCGATCTGATCCTGCTCGACTGGATGCTGCCCGGGGTGAGCGGCGTGGAATACGCCCGGCGTTTGCGCCAGCAGAAATTGACGCAGGATATCCCCGTCATCATGCTGACGGCGCGCACCGAGGAGGAGGACAAGATCAAGGGACTCGACAGCGGCGCGGACGATTACATCACCAAGCCCTTCTCCACGCGCGAGCTACTCTCGCGCATCCGCGCGCAGCTGCGCCGGGCGGCACCGCACGCCGTGGAAACACCGGTCGAAATCGAGGGGCTGACGCTTGACCCGGCCACGCATCGTGTCAGCGCCGACGGCAGCGAGCTCGACCTCGGCCCGACGGAGTTTCGCTTGCTGCATTTCTTCATGACCCACCCCGAGCGCGTGCACTCGCGCGAACGGCTGCTCGACGGCGTATGGGGCAACAACGTGTACGTGGAGCTGCGCACGGTGGACGTGCATATCCGCCGGCTGCGCAAGATCCTCACGTCCACCGGACACGACCGTCTGATCCAGACGGTGCGCGGGTCCGGTTACCGCTTCTCGGCGCGGGGCTGAATCGATGCATCCCGGCCTGTGGCGCGAGGTCTGGATACTCGTCGGCATCGCGGCGGCCAGCCTGCTTGTCGGTGCGCTGACGGGGCGTCCCTTCCTGATCGCCGCGATCGGGTTCGGTCTTTACATCGTCATCCATTTGCGTCACCTGCGAGGCCTGCACCGCTGGCTGCAGGATCGCCAGTCAGGCGACATTCCCGACGCCGGCGGCCTGTGGGGCGACGTATTTGACGAACTCTACCGCAGAACGAAGGAGGCCCGGCGGCGCGAAGCGCTGCTGTCTGAAATGCTGACGCGGTTCCAGAGCGCGGCCTCGGCCATGCCCGATGCCGTGGCGATCGTATCGCGCGAAGGCGAGATCGAATGGGCCAACCCCGCCGCCGCCCGGCTACTCGGCATCCGCTACCCGCAGGACACGGGCATGCGCCTGCTCAATCTGCTGCGCGATCCCGATTTCGCCCAATACCTGCAAAGCGGCGAATACGCCGAACCGATCGAAATCGAATCCCCGGAAACCCACGAGATACACATTTCGGTCCAGATCACGCCTTTCGGCAGCCGCCAGCAGCTGCTCATCGGGCGCGACGTCACACGGCTCATGCGGCTCGAACAGGTACGACGGAATTTCGTCGCCAACGTCTCGCACGAACTGCGCACGCCGTTGACCGTGCTCGGCGGCTACATCGAAACGCTGCTGCAGATCGACATGATCAAACCAGAAGAACTGCGGAAACATCTGACGATCATGCACGACCAATCCGCGCGCATGCAGCGTCTGGTGGATGATCTGCTGACCCTTTCCAGACTCGAAACTTCTCCGCCGCGAATTGTCGATGAAACGGTGGACGTCGCCGCGCTGCTCGCGGGCCTCAGGGAACAGGCGGATATCCTGAGCGGCGAGAACCGCCATGTCATCACCCTCGAGGCCGACCCTGGCCTCAGGCTGCTCGGCAGCCGCGAGGAACTGACGAGCGCGTTTTTGAACCTCATCAACAACGCCGTGCGCTATACCCCCGCCGGCGGAGCGATACGCCTCACGTGGCGTGCCCGCGACAGCGGCGCCGAATTTGCCGTCACCGATACCGGCGAAGGCATCGCGCTCGAACATATCCCGCACCTTACGGAACGGTTCTACCGCGTGGACACGGCGCGCTCGCGCGCCTCGGGCGGCACCGGCCTCGGACTTTCCATCGTCAAGCACGTGCTGTTGCGCCACGAGGCCCGCCTCGAAATCGAGAGCGAACCCGGACGCGGCAGCACGTTCACCTGCGTTTTTCCGCCCGCCCGTACGCTGCGCGCCGACGCTCCGCGGTCCGCCCCCACCGCCGCCTGAAGCGGCGTCATCAATCCGTCGTCCGCGGATCACACGCGCGTCATCTTGCGCGATTAACCTGCGTCCGAACTTGATTCCGCGACGAGGATATCCCCATGGATGAAAGCAAAAAGCCGCTCGTTTCCCTCCGGCTCTTGCATGCAGATCTCGAAAGACTCGGGACGCTCGCGAAACGATTGCGCGTGCGCGAGTCGGAGATCATCCGTTTCGCGCTGCGCCTGACGTTCGCCAAGCTGGTGCTGTTGCTCGATGAAAACGCGCGCGGTCGCGATCTCATTCCGGTATTTCTGGAATGCGGCGCCGAGTTGACCTCCCATTTTGACCTCGACCCGAGAACCCTCGACGCCATTATCAATGGCGTACTCGACGATCCGCTGAAAAAGGTGGATGGCGAAGACATTGAACTCATCTCGATGCTGCATCTGTCCGGCCGCCTTCCGCGCGCCATGCCGAAGGGCCTGTCCAGAGAGGAGATTGGCCGGCATGGTTTCTCAGATGCGTTGCGACATTATCTGAACGAAAAATATATCGAGCCGGGAAACAGGTTTGTCGGGCTCGAAAACATACTCACAAGTTTCCTTCAAGTCCCCTTGTGACGAGGCGAGCCTTGACATCGGCCGTGGACAGCGCGGCGGGTTAAACGCGGTAAATGAGGTTCATGATGAGCAACCTGGCGGATTTGATCCGGCGCCCGGATCGGAACCATTCCCCGAAAATAACGGCGCCTTCGTCCGGAACGTTCGACCCTTGGGAATTTCTGACCGACACTTTCTACCCTTCGTTGATACGTTTTCTGACAGGAATGCTGATTGTGGCGCTGTGCCTGTGGATGCTGGCCGGGGTGACGCACATCCTGGCGAAACTGCGGGAAGTGTTCGTGGCGGGTTGGGCAAGCATGGCCGAACAGGTCATCATCAAAACCCTGATCATGCTGGCCTTGCTCGAGGTCATCCGCACGCTGCAAGCCTACCTCAAGCTCGGGCGCGTGCGCGTCACCTTCATTCTCGATACCGCGCTCGTCGTTCTCATCGGGGAATTGATTGGCCTGTGGTTCAAGGAATACGCCCCCGAGAAGGTCCTGCTCGGGCTCGGCGTGATCGTCACCCTCGTCGTCCTGCGTATCGTCACGGCGAGATTCTCACCTGAAACCGTGGGTGACGTGCATTAGTCGCTCGTGATTTAAGCCGGCATCGACCAATCAAGGCCGGCGCGAGTCATTACGTCATAAACCCGCAATTTTACGCGCTTTATCGGGCAATCGCGGTGGATTTATATATGCTTGCACATATATATGTTATGGCATATCTTTTAGCCATGATCACAGCCGAAAATTTCTTCCCGGCGCTGGCGGATCCGACACGTTTGCGCTGCCTGTTGTTGCTCGCCGCGGAAGGCGAGTTGTGCGTCTGCGAACTCACCCACGCGCTGGATGAGTCGCAGCCCAAGATCTCGCGTCATCTGGCGACGCTGCGCGAGACCGGAATCGTCAGCGACCGGCGCGACGGATTGTGGATCCACTATCGGATCCATCCCGAGTTGCCGGGCTGGGCACGCGAAGTTCTGACCACCGCGGCCCGGGCCAACGCCGCGGCCAAGCCGTTTGCACAGGATCGCAAGCGCCTGCGCGGCGCGCCGACGCGGCCGCCGATCCGCTGCTGCGCCTGACGGTCGGTAGCGGCCGGCGCAAAATGATTTCACTCGGGCAAACCGGGATCGAAGCACTCGCCAACTGGATCGCCCGCACACAATCACTGGAATACGACTCATGGAACAAGTAAGAACAGACAGTATAAGCAGCGGCACCAACGTTAGATGGTTCGCCGACCTGGCGGTGGCATCCCTCGCGTGGATTGCCGCGTACGCGAACCTGACGCCGTTCGCCGACGGTGTCGTGCGGCTGATCGGCGTCGACCCGCAGACCCGGCTCGGCGAGGCGCTGCATTTCTTCTTCTACGACACCCCCAAGGTCCTGTTGCTGCTCGCCGGCATCGTCTTCGCGATGGGCGTCATCCATACCTTTACATCCGCCGAGCGCACGCGCGATCTGCTCTCGGGCCGGCGGATCGGCGCGGGCAACGTGATGGCGGCGGGTCTCGGGATCGTGACCCCCTTCTGTTCCTGCTCGGCCGTGCCGCTGTTCATCGGTTTTCTGCAGGCCGGCGTGCCGCTCGGGGTGACCTTCTCCTTCCTGGTCTCGGCGCCGATGGTCAACGAAGTGGCGCTGGCGCTGCTTTTCGGCCTGTTCGGCTGGAAAGTGGCCGGTCTGTACCTGACCCTGGGGCTGTCCGTGGCGATCGTCGCGGGACTCCTCATCGGCAAGCTCGGACTGGAACACCACCTGGAAGACTGGGTGCGCGCGATCCAGGCGCGCTCCGTGATCGTTTCCACCGAAACCGCTCTGACCTGGCCCGACCGGATTCGCGCCGGCATCACTCACGTCAAGGAAATCGTGGGCAAGGTCTGGCCTTACATCCTCGGCGGCATCGCGCTCGGCGCCGCCATCCACGGCTACGTGCCACAGGACTTCATGGCCGGAATCATGGGCAAGAGCGCCTGGTGGTCCGTGCCGGCCGCGGTCCTGATCGGAGTGCCGATGTACTCGAACGCCGCCGGGGTGATACCCGTGGTGCAGGCGCTGCTCGCCAAAGGCGCGGCGCTGGGGACCGTGCTCGCCTTCATGATGAGCGTCATCGCGCTGTCGGCGCCGGAGCTGATCATCCTGCGCAAGGTGCTGAAGCCGTCGCTGATCGCGGTGTTCGTGGGCACGGTGTCCGCGGGGATTCTGCTCGTCGGATACATCTTCAATTTCATCCTGTAACAGGCGCTCTTCGGATTCAATGAACTGATTGGCGGACCTACCCGCTGCGAACCGTGAGAAATGCGAACATGAAAACCGTCAAAGTGCTCGGTACCGGCTGCGCCAACTGCAAGGCCACCCTGAAGTTGATCGAAGAGATCGCGCGCGCCCGGGATGTTGCGATCCGGCTCGAAAAGGTCGAGAACATCGCCGACATCATGGCCTACGGAGTAATGTCCACGCCCGGCGTGGTAATCGACGGAAGGGTGGTGCACGCCGGCGGCGTGCCGGAGCGCCGGAAAGTCGAGGGCTGGCTCGGAGGCGGAGCACCGTGAACGACAAGCCGCTACTCGAATACGGCGTCAGCGCTGAGCGCCTGGATGCGCACGGCAGTCTTGCCTCCTGCAAGGAAGCGGAGCTGTTGCTCGATACTGACGTCGACGGGCGCGTGGACGCCTTCAACCCGGCGGAGCTGCTGCTCGCGGCACTCGCCGGCTGCATGATCAAGGGCATCGAGCGCGTCACGCCGATGCTGCATTTTCAGTTGCGCGGCGTGCAGGTGGTGTTGCGCGGCTTGCGCCAGGACGCCCCGCCCAGGATGGCGCACATCGAGTACACGCTCACCATCGACACCGATGAAAGCGACCGGCGCCTGGAACTGCTGCACCAGAACGTGATTAAGTACGGCACCGTGTACAACACCCTCGCCGCCGGCACCGAGCTCGCCGGCAAGATCCGGCGCGCCGGCGGGAGCAACAGATGACAATCCTATCGGGAACATTGATGGCACGGGCAAGTGACGCGGCTGCCGGTTTCGAGGAACTGGCGACGGCGCTCAACCGCGACTGCCTGTGCGTCACCGTCGATCACGACCGGCTGCGGCGCGAACTCGACGCCGACGGCGCCAATGCCGATCTCTACGACGAGATTCTCGCCACGCGGCCGAATCTTTTCTCGGATACGGCGGTATTCATCACGCCGGCGCAGGCCGCGCGCATGCGCGAGATCATCGGCGCGATCGAAACCGTGGTGGCGCTGCCGGCGTATCGCGCGGCTGCATTGGCGGCGGCGCCGGAGATCGCGCGCTTCGATCCCGGGCCGCGCGGCGTGTTCATGGGCTATGACTTCCATCTCGGGCCCGCGGGGCCGCAGCTTATCGAGATCAACACCAACGCCGGCGGCGCGCTGCTCAACGCCGCGCTCGCGTGCGCGCAGGCTGCCTGCTGCGAGACCATGAAGCCGCTGATATCGGGGCCCGCGCCCGGCGCCGCACTCGAGGACATCTTTCACCAGATGTTCCTGCGCGAATGGCGGCGGCAGCGCGGCGAACAACTGCTCGCGCGCATCGCCATCGTGGATGACGCACCGCGCGAGCAGTATCTCTACCCCGAGTTTCTGCTGTTCGAACGCCTGTTCCGCCGTCACGGGCTCAAGGTCGTGATCGCCGATCCGTCTGAACTCATGATCTGCCATGGCAAGCTGTGGCACGAGGAAGAGAAAATAGACCTCGTGTACAACCGCCTGACCGATTTCGCCCTGGAAGCGCCGCGGCACGCGGTGCTGCGCCAGACCTATCTCGACGGCGGCGTCGTGCTCACGCCGCATCCACGCGCGCACGCGCTCTATGCCGACAAGCGCAATCTCGTGACCCTGACCGACGGCGCGCGGTTGCGCGCGTGGCGGGTTCCGGAGCCCGTCATCGAGACCCTGCTCGGCGGCATACCGCGCACCGTGCCGGTCACCGCGGCCAACGCCGAGGCGTTATGGAAGCGACGGCGCGAACTGTTCTTCAAGCCCGCCGCCGGCTTTGGCGCCAGGGCCGCGTATCGCGGCGACAAGCTCACCCGGCGGGTGTGGGACGAGATCACGGCCGGCAATTACGTGGCGCAGGAACAAATCGCGCCGAGCGAGCGGCGGCTGCGGCAGAACGATGTTGAAGCGGCGCTCAAGCTCGATATCCGCGCTTACGTCTACGACGGCGCGGTGCAGCTGCTCGCCGCGCGGCTATACCAGGGCCAGACGACCAATTTCCGCACGCCCGGCGGCGGCTTCGCGCCGGTGTTCTGCCCGCCGCCGGAAGGCCATCTGCCCGGAAACCAGACCGCCTGCTGCGTCGGCCAAGGCTGCAAATAAATATTGATCGCTCATAAAGGACATCGAATGTACAAACGCAAGGCAAGAATCCTGTTTCTCTGCACCGGCAACTCCTGCCGTTCGCAAATGGCGGAAGGCTGGGCCAATCATCTGGGCAAAGAATGGCTGGTGGCGACATCCGCCGGCATCGAGGCCCACGGGAAGAACCCGCGCGCGATCGCGGTCATGCGCGAGGCCGGCGTGGACATCTCGCACCAGGAATCGACGCGCGTTACCCCGCAGATGCTGAAACAGGCCGATCTCGTGGTCACCGTCTGCGGCCACGCCGACGAGCACTGCCCGGTACTGCCGCCGGGCGTGCAAAAGAAACACTGGCCGCTGGAAGATCCGGCCAAGGCCACCGGCACCGAGGACGAGATCATGGCCAAGTTCCGCGCCACGCGCGACGAGGTCAAAAGCCGCGTCGAGGGTCTGATCGGCGGGCTGAAAATGATGGCGCGCAGTGACGAAAACATATCACTCGGCCAAGGAGAACAATCATGAGCGCACAATGCGAAACCACCGCGAGGCGGTCCGCGGGTGCCGCGATGGGTTTGTTCGAACGTTACCTCACCGCGTGGGTATTCCTGTGCATCGTCGCCGGCATCGGCCTCGGGCGGCTGTTCCCGGCGGCGTTCCAGATCGTGGGCGGCCTCGAGATCGCCCGCATCAACCTGCCGGTGGCGGCGCTGATCTGGCTCATGATCTTCCCGATGCTGCTCAAGGTGGACTTCGCGGTGCTGCATCGCGTGACGGCGCACTGGAAGGGCATCGGCGTTACGCTGTTCGTGAACTGGGGCGTAAAGCCGTTCTCCATGGCGTTGCTCGGCTGGCTGTTCATCGGCTGGCTGTTCCGCCCGTGGCTGCCCGCGGAACAAATCAACTCTTATATCGCCGGACTGATTCTGCTGGCCGCCGCGCCCTGCACCGCGATGGTGTTCGTGTGGAGCCATCTGACGCGTGGCGAACCGAATTTCACGCTGACGCAGGTGGCGCTGAACGACGTCATCATGGTCGTCGCCTTCGCGCCCATCGTCGGATTGCTGCTGGGCCTGTCCGCCATCACCGTGCCGTGGGACACGCTGCTGCTGTCGGTCGCGCTCTACATCGTCGCGCCGCTGGCGGCGGCGTACCTCGTGCGCCGCGCGATCCTGCGCCACGAGCAGGGCGCGGCGCGGCTCGCGCGCACGATCAAGGCGCTGCACCCGGTTTCGCTCACCGCCCTGCTGGCGACACTCGTGCTGCTCTTCGGTTTCCAGGGTGGGCAGATCGTGCGCCAGCCGCTGGTGATCCTGCTGCTGGCGGTGCCGATCCTGATCCAGGTGTTTTTCAACTCGGGACTGGCGTATCTCCTCAACCGCGCGCTGCGCTCGCCGCACTGCGTCGCCGGGCCCTCGGCCCTGATCGGCGCCAGCAACTTCTTCGAACTCGCAGTGGCCACGGCGATCGCGCTGTTCGGTTTCGAATCGGGCGCGGCGCTCGCGACCGTCGTGGGCGTACTCATAGAGGTCCCGGTCATGCTAGCCGTGGCGAACATCGTCAACCGTTCGCGTGGGTGGTACGAGCGCCGGCCCGGAATCCCCGGCTACGCCGAGTGTTGCCCGACAACCAGCCTCTGAATCCGACGTTGCCAGGCACTTTCAACGGCAGGACGCGCCGATTTAACAACGGCGTGCATGTCATGAAATTGTCATATTGGTTCATCAAACTGTCACAAATTCCGGGCAACATGCGCGTCGCTCAATACACTGACTACGGAGATTTCGTACCCATGCATGCTTTCACACATCTGAAACAAATGACGGTCGGCACGGCCGTAGTGCTCGGCCTGTTCACGGGGCTGGCGCATGGCGCCTCCACGCTCAACGGTGCCGGCGCCACCTTTCCCTACCCGATCTATGCCAAGTGGGCCGAAGCCTACAAGGCCAAAACCGGCCTCGGGCTGAACTACCAGTCGATCGGATCGGGCGGCGGCATCAAGCAGATCAAGGCCAGGACCGTCGACTTCGGCGCCTCGGACATGCCGCTCGAGGTCAAAGACCTCGACGCCGCCGGTTTGATGCAGTTCCCGATGGTGATGGGCGGCGTGGTGCCGGTGGTGAATATCAAAGGCGTCAAGGCCGGCGAGATCAAGATTACCGGTCCGGTGCTGGCCGACATCTATCTCGGCAAGATCACCAGCTGGGACGATGCGGCGCTGACCAAGCTCAACCCGCGCGTGAAGCTGCCGAAGCAGAAAATCACGGTCGTGGCGCGCGCCGACGGCTCCGGCACCACCTTCATCTTCACTCATTACCTCTCGCAGGTGAGCGGCGAGTTCAAGGACAAGGTCGGCAACAGCACCTCCGTGCAGTGGCCCACCGGCGTGAGCGGCAAGGGCAACGAAGGCGTGGCCTCGTATGTGCAGCGCCTGAACGGCGCGATCGGCTACGTCGAGTACGCCTACGCGCTGCAGAACAAGATGGCCTACGCGCTGATGCAGAACAAGGACGGTCATTTCGTGAAGCCGGACAGCGACACCTTCCAGGCCGCGGCCGCCGGCGCCGACTGGAAGGGCACGCCGGGCTTCCGCGTGCTGCTGACCAACCAGCCGGGCGCCAAGAGCTGGCCGATCACGGGCGCGACCTTCATCCTGTTCTATAAGAAACAGGATAAGCCGGAAACCGCCCAGCAGGTGCTGAAGTTCTTCGACTGGGCCTATCATCACGGCAGCAAGATGGCCGAGCAGCTGGACTACGTGCCGATGCCGGCGAGCGTTGTGAAACTGGTTGAAGAAGCATGGAAAAATGAGATCAAGGACGGCAGCGGCGGTTCTGTCTGGACCGACGCCATGGTCCAGAAGTAAGATTCGGGCCAACAAACAGTCAGTACCACTGAGCGGGGTCCTTCGGGACCCCGCTTCTCTTCTTCCTGATACTACTGGATAAATGGGCAACGGCCGGTCAAATATCTCCGACGCCACGCTCGGGCGGCAACGCCTGATGGACCGGTCGTTTCAGGCGGTCACTACGGCCTTTGCCTGGTTCGTGCTGGTGATCCTGGCCGG
This sequence comes from Bacteroidota bacterium, assembly GCA_050257795.1. Classification (GTDB taxonomy): domain Bacteria; phylum Pseudomonadota; class Gammaproteobacteria; order Acidiferrobacterales; family Sulfurifustaceae; genus Sulfuricaulis. The sequence goes on from JBLMXN010000092.1 coordinate 32,788, forward strand.
CATCATCGTGTCGCTCTTCATCGGCGGCTGGCAGGCGCTCAAGGCCTTCGGCGTGGGATTCCTGTTCAGCACCGACTGGAACCCGGTGACGGAACGCTTCGGCGCGCTGGTCCCGATCTACGGCACGCTGGTGAGCTCGTTCATTGCGCTGCTCATCGCCGTGCCCATCGGCTTCGGCATCGCCGTGTTTCTCACCGAGGTGGCGCCCTACTGGCTGCGCCGCCCCATCGGCACCGCGGTTGAGCTGCTGGCGGCGATTCCAAGCATCATCTACGGAATGTGGGGATTGTTCGTGTTCGCGCCCGTCATGTCACAGCATGTGCAGCCCTGGCTGCAAACCCATTTCGGTAACGCACCCTATATCGGTGCCCTGTTTCAAGGCGCGCCGCTCGGCATTGGCATGCTGCCGGCCGGCATCATTCTGGGCATCATGATCATTCCTTTTATTACCGCGATCATGCGCGACGTATTCCTGACCACCCCCAAGTTTCTCAAGGAGTCGGCCTACGGAGTCGGCGCGACCCACTGGGAAGTAGTGTGGCACGTGGTCCTGCCGTACACGCGCATCGGCGCGGTCGGCGGCATTTTCCTCGGCCTGGGCCGGGCGCTCGGCGAAACCATGGCCATCACCTTCGTCATCGGCAACACCCACCGGCTCAGTCCCTCGCTGTTCGAGCCAGGCAATTCGATCGCCTCGACGCTGGCGAACGAGTTCACCGAGGCGGTCGGCGACATGCACACCTCGGCGCTGATCGCCTTGGGACTGGTGCTGTTCATGATCACCTTCGTCGTGCTGGCGCTCGCAAAGCTGCTGCTCCTGGCGCTGGAATCCCGCAAGGGGACAAAGACATGAAAAGCGCGGGTGTGGACTGGCGTTACCTCCGGCGCCGCAGCGTCAACATCTTCAATCTCACGGGTGCGGTGCTGGCGACCGCCTTTGGCCTGTTCTGGCTGCTGTGGATCCTGTGGACCACGCTGAGTTACGGCATTTCGGCGATCGAGTGGAGTCTGTTCCAGCAGGATACCCCGGCGCCCGGCGGCCAGGGTGGCCTCGCCAATGCCATCATGGGCAGCGTCATCATGGTCGGGCTGGCCACTGCCATCGGCACGCCTACCGGTATTCTCGCGGGCACCTATCTGGCGGAGTACGGCGGTCGCACATGGGTGGCCGGCACCATCCGGTTTATCAACGATATTTTGCTCTCCGCCCCGTCGATCATCATCGGACTGTTCGTCTACGAACTCGTGGTGCTGCGCATGGGTCACTTCTCGGCGCTCGCCGGTGCCATCGCGCTCGCCATCATCATGCTGCCAGTGGTGATTCGCACCACCGAAGAAATGTTGCGGCTGGTGCCGAACACGCTGCGCGAGGCGGCGCTGGCGCTGGGCGCGCCGCGCTGGAAGATGGTGTCGCTCGTGGCCTACCGCGCGGCGCTGTCCGGCATCCTGACCGGCGTACTGCTGTCGGTGGCGCGCATCGCGGGCGAAACCGCGCCGCTGCTCTTCACCGCGCTCAACAATCAATTCTGGAGTACGAACCTGATGCAGCCCATGGCGAATCTGCCGGTGGTGATCTTCCAGTTCGCCATGAGTCCGTACGACGAATGGCATACCCTTGCCTGGGCCGGCTCGTTGCTGATCACCCTGAGCGTGCTGGCCCTGAGCATTGTCGCGCGCACCTTGCTGCGCAAGGCGCGGATGGAGCACTGATGACGAACCTGTCTCCCAGCCTCGACGTCAAGAGCAAGATTCAGGTACGCGACCTGAATTTCTTTTACGGCAAATACACGGCGCTCAAAAACATCGCTCTGGACGTCGCCACCAACATGGTCACGGCCTTCATCGGGCCGTCCGGCTGCGGCAAGTCCACGCTGCTGCGCACCTTCAACCGCATGTACGAACTCTATCCGGGCCAACGCGCCACCGGCGAGATCCTGCTCGACGGCGAGAACGTGCTATCGCCGCGCACCGACCTGTTCCGCCTGCGCGCGCGGGTCGGCATGGTGTTCCAGAAACCGACGCCGTTCCCGATGTCTATTTACGAGAACATCGCCTTCGGCGTGCGTTTGTACGAACGGCTCTCGCGCTCGGACATGGACGACCGAGTGGAGTGGGCGCTCACCCAGGCGGCGCTGTGGGGCGAGGTCAAGGACAAGCTGCGCCAGAGCGGCATGAGCCTCTCCGGCGGGCAGCAGCAGCGGCTGTGCATCGCGCGCGCCATTGCGGTGAAGCCCGAGGTGGTGCTGCTCGACGAACCGGCCTCGGCGCTCGATCCGATCTCGACCCTGAAGATCGAGGAACTGATCTACGAGTTGAAAAAGAACTATACTCTCGTGATCGTCACCCACAACATGCAGCAGGCCGCGCGTGTCTCCGATTTCACGGCCTTCATGTACCTGGGCGAATTGGTGGAGTTCGCCGACACCAACACTATCTTCACCAACCCGTCGAAGAAGCAGACGGAAGACTACATCACCGGGCGTTACGGGTGAGCCGACGTAGGCGCGAATGCACTTAAATGTGCATTTGCGCCGGCGAACGCCCGGGCAGGGTTGGCCGGGCCGGGGCCCAGCAAAGTAAACGAAGCGCCGCCAGGGACGGCTTGCAAGAAATCACGGAGAGCACCATGGAACAGATGCACACCCATATTTCCCGCCAGTTCAACGCCGAACTGGAAGACATCCGCACGCGCGTGCTGCAGATGGGCGGACTGGTCGAACATCAGATCGAGCAGGCCATGGATGCGCTCATCAAGGACAACACCGCCCTCGGCGAAGCCGTCATCATGAACGACACGCAGGTCAACAAGATGGAAGTGACCATCGACGAGGAATGCAACCAGATCATCGCCCGCCGTCAGCCGGCGGCGAGCGATCTGCGCCTGGTGGTGGCCGTCATCAAGACCATCACCGACCTCGAGCGCATCGGCGACGAAGCCGAAAAGATCGCGCGCATGGCGGTGCGCCTGGCGGGCGAGGAACGGCCGAAGAACAACTACGCCGAAATCCAGGCGGTGGGACAGCAGGTCCGGCAGATGGTGCACGACGCGCTCGACGCGTTCGCGCGCCTCGACATCGAGGCGGCGGTCCGCATCGCACGCGAGGATCGCCAGGTGGACCAGAAATACGACGGCGCCATGCGCCAGCTCATCACCTACATGATGGAGGACCCGCGCACCATCTCGCGCATGCTCAACGTCATCTGGGCGGCGCGCGCGCTGGAACGCATCGGCGATCACGCGCGCAACATCTGCGAATACATCATCTACCTGGTCAAGGGCAAGGACGTGCGCCATACCAGCCTGGATCAGGTGGAAAAGGAAATTCTCGGCCGGCCGGGCCGCTGACCCGGACGGCGCGGGCAAGCGCCTGAGCTTGATTTCATTCTCATCATCCCCATTTGAGCATTCGGACATCGCATGGCGATGCCGGTATAATTCAGTTTTAACCTCAACTTTCATGGGGCATCCGTTCGGTGCCCGTCGGAGATATTCGTGGCTACCCTCGAAGTAACCCAGGAAAACTTCCATCAAGTCGTCGGCGGCAACAATATGGTGCTCGTGGATTTCTGGGCGCCGTGGTGCGGACCATGCCGTTCGTTCGCTCCGGTTTACGAAGCCGCTTCGGAGAAGTATCCGGACGTGGTGTTCGCCAAGGTCAACACCGAGGAACAGCAGGCGCTGGCCGCTCACTTCCAGATCCGCTCGATCCCCACGCTGATGATCTTCCGCGAAAAGATCATCATCTTCGCGCAGCCCGGCGCCTTGCCGGCCTCCGCCCTGGAACAGGTGGTCGAAAAGGCCAAGACCCTCGACATGGACGAGGTGCGCCGCGAAATCGAACAGGAACGCGCCAGCGCCGGGAAAAGCAGCTGAACCGGCCCCTTGAACTGCCGCCAGGTCCGTGAGCCATAATAGAAAGATGATCACGGGCGATTCCCTGCAACGCTTCATCTTCGAGCACGCGCCGATCCGTGGCGAGATCGTGCATCTCGACGCCACCTGGCAGGCGGTGCTCGAGCGCCGCGACTACCCCCCACGGGTGCGCGACGTGTTAGGTGAGCTGATGGCGGCCTCGGCGCTGCTGACCTCCACCCTCAAATTCGACGGACGGCTCATCATGCAGGTCCAGGGCAGCGGACCGGTCAACCTGCTGGTGGTCGAATGCACCAGCAACCGCACCATGCGCGCCATCGCGCAGTGGAACGGAGAGGTTCCCGACGCTCCGCTCGCCGAGCTGGTGGGAAACGGCCGATTGGCCGTCACGATCGACCCCCTGAAGGGCAAGGAACGCTACCAGGCGATCGTCAGCCTGGAGGGCATGACCGTGGCCGAGGCGTTCGAAAATTATTTCGCCCGCTCGGAACAGCTGGACACGCGCCTATGGCTCGCCGCCGACCGTAACCAGGTCGCCGGCATGCTGCTGCAACGGCTGCCCGACAGCCCGCAGCCGGATGAGGACGCCTGGATGCGCGCCGTGCATCTCGGTTCCACGATCACCCGCGAAGAACTGCTGGCGCTGC
>JBLMXN010000093.1:0-8609 GCA_050257795.1 Bacteroidota bacterium
AGGTAGTTCGTGCCATCCGCCAGGCTGTTGGACTGATCGAGAAAATAGGAAACCGATGCCGCCTGGGCGGGAGGTGACGGAAGAATAATGGCGGCGATTCCGCCGACGAGCAAAAGCGAAAGGTATAGTGCGACTTTTGAGAGCCTCCGGCGACGGGTACTTGCTTGCATCTTCTTGGTTCCTCGTGGTGATTTTCTGTTTTCTATCGTTTTCCGTTTACCTCCGGGTCCCATCGGAAAAATTGCGCGTCCCTGCGCATTGCGGAGTTGCGGAATGAAATCGGTCAGTGCGGTCCGCGTACTGGCGTTTTCGGCCGCGCTGAGAGTGGCTAGCGGCCGGCGCTGGCCCGGGTTTCGTCTCTCTCCTCCGATGTCGCGATGATTTCCGCGGATTGTGTATGTGCCAGCAGAATCTTCAGCAGTTCGGCGATGCCGTTGAACTTTTCGACGGTGCCTTGCTCCGGATGTTCGACCAGGCCGACCAGCCGTTCGGGTTCTGTTTCATAGCGGCGATAGATGCGCACAACATAGCTTTCCACGGCTCCTCCATCATTCTTTGATTCTTGTGCCTGCAGCATGTCGCGGGCGGTCTTACAGATTGCTTACCGATTCGCAAGAATCATCGATTTATGTCGCGCACAGTGAGGACAGGCAAAACCGCGACGAACAGGGGTCGGACGGAGCGGATCACGGAACCAGGTTGGAAACCGGCGGTTTATGCCGGCGGGAACGTCTTCAGGAATTCGCGCGCAGGTGTTGATACAGAGATTCGGTCGCGGGGCTGGGGTAGATGCCGAGCACTGCCGAAAGAATGAAACGGCAGCGCCGGTATACGGTCAAGGCTTCGCTACGTTGCCCGAGTACTTGATGGCAGCGTATTAGATTCTGGTAAAGCTGTTCGGCCAGATCGTCGACTTCGAGGCCCTTGCGATAGCATTCGATGGCGCGCTCCCAGCGGTTGAGCTGCTGCCAGCGGGCGCCGACGCCAATGACGTGCCGGAGGTACCGGCTGCGCAGGCGCTCACGAAGTGAAATCGACCACGCGGCGCCAAATTCCTTTCCGAGGAAGGGCCCATGGTAGAGAGCGTGGATCCGGTCCACCTGTTGCGCCAGCGCCGCGCCGTCGGGATCGGCGCCCGGGTTCGCGAGGATTGTTTCGGTTTCGGACAGCAATCGCTCGAGCGCCCAACTGTCGACCCAGCAGATGCGGTTGTTGAGGCTCAGTTTTCTTTCCTGCAGCAGGATCGCCTGTTCGTTGCCCAGCAGCTTGCGCAGACGGTGCAGGGTGGTGTCGAAGGCCTGACGCGCCGCGTCGCCCTCGGCATCGGGCCACAACACGGCGGTCAACGTATCCTCGCCGACCTCGCGACCGCCCTGGGCGATGAGCGCCTTGAGCAGATCGAGCGGTTTGTGCTGGGCCTTGCGTCCCATGTGCGCCGGCGCGTTTCCGACGAGCACCGTGAAGCGTCCGAGCGTGTAGATTCGGACCGGCCAGGGCCAGCTTTCGACGTGCACCGGCGTCGCAGCGGGAGAGAGATTCCGCACCTGCACCAGGTTTCGCACATACTCAATCTCGATCCCGTTATCGAGCGCCCTGACGCAAAGCTCCTGCATCGCGCGCGGCGACCACCAGGAAAAATTCTGATATCCATGTCGTGAGGCCAGGCCCAATCCGCGGCGCAGGTGATCGTGCAAGCCGTCGCGCTCGTTGCGTCGCAGCGCCAGCCAGCCTCGGGCAAGTTCGCTGAGGCAGGCCAGCTGGACACTGTCCGTGCCGTGGGCGGTGTGTTCGACCTGCCGCAGGAGATCCGCCGCCTCCTGATATTCCTCCTGCTCCACGTGCACCTCGGCCGCCGACAGGCACGCAATGGCATGGAACAGCGGCGCGCCGGCGCGCGCGGTGGACTGCAGGGCGGCCTCGGCGTGCTCGCGAGCGAGCGCATGCTCGCCGTCGGCCAGTGCCAGCCGCACGCCGAGCTGATGCAGGCGCGCGGTGCCGAGCAGGCCGTGGCGTGATTTTTCCGGAAGTGGGGTGTCCCACGCGCGGCGCGCGGCCGGCAGGTCGTTGAGGGCGAGGCAAGCGCTGATTTCCAGCGCTCGCAACATTGCCGACCATTGATATACGCCGCGCTGAATCGCGATGTCCTGGGTCCGGCGGACGATCTCGAGACATTCGGCATGGGCGCCGGTGACGTCGGCGCACAGCGCCCGCAGCAATCCCCATTGCAGTTGCAGTATCGGCGAGCGCAAGCGCTCGATGCCCTGGGCGCGCAGGCCGTCGATGAGCAGTGTCACGCGCGCGGGGCGGCCGAAAAAACTGTCGTAAAAAATCAGCCGGCGCGCCAGCGTCAGCCGGGCCGCAGCCGGTAACGCCGCGAGACTTTCGCGCGCGCGTTCGGCCCATTGACTCAGATGCTGATGATCGGGCAGACGGAAAAAGAGTGCGTTGAAAACACAGGCCGCGGGATTATCGAGGCTGCAGAGATCGGTGGACGCCTGCGGATTGGCCGGTACCTGCACAGTCTGCGCCAGCCATGCATCGAGCACGGCCCATTCACCGCGTGCCAGCGCGACTTCGATTTCCCTCGACCAGCTCTGTTGTGCGCTTTCCCTGCTGGTGGCTTGTTCAGGGATCGGCATACAAAACGCGCGGCGCGGACGAACGCTCGCCCGCGCCGGTAAAAATGTCCGGCGTGCTGAGCAGCCAGATCGGATTGATACTGCGATTTACCGTCGCCTGGTTGGGGACGGCTGACCCTGCTTCCATCTATCTCTACCCCGGCTCTGACAAGACATTATGTGACTTTAATTATCAATTCTCATAATGAATTATGCGCGTATTCTAAGGAATGTCCTGAACCGAACGCCAGAGCGCGGAAAAAAACGAAACAGATAAGGATGTTACGCGAAGCAGACCCAGGTGGTGGCGATGTATTTGACGCCTGTTTCCAGGGTCACGGCGCGATGCACATGGGTCCAGAAGGGCGGGAACAGCACCAACTTTCCTTCTTCAGGTTTTACCAGGATTTCCTGCAACGGGAATTCGGTTTCACCGCCGGGGCCGGCGACGTCGTTGAGATACCAGATCGCGACCAGTTGGCGGCTCATGAACGCGCCCGGGCCGCCGTCCACGTGCCAGTGGTAATACTCGCCCGGCAGGTAACGCTGCATGTTGTAGCCGATGTCCTTGAACGAATTGGCGGCGAAAAACGGAAACATCTGGCCGAATTCGTTGAAGGCCTTCGCCAGCGACTGCATCAGCGTCGCGTCCATGTCCTTCCAGTCGGCCCGCCCGCTGATGCGCAGGTCCGTGGTTTTCTTGATTTCGGCGGCCTCCATCTGGCCCTGACCGATGCGCCCGGCGTACTGCTGATCCTTGCTGGCTTCGAAGCGGCGGATCATCTCGCGGCAGATGTCGGCGGGCAGGGCGTTTTCGATCGCGTAGATGAAGGAGTGCGGTTTGATTTCACGCATGCGCGGAGGAAGAAAATTTCAGTATAAATGTGGCAGGGATTTCTGTATCTTAACGCGCCTTTTTCAGGCGTCAAACCGCCCATCGCATGACTTCGAAGGATATAAAAGAATATATCGGTTATTTTTTCCACGCCGCCGCTCCGGTGAGCGTGCGCGAGAAGGTTGTTGCGGCGATTACGGCATTCTTCGGCATCCTCATCACCGGCATCGTGAGCTCGAGCCTGGGCCACAGCGCGCTGCCGCTGATGGTCGCTTCGATGGGTGCCTCCTCGGTGCTGCTGTACGCGGCGCCGCACAGCCCGATGGCGCAACCGTGGTCGTTCGTCGGAGGGCATCTGATCTCGGCGGTAATCGGCGTGACCTGTTACAAAATCGTGCCCGAAGCGTTCCTGGCCGCCGCGCTCGCCGTGTCGCTTGCCATTTTTGCGATGCACCTTACGAACAGCCTGCATCCTCCGGGTGGCGCGACCGCGCTCGCCATGGTGATCAGCGGCCAGGAAGTGCACGCGCTCGGCTACGGCGCGGTCCTCATGCCGGTCGGGATCAATGTCTTTGCGATGATGGTGCTGGCGCTGTACCTCAACAACATGTTTTCCGGGCGGCGTTATCCCATGCTGCCGCACGCTCCGGTCGCCGAGAAACCGCCGGCCGCGCCGGCGCTGACCCTCGGACGCCTCGCGCTGGCGAAAGAGGACATCGAAAGCGCGCTGCAGGAGATGAACGCCTTCATCGACGTCACCGAGGAGGACCTCGAGCAGATCTATACGCGGGCATCGCTGCACAACATGCGCCGCAAGATGGGCGAGGTCTATTGCCGTGACATCATGACGCGCGACGTGGCCACGGCCGAATACGGCGACGAGCTTTCGGTGGTGTGGGAAATGATGCGCCGCCGCAAGCTCAAGGGCGTGCCGGTGACCGATCGCGCGCGCCGTGTGATCGGCGTGGTCACGATCGTGGATTTCCTCAAGCGCGTGGACAAGACGCACCATGCCCATCCGCGTTTTGTCGAGCGCCTGCGCGCCCTCATCCGCCGCACCACCGCGCTGACCACGGAAAAGCCCGAGGTCGTGGGCGAGATCATGTCGTCACCCGTGGTCACGGCGCGCGAGGATACCCACATCGTTTCGCTGATTCCGCTGTTCTCGGAGCAGAACATCCATCACATTCCGGTCGTGGACAAGGACCGGCGCGTGGTCGGGATGGTGACGCAAACGGATTTGACGGTGGCGCTGTATCGCTACTGGGCGGCGATACCCTAGAGGCAGAACTATGATTTTGAATCGCCAGGGCGCCAGGGTCGCCAGGAAAAGCCATTCTTCGAGATTTCCGCCCCTGGCGCTCCTGGCGTCCCGGCGGTCAATTTCATTGTAAAGAAGATTCTCCGGTCAGTTCGTCCAGGCGGCGTTTGTAGGCCTGCATTCTTTTCTCGTAGGCTTCCTGTTCGGTCTCCATCGGCGCCGACTCGCGCCATTCGCCGGTGCCGGGATCGCGTACCGCGAAACGGTAGCTCTTGCCGACCTGGTACACCTTGGTGACGTCCTTGCCCGCCTGTTCCATGGCCTCGAGTTTTCCCAGGCGACGCGTCGTCGATGCGGCGCCGGTCGCCGGGGCGGAGGCGGCGGTTTTGTCGTAGATGATCTCGGTGTTGAGCATTTCCCCGCCGGTGTCGATGCGGATGCCGGTCACGCCCGGCAGCCGCTTGAGGATGTAGCCGGCCATCAGCGTCACCATCGTTTCATTGGCGCCGCTCAACGAGGTCAGCAATTTGTTGGCCGCGATCTGGCAGCGCTGGACCTTGTCCGGATTCTCGATGAACTCGGGCCCCATCTGCCAGCCGGCGTCCATGTCGCGGTCCATCTTGCGGAAAAATTCCTCGGCGTCGCGCAGCATCGCCGGCGGGACGTCGACGCTGTAGGCGCGCTGATCCACGATCACGTTCAGTTTCATGGATTAGATGCGGTCTTGGCGTTGCAGCACGGCGTGGTGTCCGGCGCCGGCTCCAGCAGGTTTTCGATCGCCGGCGCGGCGTCGGCGCCTTTGGTTTTGTGGAGGTCCAGCATCGCGCGCGCCACCGTGAGCCAGCGCCGGCGGCCTTCGTCCGCGAGCGCGTGCAGCACCGCGGGGTTCTGTTCCGCGACCCAGCGCTGGTAGGCCGCGATCGCCTCGGGGAAGAGATGCCGGCGCATGCCGCCGAAGTTGGCGAAGTAGAAGTGCAGAGACGCGACATTTTGCGCCGCCAGCAGTCCCGGCAGCGTGGACAGGCAATCCGCGAGGATGTCGCGCACCGCGCGCACCATGATCTCGGCCTTCGAGCGCGCCAGCGATTCAATCAGCGTGTGCCAGTCTTCGCCGAGCTGTTCGCCCACCATTCCTTCTCCCAGCTCGTGCAGGATCATGGCTTCGGTCTCGTTCTGCGTCATCCGTTCCAGCGCTCCGGCGACGTCGAGATCGAACGCATAGCAGGCGAGCGCGCGTTCCATGGCTTCGTTCTTGCGGTTCCAGCGCCATTCCTCGACCTTTTCCCACAGGAACCGCCGCACTGACTCCTGGCGCACGTAGATGGTTCTGCCCTGCAGCATCGCCGGCGGCGCCTCGAGGTCGCGCGCGTACTCGCAGGAGGAGACGTAAATCGTGTAACCGTCGCGGCGCTGCTTGTTGAGCAGCGCGCCGAGGAAGAAATGCGGCTTGTAGAAGCGGCCGTATCCGCCGCTGTAGACGTAGCCGTGCGGCACCAGCTCGCGGTTGATGGCCTCGGCGTCGAACGGATCGAGGCGGCGGTTTTCCAGCGGCAGCGGCTCGAACGCGCAGGTTTCCAGGTCGGACCACATGTGTTCGCGTTCCTGCATCCAGCTGCCGACCTCGCTGCGGGGCAGGTCGTGCGCGAACGGGATGTCGTGTTCCCAGCGGTAGAACTCGCGCATCTTGAGGAGAAAAATGCAGAGCGTGAAATCGCCCGCGTGCCGCGCGTCGGAGATGTGGCAGTTTTTCTGTACCGTGTTGACCAGGTGACCGAGATTCAGCATGGCATCGTGTTGTGCAGGTTATCTTAAAGTATAGGGCCACGGGGCACCGGGAAACCAGCGCGGTATTATATGGGGTTACAGCGGCGGAATTTCACGATTGGCGCGAATCGGCGGCGCGGTCCCGGCGTCGTAAGGCGGGATAAGCACGTGAAAATCGGGGGGATTGGTAACCCGACAATTTTTAGCCTTGAAATGCCGGCTTCAATGAGTAATATATGCGCCGCTTTAACGCAGTCCCTCGGCCAAGAATTTTCAGGAGCAGCGTTTCATGAATAAAACGTATTACGACACCATCAACACGATGGAAAAGAAGGGCGTTGACCAGGAGTACATCAACGGCTGGGCGTGCGGTTTTCTGCACAACCCCAAGCGCGAAGAACAGCGTGTGAACGACGCCTACAACGCCGGTTATGACGACGGCCACGCCGGCAAGACCGACGGTTTCGCGAGCTGGGCCAAGAAATAGCTTCCCCTGAAGTCCGGGTTGTTGCATGCAGCCCGGACTTCACTCAACCCTGCTGGGCTTTCTCGTACCACTTTTTGGCTTCCGTCGCGTTCTTCTCTACCCCGAGACCCTGTTCGTAGAGCATACCCAGGGCCATCTGTGACCCGGACAGCCCCTGTTCGGCGGCGCGGCGAAACCAGACGGCGGCTTCCTTTTCGTTCTTGGCGGCGCACTCGCCCTGCAGGTACATGAAGCCGAGTCCGTGCTGTGCCAGGGCGTCGCCCTGTTCGGCGGCGGCGCGCATCCATTTGTACGCCATCACGTCATTGCGCACGTGTCCCAGGCCGTTCTGATACATGATGGCAAGCCGGTATTGCGCCGGAGCATTGCCGGTTTCCGCGAGCGGCGAGAGAAATTGGAAAGCCTTGGCAAACTCCTTGGCTTCGAAGGCGGCGATGCCGCTGGCGAGATTCATATCGGGTTCTGACATGGTGCAGCTCCGTCGTGGCCGGGTTAAACGAGGCCGGCATTTTGCCAGAGCCGCCTCCGAACGCGAAGCAAAACCGGACGCTTTGCAGGTTATCGTTGCGGAAAGTCTTCCCCTATAATGCGCGCATGGCACTGCGCCTGAAAACCAAATTTCGCAAGAAGGGTCCGAAGACCCTGGAAGACCGCGCCAGCGTGGTGGCGGTAAACATCTGGCGCATCGCGCAGGAAACCTGCCGGCGCATGGAGAAAGAAGGTTATCCGCTCGGTGGCGACCGGCAGGTGACGGCGGTGCTCACGGAGCTCATTGCCTTCCTGGTGCAGATGTCCGACCGCATCGTTTACGGCCAACTGAGCGAGGAGGAGCGGGTACGTTTCATCAATGCGCTCGGCCAGAATCTGGCCCGGCTCACCGCCTCCAATCTCGCCGAGTTCGTCGGTCCCGGCGCCCATGCGAGCGAGTTCGTGACCACGGTCAACGCCCGTCTGGCGGATTATTCGGAGTTCGAGTTCGACGGCCGCGATCCCGGCTATGCGGTGCTGCGCTATCTCGGCGAGAAAGTGGCGCGCGCCATGGAAGCCACCGACAGCAAATGGGTGCTGGAGCAGGTGGTCGACGTGGAAGCGCCGGAGGCCATCAAGGCGATCAAGAAGCTGGTGGGCGAAGTCCTCGGCGTGCAGGCAAGCTAGACTTTCCGGTGTTGAAAAAGTATCTTAATAAAGATATATAAAATCCTGATTTCCCCAATTAAAGTTTTCATTTCTCATTGATCATCTCGTCCGGCGATGGAAGATTTAAATCCGCTGTTTCATAAACTTCGCGACCTCCAGGACCGTTCCCAGGCCATACGGGGGTATCTTTGACTTCGACTCCAAGTCGCAGCGCCTGGTAGAAGTTCAGCGCGAACTCGAACAACCCGATATCTGGAACAAGCCGCAGCGCGCCCAGGAGCTGGGCAAGGAACGCGCGCGCCTCGAAACCGAGGTCGGCACGCTCGTGCGCCTGGCCACCGAGCTCGCGCATTCACGCGAATTGCTCGAACTGGCGCGCGAAGAGGGCGACGCCGAAGTGGCGGCCTCGGTCGCGGCGGATCTGGCGAAACTGGAGAAACAGCTGGCCGATCTCGAATTCCAGCGCATGTTTTCGGGCGCGATGGACGCCAACAATGCGTTCATGGA
>JBLMXN010000094.1:0-24015 GCA_050257795.1 Bacteroidota bacterium
AGCGACTGGGAGATCCTGATGGTCTCCGGGCACGGCGGCATCGGGCATCTCGATGTGTTTCCCGATGACGCGAAGGCCACCGAGTGGTACGGCAACAAAACCACGCCGGCGCTTTTCCGCATCACCGAGGACTTCGGTTTTTCCCTGAAGGAACTGCTGACGTGGATGGACGGCGACGCCGAGGGCATCATCGGGGCGCTCGGACCGACACCCACGGTCGGGGGCGCGATTCCAAAACTGCTTTTGTCGATCCGCGACACCGGCTGGGACGGCTGGATCGCGCTGCCGCGCAAGGGGCCGACCGAGGGACGCACCGATATTCTCCTCAAACTCGGGCGCGACACCTATCCCGGCATCGCCGCGCTCGAGGCGCTGACGCTCGACATCCACCGCGAGGCCGGCTTCGAGGTGCCGCGTCACTGGACCACGGTCATCAACGGGATTCCCGCCATCGCCATCGAGCGCTATGACCGCACGGCGCAAGGGCGGCCGATCTTCACCGAGTCGCTCTACTCGATCATGGCCATCGGTGACAAGCGCGTCACCCATCACTACAGCAGCTCTTACGACGACATCGGGCGTGCGATCGATGCCTCGCCGCTGCCGATTTTCACGGAGCCGCAACAGGCCAAGAAATATCTGCTGAAACGCCTGTTGCTGGCGTTTGCCACCGGCAACGGCGACCTGCATCTGGAGAACCTCGCGGTGATCCGCCGCGACGGCAAGGTCATATTTTCGCCGGTATACGATCCGACCCCGATGCGGGCCTACAGCCGCCACGATCTATTGACGGTAATGCCCTTTGGTGGCTATGGCGACGTTGATGAACACGACCGACCGATCCATCTGGTCGAAGCCATCCGGCGTCTGGCGAAGACGCTCGCCATTTCCAAGGCTTCGCTGCACGGCATGATCGAGGAGGTGCTGAGCGTCACCGGGAAATATCTCGATCGGGCGAACGCGATCGAGGAGCTGCCCGAGCCGAACAAACTGCAGCTGAAGAAAGTCGTTGAGCCGGTTCGAGCGGAGTTGTCCAGGATTTAGATTTATAAGGTTCAGCGCCAATGATCGCGTGTCGCGTTCAGTCCACCCGGCGGGACTCGCCCTCCAGGGGGGTGCGGTCGGGGTTATCCGGGCTTGGGGGATGATTTATCACGGTGGTGTCCACGCCGGCGCGCTTCAAGTACAACCGGATAAGCCAGCGCCGCAGCGGTCGTATCAGCAGCAATACGGCGGCGATATCGGTCACGAAACCGGGCAGCACAAACAGCAGTCCGGCCGCGAGCAGGGCCATCCCTTCCAGCATGCCCTGGGCCGGGGACTCGCCGCGGGCGATCATCGCCTGGACCCGGCCGGCGGTGGCGAAACCCTGCCGGCGCACCAGCCACAACCCGACCACAACGCCGATCACCACCAGCAACAGCGTCATGCCGACCCCGATACGCGAGCCGACCCAGACGAAGGTCGCGATCTCAGCGATCGGCACGACCAGAATCAAAATAAGCATGATCATTACGTCAAGTCCGTGGCCCGAAACCCGGCAGCATAACCCGATCCCGTCCCGCCAGGCATCCGGGACGCGGAGGCCCGTCTTTCGCTACAATGAATAAACCCCTATCCCGCCCCGTCAGTACGGCTGCGATGCCGACCACGACCCGACAAGCGAATCTGCACGACTACCAGCTGGTGCTGACAACCTGCCCCGACGCCGGGGCGGCACAGCGGGTGGCGCACGCGCTCGTGAGCGAGCGCCTGGCCGCGTGCGTCAACATTTTGCCTGTGACCCAGTCGGTCTATCTGTGGAAGGGCCAGGTCGAGTCGACCGCGGAGCAACTGCTGGTCATCAAATCCATGACGCGCGCCTATCGTGACATCCAAAAACGGATTCTCGAGCTGCATCCGTACGAACTTCCCGAGGTGATTGCGGTCCCTGTCACGGACGGCTACGCCGACTACCTCTCCTGGATCCGCAACCCGGACAAGACCCGATGAAAAAACTGCTCGCCGTCCTATTACTGCTGTGGCTGGTCCCGGCGCATGCCGCGCAAACGGAAGAAGACCTGCTGGAAGCGGATCAGGCGTTTGCGCTCAGCACCCGCACCATCAACGGCAACACGCTCGAGGCGCGCTGGAAAATCGCCCCCGGCTATTACCTCTATCGGAGCAAGTTCAAATTCGAGGCGCTCGACGGCGCGACGCTGAGAGACCCGGTGTTCCCGCGCGGCAAGGTCAAACAGGACCCGCTGTTCGGCCAGGTCGAAACCTACATCAAGTCGGTCACGGTGCGGCTGCCCCTGAACGGACCGGCGAGCGCGCCGACGGTTCGGCTGCGCATCACCGCGCAGGGCTGCAACGAACCCGTCGGCGTGTGCTATCCGCCGATCGTCAAGGAAGTCGAATTCAAAGTGCCGGGCGTGAAAGCTGCTATCGCCAAAACCGCCGCGATCGCGGAAGCCCAGCCCGGGACCATCACGTCGCTGAGCGATCTGACCCGTTCCGCCGCCGCGAACGAGGGACAGGCCGAGCCGGTCGACCCGGAAACCGCGTTCATGGTGACGCTCGCGGCGCGCGGCAACGACGCGCTGAACGCGCGCTTCGACATCGCCGATTGCTGCTATCTCTATCGCGACAAAATCAGGTTCGCGCTCGCCAATGCGGACGGCAGTCCGTTGCCCGCCGACCTGCGCCTCGGCGATTACACGCTGCCGCCGGGCCAGACCAAGACTGACGAGTTCATCGGCAAGACCGAGGTCTACCACCAGGGCTTCGAGGTGGCTTTGCCGATCGTGGGCCTCGGCACCCAGGACCGGGATCTGTCGCTGCGGCTGGATTACCAGGGCTGCTCGGAAAAAGGCGTGGTGATCTGCTATCCGCCGGTCACGAAAACCTACGACGTGCGGCTGCGTGGCGGCGTGTTGAGCGCGGCAGCCGCGGTCGAACCGCCGGTGGCGGCGCCCGCGGTTCCGGTACCGCGTGACACCCGCAAGTTCATGCTGGCCGTGCTGTTTGCCTTCGGCGCCGGACTGCTGCTCACCTTCACGCCCTGCGTGCTGCCGATGGTGCCGATCCTGTCGAGCATGCTCGTGGGCCAGGGCGACACCCACATCGGCAAGCTGCGCGGCGGACTCATGTCGTACAGCTACGTGCTCGGCACCGCCGTCACCTACACCGCCGTCGGCGTCATCGCCGGACTCACCGGCGAGCAGCTGCAGGCGTACTTCCAGAACCCTTGGGCTATCGGCACGTTCAGCACCATCCTGGTGTTGCTGGCGCTGTCGCTGTTCGGTTTTTACGACTTGCAGATGCCGGGTTTCATCCAGTCGCATCTGCATCATCGCACGCACCACCTCAAGGGCGGCTCCTACATCGGCGTGTTCATCCTCGGCCTGTTCTCCGCGCTGATCGTCGGCGCCTGCGTCTCGCCAGTGCTGATCTCGGCGCTCGGCGTCGCCATCACCAGCCAGGACCCGGTGCTCGGCGGCGCGATCATGTTCGCGCTCGCCCATGGACAGGGGGCGATCCTGATCGCGCTCGGCGTTGGCGCCGGCTTCCTGCTGCCCAAGGTCGGCAAGTGGATGGACCGGGTGAAGCACCTGTTCGGCGCAATGCTGATCGGCGTCGCTATTTATCTGCTCGGCTACGTCCCGGAAGTGCCGGTGTTGTTCCTGTGGGCGGCGCTGCTGATCATTTCCGCGGTGTACCTGGGCGCGACCCAGAGCCTGCCCAAGGAAGCCACCGGCTGGCAGTATCTGTGGAAAGGCATCGGCACCTTCCTGCTGATCTGGGGCACGCTGGCCCTGCTCGGCGGGTTCACCGGCAATCGCGACATTCTGCGTCCGCTGCCGCTGGCGGCCGCGCCCCTCAGCGTGGTGGCGGGCGCCGGCGGCGTTGCCGTGCCCGCGGCGGCCGAGCGTCCGTTTGAGCGCCTCTACACCCTGCGCGACCTGGAAGACCGGCTCGCGGCCGCCAAGGCCGCGGGCAAACCGGTGATCGTGGATTACTATGCCTCGTGGTGTACCGACTGCGTGCGCATGGAAAAGTCGACCTTCGTCGATGCCCGCGTGCGTGCGCAGCTGCAACGCTTCGTGCGCCTGCAACCGGACGTCACCAACTCCGGCGATGCCGAGGTCGAGGCGATGAAAAAACGCTTCAAGGTCTACGGCCCGCCGGCCATCGTCATTCTCGACAGCCAGGGGCAGCAGCGCGGTGATGCGCCGGTCTATGGGTTTCACGATGTCGCGGAAATGCTGGCGCTGCTCGGCAACCTCTGACCCTGCCATGGATTCACTGTGATCACATGAACGCCACACTCAAAAACCTGTTGCTGCTCGTCGTCGCCATCCTGGCGCTGGCGGGCGGCTACTGGACGGCACAGTCATTGCGCCCCACGGACCCGCCCAGAGAAACCGCCCCGGCTTACGGCGGCGGCACCCTGATCGATTTCAGCCTGCCCGATCTGGATGGGAAAAAACACAGTCTTAGCGAATGGCGCGGCAAGGTGATCGTGCTCAATTTCTGGGCCACCTGGTGCCCGCCGTGCCGCGAGGAAATCCCGCTGTTCATCGCCTTCCAGAAACGTTACGGGTCCGGCGGAATCCAGTTGCTGGGCGTGGCCACGGCGGACAGTATCGAGTCCGTGGTGGCGTATCGCAAGTCGGCCGGCATGAATTACCCCATCCTGATCGGCGACGATGACGCCATGGACGTGATGGCGCGCTATGGCAATCGCCAAGGTTCCATACCGTTTACGGTCATCATCGATCGCCAAGGCACGATCGTGGCTCGCAAACTGGGGGCTTTCGATCAGACCGAACTCATGCGCATCCTTGGACCCCTGCTGCCGCCGTCAGGAACGCCTTCGCCTGCCTCCATCTAAAATCCTGCGTCGATCTCCGGTTTATTTCCAGCGAATGACGGCGATCTTGCTTGATGAACTTCGCGTGCTGGACAAACCACAGTTTGGCATGCACAATGTGTGCATTCAGGAAGATAATCGCAATTGAATGCGTAGATCACGAAAGTTAGCGCAAATAGCCGGCAAAATCCGCTCCTCTGCCGGCCATTGGCTCGACCGATCGGCCATTTCCCCACATGGCTGAAATCCTGGTCCTCAACGGCCCCAATCTCAATCTACTCGGGACGCGGGAACCGGAACACTACGGCAGCACCACGCTCGAGGCGATCAACCAGCGGCTGGCCCAGCAGGCCGAATCCGCCGGGCATCGCGCGAGTTTCTTTCAGAGTAACGCCGAGCATGAGCTGGTAGGCCGGGTGCAGCAGGCGATGCAGGACAAGGCGGGGTTCATCCTGCTCAATCCCGCGGCCTTCACCCACACCAGCGTGGCGCTGCGCGACGCCCTGGCGGCGGCGCATATCCCGTTTATCGAAGTACATCTTTCCAACATCCACGCGCGCGAGCAGTTCCGGAAACATTCGTATTTTTCCGACCTGGCCGTGGGCGTCATCAGCGGCCTCGGGGCACAGGGTTACGAACTGGCGCTCGCGGCCGCCATCGAACGCTTGAAAAAATAGGACCAAGCTCATGGACATACGCAAAGTCAAAAAACTGATCGAGATGCTGGAGGAATCGAGCCTCGCCGAAATCGAAATCCGCGAGGGCGAGGAGGCCATCCGCATCAGCCGCGCGAGCTCCACCGGCGCGCCGCACGTGGTGCACATGACCGCCCCGGCGGCCCCTGCCGCCGTTCCGGCCACCGCCGCGGGTGCAGCCGCCCCCGCCGCCGCTCCGACGGCGCCGGCGCCCGCCGGGCATGCAGTCACTTCGCCCATGGTCGGCACGTTTTACCGGGCGTCGTCGCCGGAAGCCAAAGCCTTCGTGGAGGTCGGCAGCCAGGTCAGTATTGGCGACACCCTGTGCATCATCGAAGCCATGAAGATGATGAACGAGATCGAGGCCGACAAGGCCGGCGTCGTCAAGGCCATCCTCAAGGAAAACGGCCAGCCGGTCGAATACGGCGAGGGTCTGTTCATTATTGAATAAGATTCCTGAGTCACGGACAAACGCGGATCATTAACAAACCGGAATTTGCATCCCGCATAATCCGCGTTCCTCCGCGTTCGAGAATATTGACCAACTCATGATCGAAAAAGTCGTCATAGCCAACCGCGGCGAGATCGCGCTGCGCATCCAGCGCGCCTGCCGGACGCTCGGCATCCGCACGGTCGCGGTCCATTCCGAAGC
Organism: Bacteroidota bacterium; assembly: GCA_050257795.1. GTDB lineage: Bacteria > Pseudomonadota > Gammaproteobacteria > Acidiferrobacterales > Sulfurifustaceae > Sulfuricaulis. Next base: position 6,203 of record JBLMXN010000094.1, read on the forward strand.
CGATCGCGACGCCAAATACGTCAAGCTCGCGGACGAGTCCGTGTGCATCGGCCCGCCCCGGGCCGCCGACAGCTACCTCAACATTCCGGCCATCATCAGCGCCGCCGAGGTCACCGACGCCCAGGCGATCCATCCGGGCTACGGCTTCCTGTCGGAAAACGCCAACTTCGCCGAACGCGTGGAGTCGAGCGGCTTCATCTTCATCGGCCCGCGGCCGGACACGATTCGTCTCATGGGCGACAAGATTTCCGCCATCCGCGCCATGAAAAAGGCCGGCGTGCCGTGCGTGCCCGGCTCCGACGGCCCGGTCGGCGACAACGACAAGGACACCCTGCGGCTCGCCGGGCACATCGGCTACCCGGTGCTGATCAAGGCCGCCGCCGGCGGCGGCGGCAAGGGCATGCGCGTGGTCCACACCGAGGCAGCGCTGCTCAACGCCATCCAGCTCACCCGCGCCGAGGCCCAGGCCGCGTTCGGCAACAACACGGTCTACATGGAGAAATACCTCGACAATCCGCGCCACATAGAATTCCAGGTGCTGGCCGACACCCACGGCAACGCCATCCACCTGGGCGAGCGCGACTGCTCGATGCAGCGCCGGCACCAGAAGGTGATCGAGGAATCGCCGGCGCCGGGCATCTCCGAGAGGCTGCGACACAAGATGGGCGATCGCTGCGCCGAAGCCTGCCGCAAGATCGGCTACCGCGGCGCCGGAACATTCGAGTTCCTCTACCAGGACGGCGAATTCTATTTCATCGAGATGAACACGCGCGTGCAGGTCGAGCACCCGGTGACGGAGATGGTCACGGGCGTCGATATCGTGCGCGAGCAGTTGCGCATCGCCGCCGGCGAGCGGCTGGCCTTCCGCCAGAAGGACATCCAGTGGCGCGGGCACGCCATCGAATGCCGCATCAACGCCGAGGACCCGCGAACGTTCATTCCCTCGCCCGGCCGCATTACCGGTTGGCACGCCCCGGGCGGACCGGGCATCCGCGTGGACTCGCATGTGTACACCAACTATTTCGTGCCGCCGTACTACGACTCGATGATCGCCAAGCTGATCGCTTTCGGCGACACGCGCGAGATGGCGATGGCGCGCATGCGCGTCGCGCTGACGGAGATGGTGGTCGAGGGGATCAAGACCAACATTCCGCTGCACCAGGACCTCATGAACGACGCCGCGTTCATCCGCGGCGGCGTCAACATTCATTACCTGCAAAAGAAACTGGGGCTGTAATCAAGTTGCAAGTGGCAAGTATCAAGTAGCAAGAAAGCTTCCTCGCGTTTTTCTTGTCACTCGCCACTTGAAACTTGCTACTGTTTGCATCATGCCCTGGCTCAAACTGAAACTGCGTACCGATGAACCGCACGCGCAGGCGCTCGCGGACGCGCTCGAGGAATGGGGCGCGATCTCGGTGACGCTCGAGGACGCCGCCGACCAGCCGCTGTTCGAGACGCACTGGGACAAGACTCCGCTGTGGTCGCAGGTCAGGGTGACCGGGCTGTTTCCGGAACACACGAACACCGACGACATCCTGGCACGCGTGCGTGCGCGACTCGACCTCGCGGAATCCCCGGCGCACGAAATCGATCTGCTCGGCGACGAGGACTGGGCGCATTCGTGGATGGCGCATTACAAACCGCTCAAGGTCGGGCGCAATCTCTGGGTCGTGCCGAGCTGGTGCGCGCCGCCCGAGCCGGATGCCGTCAATCTCGTACTCGACCCCGGGCTCGCCTTCGGCACCGGCGACCACCCGACCACGGCGCTGTGCCTCGACTGGCTCTCGGAACAAACGCTCCAGGGCAAAACCGTTCTCGACTACGGCTGCGGCTCGGGCATCCTCTCGATCGCAGCCCTCAAACTGGGCGCGGCGCAGGCGTATGCCGTGGATATCGACGAGCAGGCGCTCGAGGTCACGCGCCGCAACGCCGTGCATAATGGCATCCACTCCGGGCTGCAGGTCATGCTGCCGTCGGATCTGCCCCGGGATTTTCAGGCCGATATCGTGATTGCCAACATTCTTTTCGGCACCCTGATCGAGCTGGCCGCGGAGATCAAGGCGCGCGTGCGGCCGGGCGGCTGGCTCGTGCTGTCCGGGCTGTTGGGATCGGAGCAGGCAACGGAAGTGCGCCCGCACTACGAGCCGCCGTTCGCCCTGATGCGGCGCGAGAAGCAGAACTGGATGCTGCTCGCGGGGCACAAGCCGGACGACGTGCGGTAAGCTCATATAGATTGCGTCCGGCCGGACGAAGCAGGACGACGATTATTGCGGCCAGACGAACGAGTTAGGGCGACAAGTCTTTATGACTGGAAGAACCCAGTAAGGCGACGATTATTATGGCCGAACGAACGGAGTAGGTAGACATTTATGTATACCCAGTGTCCCGCCTGTCTCACGACTTTTAAGGTAACGCCGGCGCAACTCGCAGCGCGCGGCGGCGTGGTGCGCTGCGGCATTTGCTCGTCGGTCTTTCATGCCGAGCAGCGGCGGCTGCAGGTGCCACCGACCCCACCGCCAACCGCGGCGGAACCGGAGGACATACCGCCGACCGGAGCCGGCCAGCGGCGCCGCGCGGCCAAAGAGAGACGCGCCACTTCCCGGCGCCGGCGCGACAAGATCAAATCGGCGCCGGTGCCGCCCGTCGATGAGTCCGATTTCCCGATCGTCACGGACCTGGACACACGAGCCCGAGCACGGCCGGGCTGGCCCGCGGTGCTGTGGGGCGTTGGTGATCTGCTGCTGCTCCTGCTGCTCGCAGGACAGTTCGTATATTTTTACCGCGACGAGCTCGCCAGAATTCCATCCTGGCGCCCGCCGGTGGCGGAATTCTGCGGTTACGCCCGCTGCGAGCTGCGTCCGCTGCAGGATGTCGCGGCGATCGAGCTACTCCAGACCACCATCGCGCCGCATCCCCAATATGCCAACGCGCTACGCATACGCACCACGCTCGTCAACCGCGCCGCCTTTCCCCAGGACTTTCCGGGGATGGAAGTCAGTCTCACCGACAACGGCGGCCGCGTGATCACGCGTCGCACGTTCACGCCGGCGCAGTACCTGCCGGCGCCTGCGGCGGGCGCAATGTCACCGAATATCGTGGCCGCGACGCTGCTCGACGTCACAAATCCCGACGGCAAGGCGGTCGGTTACGAAATCCGCCTGGTGACGCCCTGACATTCTGGCATGAACACCGCGCGCCAATGGCAACCGTCACGGTGCTCAAGAAAAGAGTTGGAATTGCCAAATACAGGAAGTCGTCGCTTACGCACCAAAAGCGGGAAATAATTTTTCTTTTATGCTTCACCTGCTTACTGCGGCGCGCTGAAATCACCAAGCTCTTTTCAACGTTCTTGATCCGCATTTCCGATTCACGCGGAATAAATTTTGATTCACCGCTCATCGCGTCCCCCTTCCCTGCCTTCCGAGTTTCTGGGTAAGATTGCTGCCCTTTCGCCTCTGCCGGGTAGAGAAAACCGATCATGAGAATCGGACCCTTTAAACTGAAAAACAACTTGTTCCTCGCGCCCATGGCCGGAGTCACCGACCGGCCGTTCCGCAGCCTGTGCCGCCGTCTCGGCGCCGGCATGGCGGCCTCGGAAATGGTGTCGTCCAATTCCCTGCTGTGGGGCAGCAAGAAAACCATGCGCCGCGCCGATCACGCGGGCGAATCCGAACCGCGCGCGGTGCAGATCGTCGGCAGCGATCCCGCCATGATGGCGCAGGCGGCACGCTACAACGTGGATAACGGCGCCCAGATCATCGACATCAACATGGGCTGCCCGGCCAAGAAAATCTGCAACGTGTACGCCGGCTCGGCGCTGATGCAGAACGAAAAACTCGTTGCCGAAATTCTGGAAGCGGTGGTTAAAAGCGCCGATGTTCCGGTAACGCTCAAGATCCGCACCGGCTGGGATCGCGCCAACAAGAACGGCGTCGCGGTCGCGCGCCTGGCCGAGTCCTGCGGCATCGAGGCGCTGGCGGTGCACGGGCGCACCCGCGCCGATGCGTTCCAGGGCGAGGCCGAGTACGACACCATCGCCGCCATCAAGGCGGCGGTCGCGATCCCGGTCATCGCCAACGGCGACATCACCACCCCGGAAAAGGCCGCGCAGGTGCTGCGCGCGACCTCCGCCGATGGCCTCATGATCGGCCGCGCGGCCCAAGGCAATCCCTGGATTTTCCGCGAAATCGAACATTACCTGACGACGGGCACGAGACTCGCGCCGCCCCCGGTCACGGAGGTGCGCGACACCCTGCTCGATCACCTCGAAACTCTGTACGCGTTCTACGGCGAGTACAGCGGCGTGCGCATGGCGCGCAAGCACATCTCCTGGTACAGCAAGGGCCTGCGCGACGGGGCGGCGTTCCGGCATCGGGTCAACCAGGTGGAATCGCGCGACGCGCAGGTGGCCATGGTGCGCGAATTCTTCGACGCACAGGCGCAAAACATGGAGCTCGCGGCATGACGAAGGATCGCAAGGCGCCGCTCGCGGCGTGCGTGAAGCAGTCGATCGAGCGTTATTTCCACGACTTGAACGGCGAGAAAACCGCAGGCGTGTACGACATGGTGATCAGCGAGGTGGAAAAACCGCTGCTCGAAATCGTCATGCGCCACGTCAAAAGCAACCAGTGCAAGGCCGCCGAGCTGCTCGGCATCAATCGCAACACCCTGCGCAAAAAGCTCAAACAGTACAAGCTGCTCTGACGTAATCCGATTGCGGAAGCGGGTCGCGGAATTTAAAATCCGCCTCCCGAACCTGCCATTTCGAATTCCACGCCCCATGACGACCATCCGCCGTGCGCTGATCAGCGTTTCCGACAAAACCGGCGTGCTGGAATTCGCGCGCGCGCTCCAATCCTTCAAGGTCGAGATTCTCTCCACCGGCGGCACCGCCAAGCTGCTCGCCGATAACGGCGTGCCGGTGATCGAGGTTGCCGACTACACCGGCTTCCCGGAGGTGCTCGACGGGCGCGTCAAGACGCTGCACCCGAAAATCCACGGCGGCATCCTCGGCCGGCGCGATCTCGACAGCCACGTGCAGGCGATGCAGCAGCGCGGCATCCCGCCGATCGATCTGGTGGTCGTCAATCTCTACCCGTTCGAGGAGACCGTGGCGCGCCCGGACTGCCGGCTTGTCGACGCCATCGAGAACATCGACATCGGCGGGCCGACGCTGCTGCGCGCGGCGGCGAAGAATTACACGGCGGTCACGGTGGTGGTCGACGCCCGCGATTACGCCCCGGTACTCGATGAAATGAAACAACGGAAGGGATCGGTGGGCGACGAACTGCGCTTTCGTCTGGCGACCAGGGCCTTCGAGCACACCGCGGCCTACGACGGCGCCATCGCCAATTATCTCGGCCGGCTGCACGCCGACGGCAAGCGCGACGATTTTCCGCAAACCTATAATATGCAGTTCCGCCACGCCATGGGGCTGCGCTACGGCGAGAACCCGCACCAGAAAGCCGCGTTCTACGTCGAGCCCCGCCCGGCCGAGGCCTGCGTCGCGACCGCACGCATGCTGCAGGGCAAGGAGCTGTCGTTCAACAACATCGCTGACGCCGACGCCGCGCTCGAATGCGTGAAATCGTTCGGCGAGGCCGCCTGCGTCATCGTCAAGCACGCCAACCCCTGCGGCGTGGCGATCGCCGACAACGCGCTCGAGGCCTACAAGCACGCCTACATCACCGACCCGACCTCGGCCTTCGGCGGCATCATCGCCTTCAACCGCCCGCTCGACGCGCCCACGGCCAAGGCCATCCTCGACCGCCAGTTCGTCGAGGTCATCATCGCGCCCGCGATCAACGACGATGCCAAACCGGTCCTGGCGGCCAAACCCAACGTGCGCGTGCTCGAGTCCGGTGCCTGGGGCCAGGCGCGCCCGGCCGCGCTGGATATGCGACGTGTCACCGGCGGCCTGCTGGTGCAGGACGCCGACCACGGCACAGTGACGGAAAAGCAACTCAAGGTCGTGACCGAACGCGCGCCGAACCCGCAGGAACTGCGCGATCTGTTGTTCGCGTGGAAGGTGGTGAAATTTGTGAAATCGAATGCCATCGTCTACTGCAAGGAAGGTCGCACCATCGGCGTCGGCGCCGGCCAGATGAGCCGGGTCTACAGCGCGCGCATCGCCTCGATCAAGGCCACCGACGCCGGCCTCGAGGTGCGCGGCAGCGTGATGGCCTCGGACGCGTTCTTCCCGTTCCGCGACGGCCTCGACCAGGCGGCCGAGGTCGGCGTCACCGCCGTGATCCAGCCGGGCGGCTCGATGCGCGACCAGGAGGTAATCGACGCCGCCAACCAGCACGGCATCGCCATGGTGTTCACCGGCATGCGGCACTTCCGGCACTGAGGAACGGATGCCAATCGCGCTCGCCGAGACCGAGTCGGAGATCGCGCGCTGTTATCCGGTCATGGCCGAGCTGCGACCGCATCTCGGCGCCGCCGAGTTCGCGGCGCGGGTAAGAAAACAGCAGGCCACGGGCTTCGAGCTGGCATACCTGGAGGAGTCCGGTGAAATACGCGCGGTCGCGGGCTTTCGTTATCTCGAAACGCTCGCCTGGGGAAAGATTCTCTACGTGGACGACCTGGTCGCGGCACAGTCACAGCGTTCGCGCGGCTACGGCGGAAGACTTTTTGACTGGCTGGTGGTGCAGGCGAAGCAGAACGGTTGCGATGCGCTGCATCTCGATTCCGGCGTGCAACGCTTCGGCGCGCACCGGTTCTATCTGACACGACGCATGGACATCATCGCGCATCACTTCGCACTGAAACTCTAATGAGCCTCAAGATACTGGTCATCGGCGGCGGTGGACGCGAGCACGCGCTGGCGTGGAAAATCGCGCAGTCTCCCAAGGTCGAAACAGTCTTCGTCGCCCCCGGCAACGCCGGCACCGCGCGCGAGGCCAAGTGCGAGAACGTCGCTATCAATGCCGAAGACGTGGACGGCCTGCTGCGCTTCGCGCAGCAAAATAGAATCGATCTCACCCTCGTAGGTCCCGAGGCGCCGCTGGTGCTGGGCGTGGTCGATCAATTCCGCGCCGCGGGCCGGCGCATCTTTGGCCCGACAAAGGGCGCCGCGCAGCTCGAAGGCTCCAAGGCCTTCACCAAGGATTTTCTGGCGCGCCACAAGATTCCGACCGCGGCGTACGGCAACTTCACCGACGTCGCCGCGGCCGAGGCCTATATCAAAAAATCCGGCGCGCCGATCGTGGTCAAGGCCGATGGCCTCGCCGCCGGCAAGGGCGTGATCATCGCCCAAACCGTGGACGAGGCCACGGCCGCCGTGCGCGACATGCTCGCGGGCAACGCCTTTGGCGAGGCCGGGCATCGCGTGGTGGTGGAGGAATTCCTCAGCGGCGAGGAGGCAAGTTTCATCGTCATGGTCGACGGCGAGCATATCCTGCCGCTCGCCACCTCGCAGGATCACAAGCGCGTCGGCGACGGCGACACCGGCCCTAATACCGGCGGCATGGGGGCGTACTCGCCGGCGCCGGTGGTCACGCCGGAAATCCATACCCGCATCATGCGCGAGGTGATCGAGCCCACCGTGCGCGGGATGAAGGCGGAGGGCCATCCCTACACCGGCTTCTTATACGCCGGCGTCATGATCGGCGCCGACGGCACACCCAAGGTGCTGGAATACAACTGCCGCTTCGGCGACCCCGAGACCCAGCCGGTGATGCTGCGGCTGCAATCGGATTTCATCGAACTGATCGAAGCCGCCGTGGACGGCCGGCTGGACCGGGTGCGGGCGCAATGGGACAGCCGCGCGTCTCTCGGCGTGGTCATGGCGGCGGGCGGATACCCCGGCGCGTACGACAAGGGCGACGTCATCACCGGCCTGCCCGAGACCGCGGCGGACGACTGCAAGGTGTTCCACGCCGGCACCGCGCTCAAGGACGGCACGGTCGTCACCGGCGGCGGGCGGGTGTTGTGCGTCACCGCCCTGGGCGCTACAGTTGGCGCGGCCCAGAACCGCGCCTACGAAACTGTGAAAAAAATCCACTGGCGCCGCGCGCAATACCGCACCGACATCGGTTACCGCGCGATCGCACGCGAAAAAACATCACGCTGAGGACAATCCCTGACATGACCAAACCGTTCGTTGCCATTCTGATGGGTTCGGACTCGGACCTCGAAACCATGCAGACCGCGGTCGAGACGCTCGACAAGTTCCGCATCACTCGCGAAGTGCGGGTGCTGTCGGCGCACCGCACCCCCGACGCCACGCACGCCTTCGTCAAGGACGCGGACAGCCGCGGCTGCGCCGTGTTCATCGCCGCCGCCGGCATGGCCGCGCACCTCGCCGGCACCGTGGCCGCGCTCACCAACAAGCCCGTGATCGGCGTGCCCATGGCCGCGGGCCCGCTGCAGGGACAGGACGCGCTGCTGTCGACGGTGCAGATGCCGGGCGGCATCCCGGTCGCCTGCGTCGCCATCGGCAAGGCCGGGGCCAAGAACGCCGCCTACCTGGCGGCGCAGATCATCGCCCTGTCCGACCAGGAACTGGCGCAGCGCCTGACCGACGAGCGCAAGGCCAACGCCGCCGAGATTCTCGCCAGGGACAAGGCGGTGCGCGAGAAATTCTCCAAGTAAGCGCTTGCTCAGCACCGGCCAATTGGTCCAAGCGGCACGCATCCTCAAGCACGGCGGCATCGTCGCCTACGCCACCGAATACTGTTTCGGTTTTGGCTGCGATCCCCGGAACCGCTCAGCGGTGCTGCGACTGCTGCGTATCAAGCGCCGACCGGCCGGCAAAGGGCTGATTCTCATTGCCGCGGACACCGCCCAGCTCGCGCCGTACGTGGACGAGATTCCCCCGGCCGTGCGCGCCACCTGGCCCGGGCCGCACACCTGGCTGCTCGAAGCGCGCGCGGACGTGCCCCGCTGGATCACCGGCGCTCATCCCAAAATCGCCGTGCGCGTGACCGCGCATCCGCAGGCCGCGGCCTTGTGCCGCGCCGCCGGTATGGCGCTTGTCTCGACCAGCGCCAACCGCGCCGGTAGCGCACCGGTACGCAGCTACCGCGAGGCCGTGCACCGGTTCAAGGGCGAGCTGGATTACGTGTTGCCTGGCATGGTCGGCGATGCGCCGGCGCCGACGCCGATCCGTGACGCCGCCAGCGGCGCGCTGATCCGCCCGGGATAAGCCCATGGCACAACCGGACATCACCGCGGTCAAGAACTACCTGCTCAGCCTGCAAGACCGGATCTGCCGCGCTCTCGAAAAAGAGGATGGCCGGGAAAAATTCCGCGAGGACGCTTGGGACCGCCCCGAGGGCGGTGGCGGACGTTCGCGCGTGCTGGCCGAGGGCAATTTGTTCGAGCAGGCCGGCGTCAACTTCTCGCACGTGCACGGCAAGAACCTGCCGCCCTCGGCCACGGCGCAGCGGCCGGAACTGGCCGGGCGCTCGTTTCAGGCGCTGGGCGTCTCGCTCGTCATCCACCCGCGCAATCCGTATGTTCCGACGTCGCACTGCAACGTGCGCTTTTTCATTGCCGAGAAAGCCGGCGCCGAGCCGGTGTGGTGGTTCGGCGGCGGTTTCGACCTCACGCCGTATTACGGTTTCGAGGCGGATTGCGCGCATTGGCACCAAACCGCGAAAGCGGCGTGCGATCCGTTCGGCGCCGACTACTACGCGCGCTTCAAGAAGTGGTGTGACGAATATTTCTTCATCCGGCACCGCCACGAGCCGCGCGGCATCGGCGGACTGTTCTTCGACGATCTGAACGAAAACGGTTTCGACCGCAGCTTCGGCTTCATGCAAAGCGTGGGCGATCATTACCTGCCGGCGTATCTGCCGATCGTGCAGAAGCGCAAACACGAGCCCTTCGGCGAGCGCGAACGCGACTTTCAGCTGTACCGGCGCGGACGCTATGTCGAGTTCAACCTGGTGTACGACCGCGGCACGCTCTTCGGGCTGCAGTCCGGCGGGCGCACCGAGTCAATCCTGATGTCGCTGCCGCCGCTGGTGAAATGGCGCTACGCCTGGAGCCCGGAACCGGGCAGCAAGGAAGCGAGCCTGTACGAAGTTTTCCTGAAGCCGCGCGACTGGGTCTGACGCATCAGACGGCCGTGGCGCGCACGGCCCAGCCGTCCACGACCGTGCCGATGACGGCGTCGGCCTGGTCCTTCAGGACAAAGCGTTGATTGGAGAGAATCCAGCGGAAAGCGAGGCCCTGGATCATGGCGAGCAGCAGGCACGCGTGCTGTTCCGGGCTGATATCACGACGCAGCTCGCCGGACTCCTGCCCCGCCTCGATCAGCCCGGCAAGAAACTGCAGGAAGAATTCGACCATCCCGTTCATGCGCTTGCGAAACGCCGGGTCGCCACTCTGAAGCTCCTCGGAAAAAAGCAGGCGCGGGATGCCCGGTTGCTTCTGGATGAATCCGAGATGGAACCTGATCACCGCCTTGAGCCGCTCGAGCGGCGTCAGCGCCTCGAGGTCGAGAGTCTTCAGTCCCTCCTGCAACCGCGTCTGCACCGCATCCACCAGCGACACCAGCATCCGCCCTTTCTTGCCGAAGTGCAGGAACAGCGTCGGTTGGGCGATGCCGACGGCCTGCGAGAGCGCGCGCGTCGTGAGCCTCTCCACCCCGCCGCGGCGAATGATTTCCAGGGCAGCGTCGATCAGGTCGTGTCGCCGGGCTTCCGCCGGTTTGCGGCGCGCTTTGACTTTCTTCTTCATCGCGTTGTCTCCAGGATTCGACGAACACAAAAAATGGGGGTGCGCGCGGGGCTCACGCTCCCGACTGCGCACCCCCGCGGCGCGTTATCGTATCAGGAGCAGCAGCCTCCGTCCCGCACGCCGGCCTTCTTCAGAATCGCGGCGAGCGGACAGAAGTTGGTGATGCTGCTCTGCAGCAGGTTGGCACCAACAAACACCCCAAGCCAGATCCAGGCGTGATCACTGTAATGCGCGAGCGCGATGCTAAGCAGCACCATCGTACCTGCTGCCAGGTGGACAATACGATCTACGGTCATGCGTGTTCTCCTTGCGTCGAGTATCAGTACTTGTAGGTGAGCTGCAGGTTGTAGACGTTCTGCTCCAGCTCGATCTTGTTGAACGGGGCGACGGACGACGTGACGTCGTTGGCGAAGGCCTTCACATACGACACCGAGCCGGCTACCCGCTTTCCGAGTTGGCGGGTCAGGCCCGCGGACAGGTGTTTTTCAACCACCGCAAGCGACCCGATGTTGCTGTTCACGTCCTCGGGACCAATCGGCGATTCGCCGTAGTTGTAGCCAAAGCGCGCCGCGGTCCGGGGGTTGAGCTCCTTCTGCACGCCAACGGCGTAGACCGTCTGGTCACTCCAGCCGAAATTGAGGCTGGCAGGGACCGCCCCGGCATACCCGGCCGGGCGCTCGACATCAATCCGGTCGAGCACGCTGCCGAACTTGATCTTCTTGATGTCGCCCTCGATCAACCATCCCGCCGCCGGCCGGAAGGCCGCACCGACGGCGTACTGCTCTGGCGCGTCCATCGTGAGCTTGATCTTGCCGCTGGCCACGGGAGAACCGGCGGTATTCCACTCGAAGGCGTTCATTTTCTGGCGGCTGATCCACGATGCGCCGAACTGGACCTTGTCGTTCAGGTGATAGATTGCGCCAAGCGACCAGCCGTAACCGTAGACCTGGCTCTGGGGAAGCTGGTAGGCCGCGTTGTACAGCGCCAAGCTCTGGTAGTCGATGTTGAGCGCGGCACCGAGGGTCAGGCGGTCATCGAGCTTGTATCCAAAGCCCGGCGCGATCTTGTAGAACTGCTTGGTCGTGACCACGGCCTGGTTGCCGGCAGTGGACGGAAACACGTCGGAGAAGTCGACCCCCATCCCGGACAGACCGCCCATGCTGACGCCGAAATACATCTTGTCATTGATTTTCAAGGCCACGGCACCGGCCGGCATCAAGTAGTAATTCGAGTCGCTGACGACGCCGTTGACCTCGCGGGGAGGGTTCAGGATGCCGAAACCCATATCGAAGCGCACCTCTTCGATGCCGAGCTCCGCCACCCCGGCGGGGTTGTACATCATCGTCGCCGCGTCCTGCGGCGCGGCGACCACGGCCCCGGCCATGCCCCATTGGGTGGCGGTGATACCTATCATCTGATCGCCATTGGTGGCGTGCGCGCCTTGCGCGAGTCCGAGGAGCGCGGCTGAAATCGCGCCCGCGAGCAGCGAGTGTTTCAAGTACATGGGATTTCCTCCTCTCTCGGTGACGTGGTTATTTGGCGGCCGGGGAACCGGCCTGACTCATGAGGCGCGGCGAGACGCCAGGCTGTCCGCGGAACATCTGATGGCAGCCGGCGCAGCCGTTGGTGATAGCACCGACATAACTTGCGGCCTTGACGATGTCGCCCTGCTCCGCCGCGTCGGCGAGCTTCAGCGCGTTGGCTTCAACCTGATCGTTGAAGGACTGCAGCGGCGCGAGCCCCTGGTCGTTGACCTTGTCGAGCGGAAAGTATGGCAACAGCCCGCCGCGCGGGATGCGATGATTGGCGAGGCGCCGCGCGCTGTCCGCGGCCTGCGGGCCGTTGTCGGCAGCCAGGCCGGACACCGTGCTTTGGTAATCCGCGAGCACCTCCTGCATGACCTGGCGCAGCGTGAGCGTCGGGCTCGGGCGGTTATGCTTGGCCGACACCTGTTTCAGCATCTGCTTGGTCTGGGGCGAAAGCGCCTGCACCTTGGCACGCAGCTCCGGGGTATAGCTCATGAGCTGCTGGCGTTCGGCCGCCTGCGGATCGGCGGGGGTGGCGTTCTGGGCGAAGACCGGAGCGGCCGCTAACCACAGCGCGGCCACGGCGAATCCCGCTTCTCTTCGACTTCTGGCTTTTCGATGCGACATCATTTCTCTCCTCCTGTTGATCGGAACAATGGTTTCCCGGCAACGCGGTGCCGGAATACCTGATCATATGATCAGGTGATCACGAGATTAGTTGGGAGATGGGAATTTTGCAAGAACGCGAGTCACAGGCAGGAAGACCAGCGCGCGGAATGTCGACAGGTAGACTCTTCAGCGGCATCCACAATTTCCAGACTAAAATGGAGTGCCATGGCCGATCAGGACCTGCCGGAAAATCTGCGGCATGCGACATTTGGTCGCACTTCCGGCGGACACGAATGCCACCGGCGCCATGACTGGAAATCGCATTCCGGCACGCCCGTGGCCTGACGCTAAGACGTCTTTCTCAAACCGCGCGACTGGATCTGAAGGAGGTCAAATGGAAGAACCGACGCAACTGCCGAACCGCCACGCCACGCTGCGCGTGGTGCCCATGGTCAAGGACACCAACGCCGCCGGCGACGTCTTCGGCGGCTGGGTGATGTCGCAGGTAGACATCGCCGGCTCGATCGCAGCGGTGCGCCGCGCCAAGGGCCGCGTGGTGACCGTGGCGGTCAACGCCTTCCACTTTGTCGCGCCGGTGTCGGTGAACGACCTGGTCAGCTTCTACGCCCAGGTCGTGAAAGTCGGTACCACCTCGATCACGGTGGACGTCGAGGTATATGCCGAGCGCGGCTTGCGCTCGCCCAGGCCGGGCGAGGTGGTCAAGGTCACCGAGGCGGTGCTGACCTATGTCGCGGTAGACGAGAAGCGGCAGAAACGCCCGGTGCCGCCGGAATAGAAACGTCCACGGCAGCGCGTGGACAAGGCCGACCCCGGCAACTACTCTCTCGAATATATGTCGCTACCGTTGCAGAAAATCCTGCGGTTTTTGCTGCTGGCGCTGCCCTGCCTGATGCTGGCAGGACCGGCCGCCGCGGCCAAGCCGCCGGTGCTCATGCTGCTGGCGCATGCCGAAGGCGGCAAAGCGATTGTCAGCAAGATCGAGGCGAAGGCCGGCATGGTGGCGTCGCCGGACCAGGGCAAGCGTCAGGTACAATGGTTCCTGCGCGCGGGCGAAGCGATCAAATCCGCGGCCCAGCCGGCGGATCGGGTGGTCAGCTTTTATCAGGGCTCCGGGACCCAGGGCGCGCTGCTCTTCATCGTGAGGCTGCGCTATTACCCGAACAATGCAGGCAGGTGGGTGGCGCAGTTTCAGATCGACCAGGAACCGCTGGTAACGCGGGTGAACGGCCGCTGGCAGCCGCTGACGACGGTGCAAGGGGTGCCGAGCCTGATCGTGATAACCAGCAACACGCTGCCCAATGCCGAAGGCTACTTCTCTTCTCTCGACTTCAGCTTCACCACCGGCCCGACGTCGATCGACGCCTGGTCGGTGCAGTAAACGATTTATTACTTCTTCTTCACCAACTCCAGAAACGGCGTAATCATGTCCAGCGGCAACGGGAACACGACCGTGGTGTTCTTGTCGGCCCCGATGACCGTCAGGGTTTCGAGATAACGCAACTGGATCGCCTGTGGTTGCTTGGCCAGCTCCTGGGCCGCCAGCTGCAGCTTCTCCGCCGCCTGCAATTCGCCCTCGGCATGGATCACCTTGGCGCGCCGTTCGCGTTCGGCCTCGGCCTGGCGCGCGATCGCGCGCACCATGGTGGGGTCGATGTCCACGTGCTTGATCTCCACGCTCGTGACCTTGATGCCCCAGGCGTCGGTCGCGGCGTCGAGGATCTTCTGGATGTCAGCGTTGAGCTTGTCGCGCTCGGAAAGCATCTCGTCGAGCTCGTGCTTGCCCAGCACCGAACGCACCGTCGTCTGCGCCAGCTGGCTGGTGGCGGCGTAGTAGTCCTCGACCTGGATGATGGCGCGCTGCGGGTCGATCACGCGGAAATACACCACCGCGTTGACCTTGACCGAGACGTTGTCGCGCGAGATCACATCCTGCGGCGGCACGTCCATCACGATGATGCGCAGGTCGACTTTTACCATCTGCTGGATGCCGGGAATGATGATGACCAGGCCCGGTCCCTTGACCTTCCAGAAGCGCCCGAGCATGAACACCACGCCGCGATCGTACTCGCGCAGGATGCGGAAGGCGGAGAAGAACAGCAGCACGATGACGACGAAAATAAAACTCGACGAGATAAATCCCATATCAATTACCCTCCGGGTTGTACGGCTCCACCGTCAGCATCAGGCCCTCGATGGCCGTGACCTTCACCTTCTGTCCGCGCTTGAGCGCAATGTCCGAGCGCGCCTGCCACTCCTCGCTGTGCACGCGTATCCGTCCCTCGCCCCTGAAATTCTCGAGCGCTTCGCCGATCGCGCCGATCATCTCCTCTTTCCCGCTCACCACGCGCCGGCGCCGCGCCTTGAGCGCCATGTACACCACGCCCAGGAAAAACGCCGCGCTGACGACGGCCACGGCCGCGATCAGCGGCCAGGCGATCGTATAACCTTCGACGTCGGTGTCCATGAGAATGATCGAGCCTACGACAAAAGCGATCACGCCGCCAATGCCGAGCACGCCGAAACTCGGCAGGAATGCCTCGGCCACCATGAAACTGATGCCGAGCAGGATCAGCCCGAGGCCGGCATAGCTGATCGGCAGCACCTGGAACGCGTAGAGCGCAAGCAGCAGCGAGATTCCGCCGATGACGCCCGGCAGCACGTAGCCGGGGTTCCACAGCTCGAAGAACAGTCCGTAGATACCGAGCAGCATGAGGATGTAGGCGACGTTCGGGTCGGTGATGGCCGCCAGCAGCCTGCTGCGCCAGTCCGGCTCGTACGGGCGGATTTCCAGGCCCGCGGTCTGGAGCGTGATCTCGCGTCCCTGCACCGTGAGCTTGCGGCCGTCGAGCTTCTTCAGCAGATCGGCGTTGTCAGTGGCGATCAGATCGGCCACGTGCTGCTTGACCGCTTCCTCGGCGGGAGTCGAGGCCGCCTCGCGCACCGCCTTCTCGGCCCACTCGACGTTGCGCCCGCGCATCTGCGCCAGGCTGCGGATGTAGGCAATGGCGTCGTTCAGCGCCTTTTCCTCCATGCCCGGTTTTGCCGGTTTGGCGGACGCGCTTTTTTCCTTTCCCGGTTTGGCGCCTTTCTTCTCTTCCGGGGCGGCCGGTTCGCTGCCGGCGGGATTGGGCACGCCGCCGATCTGCACCGGCGTGGCCGCGCCGACGTTGGTCCCCGGCGCCATGGCGGCGACATCGGAAGCCAGCAGGATATAGGCGCCGGCGCTGGCGGCGCGCGCGCCCGAAGGCGCGACGAAGGTGACCACCGGCACCGGCGAGGCCAGGATGTCCTGGATGATCTTGCGCATCGAGGTGTCGAGCCCGCCCGGCGTGTCCATGCGCAGGATCACCAGTACCGCTCCCGAGTCTTTGGCTTTTTCCAGTCCGCGGTGGATGTAGTCGCTGGTCGCCGGGCCGATAGCGCCACTTACGTTGAGTAACACGGCCTGGCCGGGGGAGGGAGTGTCAGCGGCTGCAATGCCGGTGGCCGCGAGGAGTGTCGTCCAAACGGTGAGAAATAACCCGATGATGCGCATCCAACGCATGGCAACACCTTACCAGAGAAGCCAGACGCGTTACACCAACAGCACCACCGCACGCCGGTCGTCGACGCGCTCGCCCTGGCTCAACAGGCGCGTTTCGTGCCCTGCATGCGCAAGGCGCGCAGTGATTCAGCCGCCGACCCCGACATGGGCGCCACCGCATCGCCACCGATCAGCAGGATCTGGCAGGCCAATTCGAAGAACTCGGCGTTCTGCACCACTTGGTCGTAATCGCGTCCGGCCGTGACCTGTCCGTGATTGGCCATGAGCACCATATCGTGGCTACGCATCGCCTCGGTCACGGCGGCGGCCAACTCATCGGTGCCGGGCGTGAAATAATGTACGTGCCCGATAGGGCCGATGTAGTAAGGCACCTCCGGGATCACGGCGTAGTCGAGGTCGTCGGGTTTGCGGCAGGCGAGCGCCGTTGCGCACGGTGTCTGGAAATGCAGTACGACGTTCAGCTCCGGGCGGAAGCGCAAAATACCAGCATGGAAACCGATCTCGCTGCTCGGCTTCTTGCCGCGAAGCACGGCGCCATCCGCGGTACGGCACAATGTGGCCTGTTCCGCGGTCATACGCTCCATCCAGCTACCGGTCGAGGTAATGAGGAAACTCTCCTCGTCCACGCGCATGGAAAGGTTGCCGCAACTGCAACGCACCAGCCCACGCCGCGCGATGTCGCGACAGGCCTCCACGAAACGCTCCAGCTGTTCCCGGGACACTTCGTTCATTTCGCACCCCGCGCGACGTAGTTGAATACAAATTCCAGGCACTCGAAGCGATTATACGCCTCCTGCAGGCCCGCACCCCATACGGTCGGCCCGTGGGAGCGGATCAGGAGCGCGGACAACGGCGGTTTCTGCTTCCGGAATCTGGTTTCGATTTGCCGCGCGATCTTCGTCACATCAAGCAGATTCTCGAACAGTGGCAGGTCCATCTTCGGGTTCTGCTGCCAGATGTCGAAGCCCTTGAGCATCTCGATTGGTGGCAGCCGCAGACCCATGGCACCCTTCCTGGCGCGATTGGCGGCGCGGCAGGCATCCACGCTGTGGCCGTGCAGACAGGCGCGCGCGGAGGGAAACAGTTCGTAGATCGCGCGATGGATCGCGGTCTCGGCCGAGGGCTTGTCCTCGGCGCGGCCGCGTTCGATGACCTCGCCATCTTTCACGCGCACCAGCAGAAAATCGTTTTCCTCCAGCCGCCCCTTCGGCTTGCCACTCGCGGTGATCCAGAAATGCCCGTCGTCCGCGCGCGCGGACAGATTGCCGGCCGTGCCCGCCATCAAACCGCGCGCATGGAAGTCGCGCGCGATCTCGACCAGAGCGATGCGGGGTTTCAGGTCATCGAGGCTGCGGGCCATCGGATTTGTTCGTGCTAAGCGGCTGGACAATTCAACCGCAAGATATTAGGTGGCCCACATA
>JBLMXN010000095.1:0-6772 GCA_050257795.1 Bacteroidota bacterium
GGCGCCAGATGAAAGCTCGTGAGATAGGTGGCCGGGTAGGCCGCAAGCGCCCCGGGCTGGAAGATCACGTAAAAGTTGGGATGGAACGAATCCCATTGCACCGTGCGGATACTCGTGACCCGCGCGCGCAGCGTGTCGCCGGCGATGGTGAACGTCAGTTCGTCGCCGAGCGCGATCCCGAGATTTTTCGCCAGTTTCTCTTCCACCGACACGCGGTTGCCCGTGGCCGGCGCGTCCCACCACGCGCCACTGACCAGGCGATTGTCGGGTGGCACCGCGGCGGCCCAGGTGAGATTGAGCTCGCGATGAATCGCCTCGTTGTCCGATTCCTCCTTGGTCACCGCGCGCGTCACCGGCTTGGCGTTGATCTCGGTCAGGCGCCCGCGCACCATGGGGTAGAGCGCGCTCGCCTGGATATCATGGGCCGCAAAGAATTTCTGCATCGCGCCCACATCCTGCGGCAGGATGTTGAAGGCGAAATGATTCGGCGTATCCGGCGGCAGCTGCGTTTGCCAGGTGGACAGCAGATCGGTGCGCAGCAGCGCGATTACGGACATGGCCATGAGTGCCAGTCCGAAGGCGAGGATCTGGCCGACGCTGGTGCGCGTGCGCCGCCACAGGTTGTTCAGCCCGAAGCGCCACGCGACCCCGACGCGCCGGTGCAGGCGCCGGCTCGCCGCCAGCAGCGCGCCGGCGAAGGCCGCGAGTGCCACGCCGGCCGCGAGGCTGCCGCCCAGCACCGCCGCCGTGAGCAGCAGGTCGCCGGTGTAGCGCCACATCAACGCCAGTACCGCCGCGGCCGCCGAGCCGTACACCGCCCAGGCGGTCGGCGGCAGCGGCGCGAGCTCGCGCCGCAGCACGCGCAGCGGCGGCACGCTTTTCAGGCGCAGCAGCGGCGGCAAGGCGAAGCCGGTGAGCGTGATGAGTCCGGCGAGGAATCCGAACGCCACCGGCGCCACGCCGACCGGCGGCAGGCCCGCCGGGCGCAGATCCTTGAGCAGGTAAAAGATCGCCTCCTGCGCGAGGAAGCCGAGCGCGCAGCCGAGCGCGCTCGCCGCCAGGCCGAGCAGCAGGAACTGCGGCAGAAACAGCGCGACGATGTCGCGCTGGGTGGCGCCGAAGCAGCGCAGCATCGCGCTCACGTCATAGTGACGCTCGCTGTAGCGGCGCGCGCCCATGGCGATGGCCACGCCCGCGAGAATCACCGCCAGCAGGCTGGTGAGCCCGAGATAGCGCTCGGCGCGCCCGAGCGCGCGGCCGATCGAGGTGTTCTCGTCGCGCACGTCGAGCAGCCGGTGGTTCGGTCCGAGACGCGGCTTGAGCCAGGTCGTGAAGCGCGTGAGGTCCGCGTCGGCGCCGGCGAAAAGATAAGTGTAGGAAACGCGGCTGCCGGGCTGGATCACGCCGGTGCGCGGGACGTCGTCTTCGCGGATCAGGACGCGCGGCGCGAACGCGAAGAAACTGCCGGCGCGTCCGGGTTCGTTGGTGAGCACGCGCGTGATGCTGAACGTGGCATTGCCGATCTCGATGCGCGCGCCGATATCGACGCCGAGCGCCTGCAGCACGCGCGGCTCGGCCCAGGCAGTGCCGGGGGCGGGGAGCGCAGCGGATTTGGTATCGGGTGCGTACAGCGTCGGGGCCGTGCGTATGGCGCCGAGCAGCGGATAACCGGGACCGGCGGCCTTGACGCTGACAAGCTGCAGCTTGTCGCCGTGCACCACCACGCTGGCGAACTCGAGCGTCGTGGTCTGCCGCAGGTTGCGCTCGCGCGCGGCCGTGAGCCAGTCTGCCGGCACCGGCTCGGGGCTGCGCAGCAGCAGATCGGCGCCCAGCAGATCGGCCGATTGATAGGTCATGGCGCGATTGAGGCGGTCGTTGAAGAAACCGATCGCGGTGACCGCGCCGACCGCGATCACCACGGCCGCGGCCAGGAGGCGCAACTCCCCGGCGCGCCAGTCGCGCGCCAGCAGGCGCAGGGCGAGGCGGAGGTTTTTCAGGAGTGCCATTTAATGCAGGGCGCGCCGGTCGATAAAATGGCGCATTGTACGTGCCCTACATCTCAATGTAGGTTGGGGTTCGCTTCGCTCACCCCAACCTACATTTATGCAGGACGTGCACTGCAAAGCTCCCGCATTCATCGGCGCTCCACGACGCGTCCGCCATCGAGATAGATGTGGCGCTCGCAGCGCGCGGCAATGTGCTCGTCGTGCGTCACCAGCACCAGCGTGGTGTGCCGTTCCTTGTTGAGATCGAACAGCAGGTCGATGACGCGGGCGCCGGTGGCGCTGTCGAGATTGCCGGTCGGCTCGTCGGCAAACAGGACCGCCGGCTTCATGGCGAAGGCGCGCGCGATCGCCACGCGCTGCTGCTCGCCGCCGGAAAGCTGGCGCGGATAATGCGCCAGCCGCGCGTCCAGGCCGACACGCGCCAGCAGCTCGCGCGCTTGCGGTTGCGGTTCCGCCAGACCCGCGAGCTCGAGCGGCAGCATCACGTTTTCGAGCGCGGTCAGGCCCGGCAACAGCTGAAAGCTCTGGAACACGAACCCGACGTGCCCGGCGCGCACCCGCGCGCGGCCGTCCTCATCGAGCCGGTCCAGCCGCTCGCCGGCGAGCGTCACCTCGCCTTGCGTGGGCGTATCGAGCCCGGCCAGCAGCCCGAGCAGCGTCGATTTGCCCGAGCCGGACACGCCGATGATCGCCACGCGCTCGCCGGTCTTGATCTCGAGGTTCACACCCGACAAGATGTCGAGCGCGCCCTCGGCCGTGGCCACCCGTTTCGACAGGTTGGCGGCGGAGACGATGACGCCATTATTAAGGTGTTCAGGCATGCGTCGTGTGTTTCTCGTAATAATGTGTCTGGTGTGGCTGGCGCCGCTGCCGGCGGCGGCGCGCACCTTGCTCGTGGTCGGCGACAGCCTGAGCGCGGCGTACGGCATGGACGTGCAGTCCGGCTGGATCGCGCTGCTGCAGAAACGCCTGGCGCGGGAAAAGCTCGATTACCAGGTGGTCAACGCCAGCATCAGCGGCGACACTACGGCCAACGGCCTCACGCGGCTGCCGCCGCTGCTCGCCGAGCACAAGCCGGCGATCGTCATCATCGAGCTCGGCGGCAACGACGGTTTGCGCGGTTTGTCGCTCACGCAGATGAAACATAACATCACGGCGATGGTCGAGGAAGCCAAGGCCCGTAACGCGCGGGTGCTGCTGATTGGCGTGCGGCTGCCGCCCAATTATGGCAAGACCTATAGTGGAAAGTTCCGGCGCGTCTACCGGGAAGTCGCGACGGCACAGCGGGTGGCGCTGGTGCCGTTCATTCTGGACGGCGTCGCCACTCACAGCGCGCTGATGCAGCCGGACGGGATGCACGCTAACGCCAACGGGCAGCCGCGCATGTTGGAGAACGTCTGGCCGCATTTGCGGCCGTTGCTGTGACGTCAGTTGGACTTGCGGAGTCCATCGCTGGATTCCTCCCTGCGGGCCAGCCTTCGGCTTTCCAAATTTGCGTCCTTAGCTCCGTAATCGGCGCATCCCTGCGCCACTCCCGCCCCGGCGATGTTGTCGCTGCGCTCAATGTACGGGAGCGACATGAGCTTTTTGCTTTCCCGGGCCCATGTCGTGGGCGGGATGGAGTTACTGCTGGTCCTGATCCTGGTATCGCGGTACATGTTGCAGAAGGGTAACAAGACATAACGGTCGCGCTTCCGCAGGCTGTTATTTTTCATTCAACTCCCACCCGCGAGGGTGGGAGATTTATTGTTTCTGGCGCATCTGGAATCAGATTATGGTCTTCGCGCTGGTCCCGAACGGTTGACCTCACATTATGCGCGCCATCTGTTTCATTTCGATTTCCTCGTTGAGCCGGGCCAACGGTGGTGATATAAATTTTCCCGCAGACGTAGTCCCACAGTGTTCAAACATCAGTAATCCAGAGCAAAGGAGGACATATGGACATCGGCATAGATCCTTCACGTATTCTGCAAACGGGTTTCGGGTTCTGGGGCTCCAAGGTGCTACTGACGGGGGTGGAGCTGGGTGTGTTCACGGTGCTCGGCGATAAAGCCATGACCGGTGAGCAGCTCGGGAAGGAACTGGGTTTGCATCCGCGCGGCATCTGGGATTTCTTCGATTGCCTGGTGGCGCTGGGCTTCCTGGAGCGCGAAGGTTCCGGTCCCCAGGCGCTCTACCGGAACACGGCCGATACGGGCTTGTTCCTCGACAAGAACAAGCCTTCGTACGTCGGCGGCATGCTGGAAATGCTGAACGAACGCCTGTTCCGTTTCTGGAGCGACCTCGGTCCCGCACTCAAGACCGGCAAGCCGCAAAACGAGATCAAGCATAGCCAGAAGCCGCTGTTTGAAGCCTTGTACGAAGACGCCCCACGGCTCGAGCAGTTCATGAGCGCCATGCGCGGCATTTCCTTCGGCAATTGCCACGTCTTCACTCAGAAGTTTGAGTTTTCCCGGTACACGACCTTGTGCGACGTGGGCGGCGCCACCGGCCTGCTCGCGAGCCTGGTGGCCAAGCAGCACCCGCACATGCAGTGCACGACCTTCGATTTGCCGAGCGTGGAACCGATCGCCAGGAAATGGATAGAAAAGGAAAATCTGTCCGGCCGGGTGAAAGTGGCGTCGGGCGATTTCTTCAAGGACAAGTTGCCGAAAGCCGACATCATCACCATGGGGATGATCCTGCACGACTGGAACCTGGAGAAGAAGATTTTTCTGATCCGGCAGGCCTATGAAGCGCTTCCTCCCGGCGGGGCGTTCGTGGCCATCGAGAATCTGATCGACGACGATCGGCGGGTGAACGCCTTTGGCCTCATGATGTCGCTCAATATGCTGATCGAGTTCGGCGACGCCTTCGACTTCACCGGCGCCGATTTCAGGGGCTGGTGCAAGGAGGCCGGCTTCGGCCGTTACGAGATACTGCCGCTGGCGGGGCCGTGCAGCGCAGCCGTGGCTTACAAATAGCGGCATGGGCTGACGGCAAGGTTGAAGCTGGCGGCGGGTTGGCGAGCGCTGCCGCCCGCCACCGCCGGTCCGCGCTGGAATGACGACGTGGCGGCGAGGGCAATGAACAACTCGTACGACGTAATCAAAGGCACCACCGGCACGGGAGAATCCGGGCCGGTGGCGAAACCGCGCTCGCGGATTGGCGTGATCGCGTTGGTGTTGGCGCTGGTGAGTTTATCCGCGGCCGTTGCTTCGGGTCTGGGGCATCGGCTCGGGCTCTGGACGTACATGACCGGTTTCATCGTTCTGCTGAGTGCGACGTTCGTGGCCGTCCTCAGCGCGGTGCTGGCACTGTTCGCCGTGTATCAGACGCGCCTGCGCGGGTCGCGCCGTGGACTGGTCTGGGCGCTGGCGGCGCTGGTGCTTGGCGCGGCGACCGCCACGGTGCCTTTGTCGTGGTTGTGGATCGCGCGTCAGCTGCCGCCGATCCATGACATCAGTACCGATACCGATCATCCGCCGGATTTTGTCGCGATCCTGCCGCTGCGGGCGGGAGCGCCCAATTCGGCGCAATACGGCGGTGCGGCGATTGCAGCATTGCAACATCGGGCCTATCCCGACATCGAACCGCTGCTGCTGCCGGTGCCGCCGGCGCAGGTGTTCGACGCGGCACTGGCGACGGCGCGTGACAATGGCTGGGCCATCGTGGCCAGCGATCGAGCGGCCGGACGTATCGAGGCCACCGACACCACCTTCTGGTTCGGGTTCATCGACGATATCGTGGTGCGCATCACGCCGCGGCCGGACGGGAATACGCGGGTCGATGCGCGCTCGGTTTCGCGCGTGGGCCGCGGCGACCTGGGTGCGAATGCGCGGCGCGTGTATAACTTCCTGTACGATCTCACTGATCGACTCGGCAAAGCGGGAAAGTTGTCGAGGGTTGACTGAGGAAAGTGGCCGGGTGTCAGGAAATTTCAGATTTAAAAAAGTCGCCTTGGGGATCGAGTCCTGGTTATCGATTCCCGCTCAATTGGAGTTCGAACTCCGCGACTGTCTGGCGACCTAGCGCCGGTCTCCGGATTTTTCCTCCTTCTTGCGCGGTTGCGGCGCTGGCTGGTATTCCCTTTGTTGGCGTCGCTGCAGCAGTTGCTGCTCGCGGCGATGCTCCTCGCTGAGTACCCGCATCTCCGTTTGTTCCTGCCGGCGAATCTGCTCCGGGGGACGCCTGGGGCTCGGCGTCTGGAGCTGCCGGCGGTAATGTTCCTGGAGCTGTCGCTGTTCGGTTTGCTGTTGCTGCAGAAGTTGCCGGCGCTGCACTTCCTGCTGCTGCCGGATGCGCTCGGGGGTTCCGCTCGGTGGCGGCACGCGCGGCTGCGGCGGGCGGGCGCCGGGCGGCGCCTGGACCACGCGCGGCCGGAATACGTCGATCTCGTTGCCGCGCGGTGCGAGGCCGTGTTCGGCCGGCGTGTTCACCTCGCGCACACGGTAACGCGGAATGCGCTGGCCCGTGCCTTTTTCGATCTGGTCGATGTCGAGGCTGTGGTCGACGATGCGGTCGTGCTCGATGCGGTAACGGGTGACGTTCCTGGTGCGCTGCAGGATCGTCACGTTTCGCGCCGGCAGCTCGACGTAGCGATGCATGTGCTCGTGCCTGAAGTGGCGCTCCTGGCAGAACACCCAGCTGGTCGGATGGATATGCCGCTCGATGTCCACGATCGTGATGCTGAAGCCGATTCCCGGTCGCCACAGGGCCACGGGCGGCAGCGGCGCCCAGCCAATCCAGCCGTCGCCGTAGCGCCAGTCGACCCACGCCGGTCCCCA
>JBLMXN010000096.1:0-3802 GCA_050257795.1 Bacteroidota bacterium
CCGATCGCGAACAGCAGGCGCAGCAGCGTCAGCGGGTGCGCGACGATCAGCGTGACCAGCATCGCCAGAATGAGATACGAAACCGGATAGCGCAGGTTGGTGATGGTGCTGTCCACCAGCGCGATCAGCCGTGCCTTCAGCGGCCGTTTCCAGACGATCCCGGCGAAGCGGATTTCCTCGCGCACGTAGCTGCGGTCCCAGCGCAGGTACATCTTGCACAGCCGGGAGTAGGTGTGCGGCACGACGGTGTGCACCACCGCAGTGCGCTGGTACACGGTGTCGTAGCCGCGCGCCAGGATGAAGTTGGTGAGCGCGCGGTCCTCGCCGTAGGTCATGGGCGCGCCCAGGAACGTCTGCGACAACCACGGCTCCAGCACCTCGCGCACCACCGGCAACCGGTAGGCCGACAGCGCCCCGGGGCAGCAATAGACCGTGCCGTAGGTCGACTGGGCCGCGCGCAGCATGTCGAAGGACAGCACGAAACGCACGTGCAGCATGCGCGGGATCATGCCGTCCTCGCGGTTGTAGACCGCCACCTTGCCGGCGACGGCGCCCACGCGCGGATCGCGGAACGGCCCGGCGATCGCGAGCAGGGCGTTGCGTTCGATGACGCTGTCGGAGTCGATGGTGACGACGATCGAACCGCGCGCCCGGCGGAACCCCGCCTCCAGCGCCGCGCGCTTGCCGCGGTTGCGCGCGAAGCGCTGCGTCGTGACCAGCCCCGGATGACGCGCGGCCGCGCGCTGAATGTGCGTCCAGGTGTCGTCGCGGCTGCCGTCGTCGATGACAAAAATCTCCAGCCGCTCGCGCGGGTAGCGCGCGCGGGCCACCGAATCGATCGCCTGCATCACCATCTCGCCCTCGTTATACGCCGGGATGACCACGGTGAGCGGCGGCGCATCTTCCATGTTGCAGGAAGCGAAGGGCCGGTAACGGAACCACAGCAGCGTCCGAAAACCGAGCAGCAGGGCGCCCATGCTCATCCACAGCATGCTCGGGCGCAGCGCGGCGTGCATCCAGCCGTGTTCATTCGCGGCCTGCCACACCGGCACGAACACTTTGCCGGCGATGGTGGCGTAGATGATCAGACCCAGACCGAGCACGATCGCGACGCGCAGCGTCCAGTCCCAAATATCGGCTGCGGGCGCAACGGCGACCGCATCGCCTTCGGCGCGGATCGAATCGGTTTCGGGATTCAGCATGATCGTGTTTTCGGACGCTTATCTGCCGGGGTTGGACAGCCGGGGACGCAGAAGGTTACGCCAAACCGTTTGTTTGTAAAGTGGGATTCTGAGCATCGGTTGGTTTGCCGGTACGGCCGGAACGACCGTTTCGGACACGGGAATTCCGGCGGCCGGCGGTCATTTTGCGGCAACGCCGTCGAGGGGCGCATAATGGTCTCCCTGCTTCGCTTCGCTACGTTCGTCCGGCCATAAGAATGAACCGGACGCGTTTTCACCCGTCTGAGCGGTAAAGGAGGTGTCCCATGCATGCGGTTACGGAAAGATCGACACTGGAATTCGACGAGGACGGCCTGCTGAAGGATCCGGCGCAATGGAACGAAACGGTAGCGGCGGAGATTGCGCGGCGCGAAGGCGTAGGCCCGCTGACCGCGGAACACTGGGAAGTCATCCATTCGCTGCGCGAACACTACGCCAGATTCGGTGTGGCGCCGGCGATGAGTAATGTCTGCCACAAGCACGGCAAGCCCAAGCACTGGGTGCACGATCTGTTTCAGACCTGCCTCAATGCCTGGCGCGTCGCCGGCCTGCCCAATCCCGGCGAGGAAGCCAAGGCCTATCTGAGCGACATGTGATCAGCGGCGCGTGACACCTTCATGATGTCCATGTTGTCGCGGCGCACGAAATTCCACGATGTTCGCGGGGTTGCAATCGGCGCCCGGATGCCCGAGCATGCGAATTCATTTTTCATTTCCTTCGGACGCGGCATCATGAGCGACAACGAACCCCGCAACGAACTCGAGACGAAAATCCTCGAAGCCCAGGACGGCCGCATCAGCAGCGACGAACTGCTCAAGGTGCTTATGACCTCGCAGGTCTTCATGCCGGTGCAGGACGAGAAGGCGCCGGTGCTCAACATCCAGCGTTCCACGCGCGCCCAGCCGCTGGTGATGACCGCCGAGGACGGCACGCCGATCCTGGTGCTGTTCTCGAGCCCGGAACGCGCCAAGCCGTTTATCCAGGAATATCAAGGTTTCACCGGCGGCATCCTTGAATCGTTCCGGTGGGTGCTGCAGAACATGGGCAGCGGCTACGGCATCGCCCTCAACCCCGACTCCGAGCTCGGGTTCGACATGGAGCCGGACACGGTGACGGAACTGGCGCAGCAGGTCGCCACGGAAGAGACCAGGCACTGAACATTGCGCTTGTCAGCGCGTCCCCTATCCGATAGTCGTCAGCCCCCCCGATGCGTGATGGCCTGAACGCCGGCATCTCCCATTCGGCTCGCGGGAGGTATATTCTTGGCGTCTGGTTCACCCGCGGGCGAAAGCGAGGCATGCGACACGGGCGGTGGGGGATATATCTGGCGGCGAGCCTTTGGCCGGCCGTGGTCCTGGCCAATCCGTTTGCATCGCTGCCGCTGCTGCCCTCGGGCGAAGCCACGGTCACCGGCAAGACCGTGATGACGCTGCAGGGCGGCGACTACACCAACCCGCTTTTCTCCCCCGATTCGCGTTATCTGGCGTTCTCGCGCGAGGTGGCGCAGGGCGCCACCGAGCTCACGGAAATCCAGGCGCTCGATCTCAAGACTCGGCAGGTCAAGACACTCCTCGATGCCAAGGGCTCGCGCGAGTTCGCCATGTACCGGACGTTCGTCACCGGCTTTTCCTGGAAGAACGCCACCACGCTCGAAGCGAGCCTGTCCGACGGCGACGTGAACGGCGCCAATCTCGTCTATGACGTGCCCGCCGGCAAGCTCGTGCAAAACAAGCCGTTGTCGCTGCCGGACGACACCACCCATGACGAAGCCCTGATGTCGGCCATGAAGGCAGCGTTTCCGTCGCTGTCGACGGAGGTGCTGGCGAACGCGCTGGCCAACGGTTACAAGGTCGGCGATAAAGCCTACGTGGTGCAGAAAAACTACTGGAAGCAGGACAATCATATCTGGCTGCTGGACGCGCCGCACCGGCAGATGCTCAAGCTGATCGACATCCCGGACAACTGGATCTACAGCCTGCGCGGGGTCTTCGCCTACGGCAACAGCTACGTCATGCTGGTCGCCTTCGACCGCGACGCCTATCTCGTGCGCCATAGCGGCGGCCGGCTCGAGCTGCTGCACAAGTTTCGCGTGAAGAATTACCAGCAGACGGCGCTGCGGGTGGCGAACGCGCGCGCCGACCGCGTGCTGTTCCAGGTCGTCACCGGCCCGAGCTACGAAAAGCGGGAGAATTATTTCTTCGTCTACGACAAGACCGGACTCAGGAAGATCACGGACACCGCGGCGATTTACGACCTCGACATTGACCGCGCCGGCCGGCTGGTGTGTTTCGACCAGTGGCGGGAGAATCATCGGCAGCTGGTCATCAAGGAGCTGAAGGATTAGATGCCATCTCCAAAATCCTCCCGGCCTTCGGCCGACCCCCGTTGTCAATGGGGGCGGCGCGCGAAGCGCGCGGGGGATTTAAGTCACGCGCGGATCGCGCTGTGACAAGTTTGAGATAGCTCGTAGTGAGGCAGTTTGTTTCATCTTGAACGTGTGCGTTAGTCAGTAATCGTGGGCGGGAGGCGATCCGCCGGAAAAACCGGGTGCCGGCCATTCGAACCCTTTCATGAAAACCGAA
>JBLMXN010000097.1:0-17973 GCA_050257795.1 Bacteroidota bacterium
GCCAGTGGCAGCGCGAACGCCCGCACAGGGACTGTGCGGGCTGGACCACACGCGGAGCGGGATGCGTAGCGCGTGGGTGCGCCATCCGGGGCGTGCTTTCTCTTGGTTACTTCTCTTTGCACGAGCAAAGAGAAGTAACCCGCCCGCGGTGCGGGAACCGCAATTAGGTTTTGAGAATCGCGCGCGACGCGCGCGATACCATTCAAGGCCTGGATGCCCGCTTCCGCGGGCATGACGGCAGTATTACAGAACTGACGAAACCGCGAGGCTGCTCAGGCAAGACATATGGACATAGCACTCTTCAGCCGTCACTCCGAATACCAATGGGAAATCGCCCCGCACGGCGCCATGCGCGTGCCGGCGATCATCTACGCCGATGAAACGCTCATCCGCGAGATGGACCACAAGGTCTACGAGCAGGTCTGCAACGTCGCCACGCTGCCCGGCATCGTCAAGGCTTCCTACGCCATGCCCGACGCGCATTGGGGCTACGGTTTCCCGATCGGCGGCGTGGCCGCGTTCGATCCCGACGAGGGCGGCGTCGTGTCCGCCGGCGGCGTGGGCTTCGATATCTCCTGCGGCGTGCGCTGCCTGCATACCGGCTTGACGGTCGACGACGTGATGCCGGCACACAGAGCGCTGGCCGATACCTTATATCGGGAAATCCCGGCCGGGCTCGGCAGCACCGGCGCGATCCGCCTGGATCATGCGGAAATGGACGCGATGCTGACCGGCGGCGCGCACTGGGCGATTGAACAGGGCTGGGGCACGAGCGCCGATCTCGAGCGCATCGAGGAACACGGCCAGATGCGCGGCGCGCGCCCGGGCTGCGTGTCGGATCACGCCAAGAAACGCCAGCGCGACGAGATGGGAACGCTCGGCTCCGGCAATCACTATCTCGAAGTCCAGAAGGTCGTGAAAATTTTCGACGCCCGGGCGGCGGAAGTCCTCGGACTGCGCGAGCACGATGTGGTCGTCAGCATCCACTGCGGCTCGCGCGGCCTCGGCCACCAGATCGGCACCGAGTTCCTGAAGGAGATGGTCATCGCCGCCGCGCACTACGGCATCATGCTTCCCGATCGCGAATTGGCCTGCGCGCCGATCACCTCGGAAATCGGCCAGGACTATCTGGGCGCGATGCGCGCCGGGATCAATTGCGCGCTCGCCAACCGCCAGATCCTCACGCACCTGGTGCGCCAGGCCTTCGCCCAGGTGCTGCCGCGCGCGCGCCTGCCGCTGCTCTACGACGTGTCGCACAATACCTGCAAGGTCGAGGAGCACGTGGTGGACGGCCAGCCGCGCAAGCTCTACGTGCACCGCAAAGGGGCGACGCGCGCCTTCGGCCCGGGGCATCCCGATATCCCGCCGGCGTTGCGCGGCGTGGGCCAACCGGTGCTGATCGGCGGCTCCATGGGCACCGGCTCCTATATTCTCGTGGGCGCGACTCAGGGCGAGGCGCTTTCCTTCAGTTCCGCCTGTCACGGCGCCGGGCGCGCCATGAGCCGGCATCAAGCCTACCGTCACTGGAAGGGGCGGCAGGTGATCGATGAACTGGCCGCGCGCGGCATTCTCATCCGCAGCCCATCCTCGCGCGGCGTCGCCGAGGAAGCCCCGGGCGCATACAAGGACGTGTCCGCCGTAGTCGACGCCGCCGACGCCGCCAGCCTGGCACGCAAGGTGGCGCGGCTCGAACCGATCGTGTGCATCAAGGGATGAATCATGCCCGGCCGCGCCTATATCGGCACCAGCGGCTGGAATTACGATTCGTGGCGCGACGATTTCTATCGCGCGCTACCACGCCGGGAATGGCTGCGCTTCTGCGCGGAACGATTCACCGGCATAGAGGTCAACGCCACCTTCTACCGCCTGCAAAGCCGCGACACCTTCCGGCGCTGGCGCGAGGAAACGCCGGCCGATTTCCGCTTCGCCATGAAGGGCAATCGCTTCCTCACGCACAACAAGAAGCTTGCCGATCCGCTGCCCGCCATCCGCCTCGAACGCGATCGCGCCCGCGGACTGGGCGACAAGCTCGCAGCCGTGGTGTGGCAGCTGCCGGAGCGGTTTCACAAGAACATGGAGCGGCTGCAAGGATTCGCCCGCGCGCTGCGCCGCTGGCGCGCGGCACGGCATGTCATCGAATTCCGCCACGTTTCCTGGTTCGACGACGACGTGGCCGGGTGCCTGAACGCACACGGGCTCGCGGTATGCCAGTCCGATGCCGCCGACTGGCCGATGTGGGACGCCGTCACCACCGACCTGGTTTATGTCCGCCTTCACGGGCACGATATCACCTACGCGTCCTCGTACAGCCGGAAAGAACTTCAATCATGGGCGACACGCCTGCGCGGCTGGCTCAAGCAGGGACGCGACGTCCATGTGTATTTCGACAATGATGCCCTGGGCGCAGCACCCCAAAACGCCTTGGAGTTGATCGGGTTGGTGGAACAACGCGGAAAATATTTACATGCCCATCCATAACGCCGACATCGCCGCTGTCTTTGAAGAAATCGCGGACCTCCTCGAGATCGAAAACGCCAATCCGTTCCGCGTGCGCGCTTACCGCAATGCCGCGCGCCAGCTCCAGGGCATGGGCGTGCCGGCGGCGGACATGCTGGCCAAGGGCGAGAACCTGACCGAGCTGCCCGGCATCGGCGACGACCTCGCCGCCAAGATCAGGGAATTGGTCGAGACCGGCAAGTGCCAATTCCTGGAAAAGCTGCGCAAGAAAACACCGCCGACGATCACGGAGCTGCTGAAGATGCCGGGCCTCGGGCCCAAGCGGGTGCGCACGCTGTATCACGAGCTCGACGTGCAGACGCTGCAGCAACTGGCGCGCGCCGCGCGCGACGGGCGCATCCGCGCACTTCCCGGTTTCGGCGAGAAGACCGAACGCACCATCCTCGAGGCGATCGAGGCGCACGTGACCGAAACCCGGCGCTTCAAGCTAGCGGTCGCCGCGCAGTACGCCGAGCCGCTGCGGAAATACCTCGAGAACATCCCGGGCGTGGACCGGGCCGTGCTCGCCGGCAGTTACCGCCGTTTCCGCGAAACCGTGGGCGATCTCGACATCCTGGTGACCGCGACCGACGCTGGAAAAGTCATGGACCACTTCGTCGCCTACGACGAGGTGAAGGACGTGATGGCCAAGGGCGGCACGCGTGCCACGGTCATGCTCAAGTCCGGCTTGCAGGTGGACCTGCGCGTGGTGGAGAAACAGTGTTTCGGCGCGGCGTTGCAATACTTCACCGGCGCCAAGGCCCACAACATCGAGATCCGCCGGCTGGCCCAGGAGCGCAAGCTCAGGATCAGCGAATACGGCGTGTTCAAGGGCGCAAAGCGCATCGCCGGCGACACTGAGGAGTCGGTGTACCGATCCGTCGGCCTGCCGTGGATCGCGCCTGAGCTGCGCGAGAACCGGGGCGAGATCGAGGCGGCGCGCGCCGGGAAACTGCCGAAGCTGGTCGAGATGGCAGATCTCAAGGGCGATCTGCACGCGCATACCACGGCGACCGACGGGCACAACACGCTGCACGAAATGGCCGACGCCGCGCGCCAGCACGGACTGGACTATCTCGCCATCACCGAACATTCGCGGCGGCTCACGGTCGCGCACGGGCTCGACCCGCGGCGGCTGCGCAAGCAGATGAACGAGATCGACCGGTTGAACGGGAAACTGCGCGACATCACGCTGCTCAAGGGCATCGAGGTCGACATCCTCGAGGACGGCCGGCTCGACCTGCCGGACGAGGTGCTGGCCGAATGCGATCTCGTGGTCGGCGCGGTGCACAGCAAGTTCAACCTGTCGCGCGCGAAACAAACCGAGCGCATCCTGCGCGCCATGGAGCACCCGCATTTCACCATCCTGGCGCATCCGACCGGACGGCTGCTCGACACCCGCGAGCCGTACGACGTGGACATGCTGCGCATCATCCGCGAGGCGCGCGGGCGCGGCTGTTTCCTCGAGCTCAATGCCCATCCCGAACGGCTCGACCTGCTCGACGTGTACTGCCAGATGGCGCGCGACGAAGGCGTGCTGGTTGCGATCAGCTCGGATGCGCACAGCACGCAGGATTTCGATAATCTCCTCTACGGCGTCGGCCAGGCGCGCCGCGGCTGGCTGGAAAGGAAGGACGTGCTGAACACGCGCAGCTTGACTGAGTTGCGACGCCTGCTAAAAGCGGCGCGTTGAGCACGCGCTCGCACTACCGCGGTGTGCCCCGCGCAATGGTTTAGGCCGCACCGCATAACGCCCGGCGCGCTACAACGGCATATCCGGCCACCCGGCCATCGGGTCGGTCGAGCGCACGACGTGCATGCCGGCGGCAGCGAAGCGGCGGAAGGCCGCGTCGGCTTCGTCCGTGTAATCGATGGCGCCCGGCACCACCACCGGCGAGGTGCAGTCCTCGAGCAGATAGACCTTGCGGGCCAGGCGCCGGTCGCGCTCCTCCACCCCGCGCAGCAGGTCGTCAATGGTCCAAGCGACGCAATGACTCTTGGCCTGACCGGCGATCACGACGGCATCAAAGGACAGTAGCTCGGCGATCAACGTCTCGTTGCGGCGCGCGATCGGCTCGCCGTCGGGGCCGTCCCGCACCTCCGCCCCGAGCACCGAGTAGTGTTCGGTCAGGGGATTGTCGCCCTTGATCTGGAAATCCGCCTGGCTGAAGCGCGCGATGCCGTGGAAGAACACCGCCTCCTCGATGAGCGACACCAGCGCATGTCCGATGCCGCCGAGCATCGAGTGGTAGGGCCAGACCGTGAGGCTGTACTTGCCGCTCTGCTTCAGCCGGCGGGCGTAATGTTCGAGCTGGCGCTGGCCGTAGTCCGGATCGAAGCCCAAGCTCGCGGCCGCGACCGGGTTGAAACGCCAGCGCCCGCTCTCGATGTCTGCGAGCGGGACCAGCGTGTAGGGCGGCGGGTGACGGCCGTCCGCATCCACCAGCCAGATCGCGTGGAAGATCTGCATC
The DNA here is from genome assembly GCA_050257795.1 of Bacteroidota bacterium. Classification (GTDB taxonomy): domain Bacteria; phylum Pseudomonadota; class Gammaproteobacteria; order Acidiferrobacterales; family Sulfurifustaceae; genus Sulfuricaulis. Next base: position 4,968 of record JBLMXN010000097.1, read on the forward strand.
GCCCGGTGGGTATCCAGGGTCGGGATGATGCGCGTGATCGCCCCGAGGTTGCGGTAGATGAACTCGGCCAGCCGGCGGTTGTCCTCGATCGCGCCGTGGCCCGAGCGCCCACCGACAAACAGCTCGAACTCCGGCAGGCAGAAGGTGTTCTGGGCGTCGACGATCAGCAGCGCGAGACGCGCGCGATCTTCGTGCGCCGGCCGGATGCCGTGCCGGCTGCGCCACTGCTCGGCCTGAGCGGCGCGCTCCTGGTACGGAACCCGCCAGACTGAACCCGCGCGCGCCGGATCGTAGTGCGGTGGCAGGGGAAGTTCGTGCGGCACCATGCTTGTCTCCGGTCGCCGTGCCCGGCGGCGCGCGTGGAAGAGCGGAAGATTATCCAATATATACCGCCGCCGCGGGGTCTGCTGTAATAATGTTCGGTTGAACCCGGTCCCACGTCAATGTTCCAGAGCGAATCGAGCGCCCTGCTCACCGATCTCTACCAGCTCACCATGCTGCAGGCGTATTTTGAGCAGGGCATGAACGAGCCGGCGGTATTCGAATTTTTCGTGCGACGGCTGCCGCAGAACCGCGGGTTTCTCGTGGCCGCCGGTCTCGAACAGGCGCTGCAATTTCTGGAAAATCTGCATTTCACCGAGGCCGAGCTTGACTGGGTGCGCCGCAGCGGCCGCTTCAGCGCGGACTTCCCCGACTGGCTCGCCGGCCTACGCTTCACCGGCGAAGTGCACGCGATGCCGGAGGGCACCGCGTTCTTCGCCGACGAACCTTGCCTCCGCGTCACCGCGCCGATCGCGCAGGCGCAACTTGTGGAAAGCCGGCTGATCAATCTGCTGCATTTTCAAACCCTGATAGCGTCGAAGGCGGCGCGCGTGGCGCTGGTCGCCCGCGGCAAGCTGCTGGTGGACTTCGGCATGCGCCGCGCGCACGGCGCGGAGGCGGCGCTGTACGCCGCGCGCGCCAGCTACCTCGCCGGATTTCACGGCACCTCCAACGTGCTGGCCGGCGCCGAATACGGGATACCCCTGTACGGCACCATGGCGCATTCGTTCATCCAGGCGCACGACACCGAGGAGCTCGCGTTCGAGCATTTCGCCCGCGCGCAACCGCAGAACGTCACGCTGCTGATCGACACATATGACACCGAGACCGGCGCGCGCAAGGTGGCGCGCCTCGCGCCGCGGTTGAAAAAGCTCGGCATCACCGTCAAGGCGGTGCGACTCGACAGCGGCGACCTCGCGATCCATGCGCACAACGTGCGCCGCATCCTGGACGAGGCTGGATTGAAAGAGATCGGCATTTTTTCCAGCGGCAGCCTCGATGAATACGCACTGCGCAACCTGCTGTCGCACGGCGCGCCGATCGACGGCTTCGGCGTGGGCACGGCCATGGACACCTCGGCCGACGCGCCGTTCCTCGACTGCGCCTACAAGCTGGAGGAATACGCCGGGCGCGCGCGGCGCAAGCGTTCGGAGGGCAAGGCCACCTGGCCCGGACGCAAGCAGGTATATCGGCGCTACGGCGCCGCCGGCATCATGGCCGGCGACACCCTGACGCTGGAAGACGACAAACAGGACGGCGAGGCCCTGATCCAGCCGGTGATGAAGCACGGCAAGCGCCTGCACGCCGCGGAAACGCTCGAAACGATCCGCGCGCGCGCCGCGATCGAACTGGCGCGCCTGCCGGAAGCGCTCCGGGACCTGCGCGATACGCCACCCTACCCCGTCACGGTCGCGCCGGCGTTGCATGAGCTGGCGCTGGCGGTGGATCGCAGCCTCGTCCAGAATTGACCTTCATGAGCCAGGATCCCTTCACCACGGAAATCTCGAGTCACATCTGGAACAGCAAGTACCGGTTCCGCGACGGCGACGTGATCCACGACCAGACGGTCGACGACACCTGGCGCCGCATCGCGCGCGCCCTGGCCGGCGTGGAGAAAAACGACTGGTCGCGCTGGGAACAGCGTTTCTACGAGACGCTCAGGGATTTCCGGTTCCTGCCCGGCGGGCGCATCCAGGCCGGCGCCGGCACCGGCCGGCGCGTCACGCTGTTCAACTGTTTCGTCATGGGCACGATCGAGGACTCGATGGATGGCATCTTCGACGGGCTCAAGGAAGGCGCTCTGACCATGCAGCAGGGCGGCGGCGTCGGCTACGACTTCTCCACGCTGCGGCCCCAGGGCGCGCCGGCGAGGAGCGTCGGCACCGTGGCCTCGGGACCGGTGTCGTTCATGCAGATCTGGGACGCGATGTGCGGGACGCTGCTGTCCACCGGCGCGCGGCGCGGCGCGATGATGGCGACGCTGCGGTGCGATCACCCGGACATCGAGGCCTTCATCGACGCCAAGCGCGACAGCCACGCGCTGCGGCGGTTCAATCTGTCGGTGCTGGTCACCGACGCCTTCATGGACGCGGTGCGCCGCGATGACGACTGGGCGCTGGTATTCCCCGTGGAAGAACGCATGGCAACGGGGTTCGAGACCGTCAAACGCCAGTGGTCGGGACGGTCCGAACCGGTCCGCTGTCGCGTCTACAAACATGTACCGGCACGGGCGTTGTGGGACAAGCTGATGCGCGCGACCTACGAGTACGCCGAGCCGGGCGTGCTGTTCATCGATCGCATCAACCAGGCGAACAACCTCTGGTACCGCGAACATATCTGCTCGAGCAACCCCTGTGGCGAGATTCCGCTGCCCCCGTACGGCGCCTGCGATCTCGGCTCGATCAACCTGACCGCCTTCGTGCAGGACCCCTTCGGGCGCGACGCGCGGCTGGACCTGGACGGCGTGCAGCAGACCGCCGCCATCGCCACGCGCATGATGGACAACGTCATCGACGCCTCGCAGTTCCCGCTGGAACGCCAGGCGGAACAGGCGCACGGTTCGCGCCGCATCGGGCTCGGGCTGACCGGGCTGGCCGACACGCTCATCATGCTCGGCCTGCACTACGCCGAGGAACCCGCACGCGAACTGGCCGCACGCATCATGCAGACGATCTGTCACGCCGCCTATCGGACGTCCATCGCGCTCGCCAGGGAAAAGAGTCCGTTCCCGTTTTTCGAGCGCGAAAAATATCTGCAGGGAAAATTCATTCAGACGCTGCCACACGACATCCAGGACGACATTGCGCGCTTCGGCCTGCGCAACAGCCACCTCACCGCGATCGCGCCCACCGGCACCATCAGCCTGCTGGCGAACAACATCTCCAGCGGCCTCGAACCGGTGTACGAGTTCTGCTACAGCCGGCGCGTGCTGGAACTGGACGGCAGCCACACCACCCACGAGCTGACCGATTACGCGCAACGCCTGTGGCAGCGATTGCGCGGGCAAGAAAAACTCCCGGCGTCGTTCGTCGATACCCGCTCGCTCGCACCCGCGGCGCATCTCGGCATGCAGGCGGCGTTGCAGCCGTTCGTGGACAATTCCATCTCCAAGACCATCAACGTGCCGCGCGACTGCCGCTTCGACGATTTCAAGGAGATCTACGAACAGGCCTACCGCCTGGCTCTGAAGGGCTGCACCACATTCCGGCCCAACCCGGTCACCGGCGAGGTGCTGCGCGGCGAAGCCGAAGAAGAGACCGGACCGCACTGCTGCACGGTCGAACGCGAAGCCGATTGAATCCCTGTTATCCGCGCCCGCGTCCCGCTACAATGCGCTGACCGGGATTCGATACACATCATGAAAAAAGCCGTTGTTGGAAAATCCGTTCCCGACCTGGCAGTGCAGACCACGGGCGGCAAGACACTGCGCCTGCACGACCTGAAGGGCCGGTTCGCCGTGCTCTACTTCTACCCCAAGGACAATACGCCCGGCTGTACCCTCGAAGGACAGGATTTCCGCGACCAGCACGACCGGATCAGGAAACTCAAGGCCGTGGTCTACGGCGTATCGCGCGACAGCCTCGCCTCGCACGAAAAATTCAAGGCCAAATTCAAGTTTCCCTTCGACCTCATCGCGGACGAGGAGGAAAACCTCTGCCGGCTTTTCGACGTCATCCGTGAAAAGAGCCTGTACGGCCGGAAATACCTGGGCGTCGACCGCAGCACGTTCATCCTCGACAAGGACGGCGTATTACGCCGCGAGTTCCGCGGCGTCAAGGTGAAGGGGCACGTGGACGAGGTCATCGAGGAACTCCAAAAATTGCAATCGTCTGCATCCAAACGTCAATGACCGCCAAACACAAGATTTTTGTCGTCGACACCAACGTCCTGATTCACGACCCGACCTCGATCCTGCGCTTCCACGAGCACGATGTGTACATCCCCATCGTGGTGCTGGAGGAACTGGACAACTCCAAGGTCGGCATGTCCGAAGTCGCGCGCAACGTGCGCCAGGTCAGCCGCATGCTCGACGAGCTCGTGGAGAAGGCCAACGGCGACATCAGTCATGGAGTCAAACTGCCCTCGGCCTCGAAGGACATCGAAACCGGGCATCTGTATTTCCACATGGACGCGCCGCGCAGCCCGCTGCCGTTCGGCCTGTCCGGTCGCGGCTCGGACAACTCCCTGCTCGGCATCACCCTCGACCTCGGCAAGAGCCATCCTGACCGCCAGGTGATCCTGGTTTCCAAGGACATCAACCTGCGCATCAAGGCGCGGGCGCTCGGCATCCGCGCCGAGGACTACACCAACGACCAGGTGCTGGACGACGCCAACCTGCTGTACACCGGCGTCGAAAAACTGGCGGCGGACTTCTGGGAAACGCACAGCAAGAACATGGAGTCGTGGAAGGAGGAAGGCCGCACCTTCTATCGCCTGCGCGGACCGAAAGCGCGCGCCTGGTTCCCCAACCTGTTCATGTACATCAACGGCGCCGGCAGCGACCGCGCCTTCGAGGCGGTGGTGCGCAAGATCGAGGGCGACTCGGCGGTGATCGAGGTCGTCAAGGATTACGCCTCCGAACGCAACCGGGTCTGGGGCATCGGCGCGCGCAACCGTGAACAGAACTTCTCGCTCAACCTGCTCATGGACCCCGAGGTGGATTTCGTCTCGCTGCTGGGCCAGGCCGGAACCGGCAAGACGCTGCTGACGCTGGCCGCGGCGCTGACCCAGACCATCGAGCAGAAACGCTACAGCGAAATCATCATGACGCGCATGACCGTGCCGGTGGGCGAGGACATTGGCTTTCTGCCCGGCACGGAAGAGGAAAAAATGGGCCCGTGGATGGGCGCGCTCGAGGACAACCTGGACGTGCTGCAGGAAACCGCGACCCAGGAGCACGGCGCCTGGGGCCGCGCGGCCACGCACGACCTGCTACGGCAGCGCATCCGCATCAAGTCGCTCAACTTCATGCGCGGCCGCACCTTCCTGAAAAAATTCCTCATCATCGACGAGGCGCAGAACCTCTCGCCGCACCAGATCAAGACGCTCGTCACCCGCGCCGGCCCCGGCAGCAAGGTCGTCTGTCTCGGCAACATCGCCCAGATTGACACGCCCTACCTGACCGAGACCACTTCCGGCCTCACCTACGTGGTCGACCGCTTCAAGCAGTGGGAGCACAGTGGCCACATCACCTTGCAGCGCGGCGAGCGCTCGCGGCTGGCGGATTACGCGTCGGAGATTCTCTGAGTAATGAAAAGCCGCCCCAAGGGGCGGCTTTCGATCAAGCGATCAAGGGGTCAGAGTCCTTGAAAGCTCATACGCATCGCGGCCACAACGGTGGATCAAGGGGTCAGAGTCCTTGAAAGTTTCAGTGCTCCTACGGTTTTGCGCTGCCCCCGAAAGACCTCGCTCTTGCGGTCGCCGCCGTGCGGAAAGCGTTCGATTCTGCGTTTCAGCATCGCCGCGATATTTTCCTTGAACCGGTCATTGCCGAGGACGGTCCCGGTCTCCGTGGCGTTGCGTATCGCCTGGAGTTCTGTGAGATCGGTTTGAACGATGAATAAGGCACGGTACGCGGCGCAGCGCTGCGTAGCGCCAGCGCCCAGATTCTCATAGAGAAAATGGGGTGTCAGCAGCGTATCCGCCTCTCCGAGCGCGTTGTGCCGGTAGCTCGACCAACGGTAATCGGCAGGTAGCGCCACCATGCGAGCCCGCACCGGATTGAGTTCGATATAACGGCTGCAGACCAGCAGATAACGTTCGGAATCGATCAAGGTCGATTTGAAACGCCCTTCCCACAGGGTGCCGGTACGGCGATACGCTTGATTGATATAGCGGACGTAACGCCGGCCGACCGATTGCAGCATAGCCGAGGGAGCTTCGGCCGATTCCGGCGTCAACAATAAATGCACGTGGTTCGTCATGAGCACGTAGGCATGAATCCGGCAACCATGCCCAGTCGAGGCCTCTTGCAGGCTGGCCAGATAGAAGCAGTAATCCTCGTCGGTGAAGAAGCACGGCTGGCAGTTGTTGCCGCGTTGGACGATGTGCAGCGGCTGTCCCGGTATCACGATGCGCGGAAGACGGGCCATGAGGTTTTTCTTGTGTGTTCGATTGGCTGGCTACGCTAGCGTGGCGGATGATAGTTTTCACGGACTCTGACCCCTTGATACGACGACTAATCCTTGTCGTTATTCCCCACCAACCGCTCGTAATGCACGCGGAAAAGAATCTCTAGCTCCTCGATCACCTCGGTCTTCTCTCTCCCCTGCATCACGTGCTGGGTCATCAGGTCTGAAGTCTCGTTGAGCAATTTTCTGGCGTCCAGCATCGGGTAAGTCGCGCGCAAACGCTTGACCGCCTTGACCACGCTCTCCTCGGCCGGCCGGGGAATATCGAGCGGTGCGGGAATTTCGGCGGTCCTGGACATCGGCATCCCGATCGCGTCCGCGCCGCCATGCCGCTGCAGCAGAAACTCGGCGAATTCCAGCAGCGCCTGCGCTTGCGCCGCGGGTAGCCGCTGAACGATTTCGGCAAGGCGCTTTTCGATGTCGTCCGGCATGATTGGCCTCAGACCGCCCGCCGATCGCTACTGCGTGGAGCGCTTTTCGCAGTGCTCGTGCGCGAAGTCCATGAACTCGTCCATGGCGCGCAGGCGGAATTTCTGCCGCTGGAAAACGATGGAGAACGGACGCTCAAGCGGCGGATCGAGCGGGCGGGCGGCCAGCGTGCCCAACTTCAATTCCTTGATCACCGTGGCCTGCGAGACAATCGACACGCCCAATCCCGCCTCGACCGCGCTCTTGACCGCCTCGGGGTTGCCCACCTCGACGTTCAGATTCAGATCGTGCAGCTGCATGTTGTTCCTGGCGAGGTACTCGCAGATGAACTCGCGCGTGCCCGAGCCTTCCTCGCGCGAGATGAAAGGCAGGCCGATTATGTCCTGGACGCCGATCTTGGGTTTTTTCGCCAGCGGGTGCTGCGGCGGGCAGATGAAAACGAGCTTGTCGTACCAGCACACCTCCACCACCAGGTTCTTGTTGGCGATCGGCGATTCGACGATGCCGACGTCCACGGAGTTGTCCTCGACCATGTGCACGATGCCGATGGAATTAGACACCTTCAGCCGGAGATTGATGTTGGGATGCTTTTCCTTGAACTCGCCCAGCAGGCTGGGCAGCATGTACTCGGCGATGGTGGTGCTCGCGCCTATGATGAGGATGCCGCTCACGTCGCCGGTGAGCTCGCGCACCCGGTTGTCCATCTCGGAGTAGAGCGTAAGAATGCGCTCCGCGTACTCGAACACGCGTTCGCCGGCCGCCGTCAGGCTGATGCGGTTGTGCGTGCGGTCGAACAGCCGGGTGTTGAAGTACTCCTCGAGCTGGCGGATCTGGAACGTGACCGCCGGCTGCGTCATGTGCAGCGTCTCGGCCGCTTTCGTGAAACTCAGCAGACGCGCAACAGTATGGAATACCTGCAGTCTTCGATCCGCCATGGAATTGTCTCGCCCGCCCTGAAGGAAGTTAGCCGGATTGGCTCTTATAAATAATTATGCAAGACGGTGCATTTCAACACAAAACCCGGGTCGACGGAACCATGGCGCAGTGGAATCGGCGCCCGATTTGCCGGACACGTGAAAATCGGGCGGAACACGCGGCGCCGAAATTAGCGCCCAGTGCCCGAGACGAATGCTCTTTCGGCAATAGGCGCAGATAGCCGCGAAAAGGTGGCCCTGCTTCGTTCGTCTTGTCATTTATAAATCATGTCTCCTTGGGCGCCACTGCCGCCGTCTCCGAAGGGGCTGCCACCGCCCGAGGCGAACGCTCTTTCGGCGGCGGCAGAGCCGGGGCGAGTCAATAGACTTCGGCTACTGTGGCAGCCCGGCTTACGCCCTTCGAAGGAACTTCGCCTCGGAAGGGAGTCGCTTTGCACCTCGGGATCCGGCGGTTAGGCGTAGCCTTCGAGCTTGAGCTTGAGGTCGGTCGGGCTGCTGGCATAGAACAGCGCGGTTTCTTCGTCGATCTGCCCCTGCTTGGCCAGGTTGAACAGGGACGTATCGAAGCTGAGCATGCCCTCGGCCACGGTCCCCTTCCGGATGAGATCGCCCAGCTCCTTGATCTTCAGGGGATCGAGGATGTACTCGCGCGCCAGGGCCGACACCGTCATGACCTCGCACGCCACGATACGGCCCTGACCGTTCTTGCGCGGCAGCAGCCGCTGACTGACCACGCCGCGCAGGTTCTGCGCCAGCTTGGCGCGCACCGCGACCTGTGCCTCCGGTGGAAAGCTGGTGACGATACGCGTGATGGTTTCGGCCGCCGCCGGTGAGTGCACGGTGGAAAACACCAGGTGCCCGGTTTCCGCCGCCGTCATGGCGGTTTCGATGGTTTCCGGATCGCGCATTTCGCCGAGCAGGATGACATCGGGGTCCTCGCGCAACGCGGCGCGCATGGCCTCGGCGAAGGTATTGGTGTCGATGCCGACCTCACGCTGGGTGATGATGGATTTCTTTTCGGAGAACAGAAACTCGATCGGATCCTCGATGGTGATGATGTGTTCGCTGCGCGACATATTTACGCCATTGATGAGCGAAGCCAGCGTGGTCGATTTCCCGGAACCGGTGGCACCGGTCAGCAACACCAGTCCGCGTTCCAGCTTCGTGAGGTCCTTAACGATCTCCGGCAGGCCCAACTCCTCAGGCGGCGGAATGTTGGTACTGATCACGCGCAACACCATGCCGATCGAACCGCGCTGGTAAAAGATGTTGGCGCGCACGCGTCCGATGTCCTTGAAGCCGATCGAGAGGTCGACCTGGTGGGACTTCTCGAACAGGGCCAGCAGCCGCGCCGACATCATGGTGCGCGACAGCCGTTCCATGAAATCCGGGGGCAACGGCGGAATTTCGCGCACCGCCCGCAGGTTGCCGTCCACGCGCAGGATCGGATGGTTGCGCGTACGCAGGTGGATATCCGAGGCATTGACGCGCACGGCATGCGCCAGCACCTGACTCAGCAGTTTGAGCGGATCGGTGGAACCGCTGATCGTGGCGGCATCGGCCGCCGGCGCGGCGGCGCTGTTGGGGTTGGTGGCTTCTGACATGGCTTTGCTGTAGATGGGTAGTTTGTGTTTAGTTTAGATCATTCTGCCGATCGTGCGATGAACGACCCACAGGCCTCCAGGCCGGAGCCAGGCCATAACAACCATAAAAAAACAGACACGCCGCTGCGTGTCTGTTAAGTGCTACATAATCCGCCGCCGGGGTTCATGCCAGGCGGCGGTTGTGATTATTATTGTTCGCGATGGAACCCTGCCACGGCTTCCAGCGCCAGCTGAATACCCCAGGGCGCCGACATGATCTTGGTAAAACCGTGCGGTCCGTACATCTTGGTGTCGGGGAAATTCAAGGCAATGCGGTAACGCGCACGCAGGGCGATCACCCGGTTGCCGTCCACCACTATCTCGTACGGAAGATAAGCGGTGTGCTTCAGCTCATCGAAGTCCACGATATCCATGATCTCCTTGTCGGTGTCCTTGTTGCCCTTGGCAACGCCGTCACCCTTGGGAATCGCGATTCCGAACACGCTGATCTGCTTGCCCGGCAGGTCGATGCGATAGACCTTCTTGGTACCGCCCACTCCGGCCGCCAGGTTCTTCTCCACCGTTTCGAGGGCGGTCTTGTAATCCTTGTGTTCCATGTACACGTCAACATCGTTGAAGTACGGCATGAACATCGCGTAGCGGTAAACGCCCGGCCCCAGCTTTTCTTCAGGGATGCCTTTCTCCGAACCGAACGGCTTGACGTCACCCAGCGCCGCCTTGAGCCTGGCAGAAATATTGTCCAGTTTGCCCATGCCGTAGGCGGTGCCGAGATAGGCCGGATTGACGTAGGAAACCTGGATTTTCCCTTTCACGTCCGTCACCGCCACGCGTTGCGCCGCGCCGAATCCGCCGTTCGGGACCTTGGCGGCAGCGGCTTTCAGTTCATTGTTGGTGGCGCAGATGACGACCGCATTCGGGTACGGCGAGTAGCTGCCGACGATCTCGAATCCCTGCATCGTGAGCTTGGATTTCACATGCTCGCTTACCTGCCTCAGGTCCCCGGGTGGGGTATCGCCCAGAATGAAGGGCTTGAGCACTTCCGCCTGTGCCACGGAGGCCGTGAACAGCAGCAGCAAGGCAAACCATTTAACGGGATATCGGGTGAACATGGGTTTTTTCTCCTCTTGGCGCACCGAAGTCGCAAGCCGCTCAATCATTACGAAACTGATGACAGATTAACTGATGCAAAAAAGGGGCCATGTTTGCACATGGCCCCTCAGCGTTTAACTGCCCATAAACTCAGGCGATTCGCGGATCAGAACTTCTTCGAATAGCCAATTTCGGCATAGTTCTCTTGCATCTGGATCTCGGCGGTGCCACCACCCAAACCGGCCGTAGGACCAAGGGCGCCCGGAACTCCCGGGATTGGGCCGCTAACCTTTTTGTTGAACGCGTGCATGAACATGAAGTTAATGTCACTGTTCTTGTCCATCGCCTTGCTAAATCCCATGTTCAGGTGATCCTGCACTACACCGGGGGCAAGAATGTTAACAGCGGCTTGGTCGTTTGGAATCGGGTTATCGCCATGGTTCCAGCCGGCGCGCCAGGTCCACTCGCTGCTTGCCTTATACTGGAATCCCAGCTTGAAGACATTGATATCCTTCCAACCAAAGCCCGGACCGTTGTCCCCACCGAAGCAACTGGCTGAACCTCCTCCAGGCGGGCACGTCCCAATATTCAGAAAACTGTTGGAAACCGACTTGGAATCGGTGTACTTGATCTTCACGAAATCAAACGCCACGTCCACAACCGGCGAGGCCTTCCAGGCAATGCCCACACCATAGGTCGAGGGAATGTCGAACTCGCCCTGCTCGGCGAACAGGCCCTTGTACTTGTCAAACTGGCCCTTGATCTTGCTCTGATAGGTAGCACCAATGCTGACGTCCTTGCTGACGTCATACAGCGCGCCCAGGCGAACACCAAAGCCGCTGGTGCTGTCGTAGTCGTTATTCGTCATATTATTTGGGTCGTTACTAAACCCCTTAAACGCCTGCAGACCGTAGGCCTTGAAACGCTGATAGGCGAAGATGGCGCTACCGCCGACCGACATCGCGCCAAAACTGTGGGCATAGGCGCCGTTGATGAAGAGCTGGGCCAAGTCCACGCCGGTGTTGCCAGTACTGCCGAAGCCCCCGAACACGGCGTTACTGTAGTTGGTGTTCATGCCGCCGTTGCCGTACACCGAGATATTGAAGGCGTCGGTATTGCTGAGCTTCATGTTGTAGCCAAAAGACGGGATCCAAAAGATACCGTCGTCGTTACCGTTGCCCGAGCCATTCAGAGTGGTGAGTCCGGAACCGCCAAAATTCGCAAGATCAAAACTGTTACCGCTGATCTCATATTTCCGGTCGGGACGGAACGCACCGAGGGCGATATCCCAGCGCCCGCCGAGCTTGACGAGGCCAGCCGGGTTGACCGCCCCTGCCAGCGCGTCCTGCGGCATGGCGATGCCGGCGCCCGCCATACCGCGGTTGACCGTGCCTTCGCCCTCCGTGAAGTATCCGTTTGTCGCGAATGCAGCCGGCGCCGCCACCGCCGCCGCGACCGCCAACGCCAAGACCACATTCCGTTTCATGCCCGACATGTCATCTTCCTCCGAAAAAGTTGAGGAGCAACCCGCTCCCGTCATGAACCAACTGAATTCCGATACCGACTGACTGGATTGTCTGCGCGCAAAAAAATAAATACGCGCCAGCCACGTTCTTATTACATAATTTAAGGGAAAACCCGTATTGTCTGGTGCGCTCAGCGATGGGTCATTGCGTGTGAGGCTAAAACCGTCCCTGAGTTACAACACTTAACCGGAAGTAAAGACGAGGGGGAATAAATGTCAAATTGTTAACGTCCTCATGCAGAATATAAACGTAACCTGTTGAAGTACAATAAGTTATATTCTATTGTTACCATTACTGGCCGTCCTCGTAACTGGGAATCTCCTCTCCAGTCATTTGCCGCCGCACAACAGTCACATCGCGCGCCTTGAGCGCAAACGGATACGAGCGGATATCCCCCGGCATGGAGTCGCCATACGGCCGGTTACAGGCGGAGATTTCATCGTCATGCCCCGGGCAGCCGGAGGTTTGAAACGGCTTGCCCGATTCGATCAGCGCCTCGAGCCGCGCGGCATCAACGCCGAAATCCACGACCCGGCCGGTCTCGTCGAAGCGCATCTCGCTAATACGCCCGCCGGCGTAATCGATGATGAAGCGCGCCAGCTGCACGCGCCGCCACTGGTCGCGCGGCACCGGCTCCCAGTCCTCCATCAACGAACCGCGTTCGGGAAAAAACGCGAACATGTGATTGTGTCCGCCCATGTCGCGGATCTTCTGCGCCACCTCCAGAATCTCCTGCTCGGTCTCGCCCATGCCGCAGATGAGATGCGCGCCGAACCGCTGCGGCCCGAAGATCTCCGCGGCCCACTCGAGCGTGCGCCAGTACTTGTCCCATTTGTGCGGGCTGTCCACCCCGCGCCCGCGGGTGCGGTCGAAAATCTCCGGCGTCACGGCATCGAGGGCGACGGTGAAGATTTCCGCGCCCAGATCGCGCAGCCGCACCAGATCGTGGTAGTCGAGGGTCGTCGGATTGG
>JBLMXN010000098.1:0-5224 GCA_050257795.1 Bacteroidota bacterium
GCAAAACCTTTTTCTCCGGAGAAAAGGAGAAAGGGGCCTCCGTTTCAATGCAAATTGTAAAAATTATCTGAAATTTTTAGATTTGCATTTTAGGCTTGGGGATCCCTCGCGCACGGTCTGATGGGCGGGTTGCGCGGTGAGCGCACCTTGTATTTGCTACCGCTTCACGCCGAACCGTGTGGGGTGACACGAGTCGGTTCCGATTGTGCAGACAGCGCCGACAACAAGCGCGGGACGATTCGTCGTTTCGCGCGAACAGGTGTATTGTCTGTGTCGTCAGGAATTATATGACTACGATTCACTAAGGAGCGATGCGATGAGCAAGGGCATGAACAGCAGGAAACAGACCAGGAAGGCGCCGGCCAAGTCCATGATGGAGAAGCGCGCTGCCAAGAGGGCTAAGAAGAGCGCCAAAGGCGCGATTCGCTAGTCCGGTGGTGATCGGGCCGGTTGCTTCGGCGCCCCCGACCGCTTGTGCGATCAAGTGCTTTACCAGCGACCCCAGCAGCAACTCCAGCTTGAGGCCCTCGGCTTTAATGTTAATCGTAAGAACAATCTAAAGATATCTGGATTTACACCTTAGGCGGGAACGCGACCGTACGGCGTTGGCTGGACTGTTAGATCTATTTTCAACGTTTCGGTCCGGAGCATTGGCATCAGCCACCCGACGGCCTAAGCCCTGAGAGTGTATAGAGAGACTACCCGGTTGGACAAATCCGATCGTTTCCGGCCTTTTCTGCTGAAAAACTCGAAAATCTTCCGAGCCAATTTTTCCGCTGACGTTGATAACCTTCGAATATTGGGAGTAAATTCGATGTCAGAGCCCGTCGGAGGCTCGCCGCGGAGAAATCGGCGCTATCTCGCCATCCCCCCCATTTGCGGCAGAAAATAATTTACAGACGATCCCGTAATTTTTCTGCCTCGGACCAAAAAGGAGTTTTTCAACGGAATAGACCCTGAAAAGACATTGGCGTCGACTGCTCAAATCCGCCGGCAGCGGTCATTCGCGGGGCGCGGAATGTTTCGAAGCGATACCGTGCATTTCTGTTGACATTGATTTGGAGAACCGTGGGTATCGTTCGTGAGGGCGAGCCCTATGCCGCGCGCGTTATTCCAACGGCAAGGGCAGCACCTTGGCAGCCAGTTCGGCTCGGTGATGGATGCCGAGCGCGCGGTATGGGCTTGACCCGCTTTCGTGGACGGTCGGTATGAGATCAATGTCTTCTTCCTCGAAGTCGGCGATTAGGAAGAATTGTTGTGTCTGGAAACGACACGTGGATCTGCGCGGGCCACGCCGAATCCAGCCAATTCGGCCCGCTTGGCGCTAAAAGCCGCAGGTGACTTGTCGGCTGGCGGCATCGGCGTATTATGGTTTTGCTGGAACGCCGATTGCGCACCTTAATAAGGCATATCGGCGGTCCAGTCCCGTAACAGCGTCCCTGCAAGATCCATCATTGTGTTGCGCCAGCAACTCCGTACTCCATTTCTATACACGCAGAGAGGAGGTTCGCATGGATAGCAAGCTCTCACGCAGAAATTTCCTCAAACTAGGCGGTGTCACCAGCGCGGGCGTTGCAACGCTTGGTCTTTCGCATCCGTCCCCGGCCGCCCAAGGAGAGGTCGGCCGCGCCACGCTGCCTTATCCGCCCAAGACCATCGCCAAGGCCAAGGCGCTCAAACCGAACGTTCCCGTAAGCTTTCAATACCCCGATGCGGCCTCGCCCTGCGTGCTCGTCAAGATGGGCTCGTCCGTTCCCGGTGGCGTCGGGCCGGACAAGGACATCGTCGCCTACAGCGTGCTCTGCACCCACATGGGCTGTCAGGTGAGCTACGAGCCGCAATCACGGACCTTCAAGTGTCCCTGTCACTTCAGCATGTTCGATGCCGAGAAGACCGGCCAGATGGTAACCGGCCAGGCGACCGAGAACCTGCCGCAGATCCTGTTGGAATACCACGCCCAGGACGACTCGGTCCGCGCGGTCGCCGTGAACGGCCTGATTTACGGCCGGCAGTCCAACATTCTCTAGGAGGGACGACCCATGAGCACCCAGAATGATCGCATCGCGTTGCCGCCGGTCAACGCTCAGAAGACCAACCTGGCCTGCCACTTCTGCATCGTCGGCTGCGGCTACCACGTGTACAAATGGCCCGAGAACCAGGAGGGCGGCCGCGCCCCGCACCAGAATGCCCTTAAGCTCGATTTTCGCAAACAACTGCCGCCGTTGCAGATCGTGATGACGCCCGGCATGACCAACGTCGTCAGCGGCAAGGACGGGCAGCGCTACAACATCATGATCGTGCCGGACAAGCAATGCGTGGTGAACCAGGGCCTGTCCTCCACGCGCGGCGGACGTTTGGCGACCTACATGTTCACCGAGACCGGCGTCGGCCAGAACCGCCTGAAGGAGCCGCGCATCTTCACCGGCGACCAGTGGCTCGACACCACCTGGGACAAGGCGCTCGCGCTCTACGCCGGTGTGACCAAGAAGATCCTCGACCACGACGGGCCGAACGGGTTGATGTTCAACTGCTTCGACCACGGCGGCGCCGGTGGCGGCTTCGAGAACACCTGGGGCACGGGCAAGCTGATGTTCACCGCGCTGCAGACCCCGATGGTGCGCATCCACAACCGCCCGGCGTACAACTCCGAATGCCATGCCACGCGCGACATGGGCGTGGGCGAGCTCAACAATGCCTACGAGGACGCCGAGCTCGCCGACTGCATCATGGGCATCGGCGCCAACCAGTACGAGACGCAGACCAACTACTTCCTCGCCCACTGGCTGCCGAACCTGCAGGGGGCGACGGTGGATAAAAAGAAGAGATGGTTCCCGGGCGAGACCGTGGCAGCCGCCAAGGTGATCTTCGTCGACCCGCGGCGCACACCCACCATCGCCGTGGCCGAGCACGCCGTGGGCCGGGACAACGTGCTGCACCTCGATATCCAGCCCGGCACCGACATCGCGCTATTCGACGGACTGTTCACCTACGTGGTCGAACAGGGGTGGATCGACAAGGACTTCATCGCCCAGCACACGACGGGATTTGACGAGGCGGTGAAGGCCAACCGCACGAGTCTCGAGGAATGCAGCCGGATCACCGGTGTGTCCGTTGACAAGCTCAAGCAGGCCGCCGAGTGGGCCTACAAGCCGAAAGCCGCCGGCCAGATGAAGCGCACCATGCACGGCTACGAGAAGGGCATCATCTGGGGCAACGATAACTATCTCATCCAGTCGGCGCTCCTGGACCTGGTGCTCGCCACCCACAATGTCGGACGGCGCGGGACCGGCGCGGTGCGCATGGGCGGGCACCAGGAGGGCTACACCCGCCCGCCATATCCGGGCGACCACAAGATCTACATCGACCAGGAGATCATCCAGGGTCGGGGACAGATGCTCACCAGCTGGGGCTGCAACAACTTCCAGACCACGTTGAATGCCGAGGAGTACCGCGAAGTCATCCACCGCCGCAGCAACATCGTCAAGGAGGCCATGGCCAAGGCGCGCGGCGCGACCACCGAACAGCTGATCGACGTCATCTACGAGGCCACGAAGAAGGGCGGCCTTTACGTGGCGGTGATCGACCTGTATCCGGTGATGTTCATGGACGCCGCGCACATGGCGCTGCCGGCCGCCCATCCGGGCGAGATGAACCTCACCTCCATGAACGGCGAGCGCCGCCTGCGCCTGTCCGAGCGCTTCATGGACCCGCCCGGATCGGCCAAACCCGACTGCCTCATCGCGGCCGATATCGCTAACGCCCTGAAGCAAATGTACGAGAGCGAGGGCAACAGCAAGATGGCAGCGCGCTTCACCGGATTCGACTGGAAGACCGAGGAGGATGCCTTCAATGATGGCTTCCGTCGCGCCGGCCGCCCCGGGGTGCCGCCGATCGACAGTCAGGGCGGCGATACCGGATACCTCGCGACCTATGCGCTGCTACGCCAAGCGGGCACCAACGGCGTGCAATTGCCGATCAAGGAAGTGAAAAGCGGCAAGCTCATCGGCACCGAGATGCTCTACACCGACAACAAGTTCTCCACCGGCGACGGCAAAGCGAAGTTCCTGCCGGCTCCGTGGCCCGGGTTGCCGAAACCGGTGCAGGCGCAGAAAGACAAACACCGCTTCTGGATCAACAACGGCCGCGTGAACGAGGTGTGGCAGACCGGTTACCACAACAAGTATGACGCATTCGTGCGCGACCGTTATCCCATGGCCATCATCGAGATGAACCCGGATGATGCGGCCTCGCTCGGGATCCAGTCGGGCGACATCGTCGAGGTCCACAATGACTACGGCTCGACGTATGCGATGGCCTACCTCGAGCGCGACATCAAGCCGAACCAGACCTTCATGCAGTTCGGCTGGTACAACGGCATCGTGGGTGACGTAGTGACGGAATGGACCGATCGCAACATCATTCCTTACTACAAGGGCACTTGGGCGAGTATCCGCAAGATTGGCGGGGCGAAGGACTGGCAGCAAACGGTGAACTTCAAGCGCCGGCGCTACGTGTGAGTGACACGCGTCGTGGGCACGCGCTGACGTGCCCACGCGCGTTCCGGCCAGTTATGGCGGCAGACCGGATTTAACCGGCAACCTGATACGTGCTGCCGATCACGAATAGCACTATCGCAAAAATACTCGCAATCGCGATAATGGCACTTACAACCACGACCGGAACAACGAACGCGTAAAGCACAAGCGCGTCGAAAAGCTCGTGTCTCGGAAGGATGTGCATGATGGCCCCTCCTCTTTGTAGGATCCGTACACAGAGGCCGTACGCGTCGCCATCGTCACCGTCTGGCCGGGGCAGGGGCCCCGACGATACCTTTTCAGCCGTCCATGCACCGGATCCACCCTTTGTGGGTCATTGGTGGATGCCAGACGCAAGTTCATTCTATGCACGATCACGAATCCGCGGAAAATGAAAAAAACTAATTGATCATTCTCTTATGGACTTTTTGGCGAATTGTTATTCCCTGTTAAATCCCTGTTCTTGACGGCTTGCTGAACAGGGAGCGTGTGCGAGAAGCGGCGTAGAATAAGCATTTCTGGTGGAGTGACGTCGTAACCTAACGTTGGTTATGGCGTTATTCCCTGTGTTTTTCCCTTTTGCAGGGAAGTTTCAGCAGAGAAGGGTTCGCAGAAGACTGGCTCCTCCACCAGTCAGACTGAAGCAAAACCCCTTTCTCCGGAGAAGAGGAGAAAGGGGCCTCCGTTTC
>JBLMXN010000099.1:0-6630 GCA_050257795.1 Bacteroidota bacterium
ATGCCACCGGCATCAATGGCAACCAAGGCGACAATTCGGCCGCCGACAGCGGCGCGGTGTACGTCTTCACCCGCAGCGGCAGTATCTGGACCCAGCAGGCCTACGTGAAGGCCTCCAACACCGGGGCCAACGACCAGTTTGGTTGGAGCGTTGCGTTGGCGGCGGACGGCAACACGCTGGCGGTGGGGGCGTACGGCGAGGCCAGCGCCGCCAGCGGCATCAATGGTGATGCGACAAACAACGCGGCCGACCTCAGCGGTGCCGCATACGTCTTCACCCGTAGCGGCAGCACATGGACCCAGCAGGCTTACGTGAAGGCCTCCAACACCGGTGCGGGCGACATATTCGGCAGCAGCGTCGCCTTGGCGGCGGCCGGCAACGTTCTTGCGGTGGGAGCGAGCGGCGAGGCCAGTAACGCCAGCGGCATCAATGGCGATCAAGGCGACGACTCGGCCGGCAAAAGCGGCGCGATGTATGTATTCAGCCGCAACCACGGCAGCTGGACCCAGCAGGCCTACGTGAAGGCCTCCAACACCGGCGCGGGCGACGTATTCGGCAGCAGCGTCGCGCTCGCGGCGGATGGGAACACCCTGGTGGTGGGAGCAAACGGTGAAGACAGCAACGCCACCGGCATCAATGGCAACCAAGGCGACAATTCGGCCAGCGGCAGCGGCGCGGTGTATCTCTACTGAGGCCGGCAGCCGAAACCGGTCTGGGGTTTGCGCCAGGCTGGCCAGACCAAAGACAACTGCAGACTGGGCAAAGCATGCCGAACGCCACTTCAAAACTCTGTCGAGGCGCGGCCTTCCGATGGACAACAAGTTCCCTAGGCCGATTTGCGGCGTGCCAGACCGAACAGCACGAGGAGACCCGAACCGAAGAGATAAAAGGCGGCAGGCACGGGCACGGGCGTGGGTGGAGGTGGCGGCACAACCGTGCTCGTGCCCTGCAGATTCAGGCCCAGGTTATTCAGCGTCAAGCTGCCAGTGAAATCAACAGTGTATAGACCAGAAGTGGTCGAGAGGGACAGCGGGATTACAAGGTTACCCGGGATGTCCAGGGCATACGCGATCGGATTGCCCACGCCGTCGAGCGTGACCGTTCCGGTCGCGTCCGTCAGCGGCACTACAAACGACGCAGTATCGCTGATTGACTGCGGATTCCCGGAGACACTGAGTGTCGCGGTGTAGTCGACGCTGATGTTCAAGGTCATCGGCGTCGGCCCCCAGGAATAAACGCCACCGCTGCCGGTATACGTCAAGGTGGACGAAGGCGATGGGGATGCGAGATCGACGGTCGCCTTCGTCACCGCGACGTCGATGGTTACCGGCGCCTTGAGCACGGTTTTGTTGGTGGTCAGTGATCCGCTGATTGGAGACGACAGGGCAATGACCCGAAAGTCGAATGTACCACCTGACGTGTCCACATCTGAATCAATGGTGCCCGCCACGGAACCGGCGAAAACCCCCGCGGCCGATACGCTTTTCGTATCTGACCCGAGAATCGTGGTGACACTGATATGGCCATCAAGCGACAGGTTGCCGGTAAACTGACTCTGGCTTGCGTCCGCGACGAAATGCATCAATGCCGCGTTGGCGTGGGTCGGGATCAGCGTCAGCAACACACACAGGAAAAGCGATTTTGAGAGGTGCTTCATAGGAATTACCTCCTATGTGGATGTGCTGGCCCGGAACCACTTTGGCCGCAACTCGCCACGACCCATCTCGCCACGTTACGCCATTCCCCGGGGGCCTCGCAAGCGAACCGCTAGTTAACGGGCCCGATTCTTCTCGGTGACGACAGCCGGGTATGAGCCACGAACGGATCACGGCGTGCTGCATGTTTCATCGACGTGGATTTCGCTGGACGATTCGTTGGACGCGCTTCGCCCCCGAAAAATAATGTGGTTCAGATGGTTAGCTTATGTCGGACGTGCACGGCAACAGCTCATTTTCCGCCCCTCCCCTGGCCGGTTCAATGGCTGATCCGGTGCTACGGTATCAACCGGTCGATCAGCGGCTTCTGTACCAGAGTTCTCGTGCTCGTCGAGCTTGCACTTCAGGCTAGCGAGGCGGCGAATAATCGCGGCGTCACTTATGGCCGACACTATTTGATTCACGTTGTCACCGGATTGCTCTTCACTCGCGGCGCGGCGTGCATGCTAATAGGGCGCGGCATCCGGCGCGATCTCGCGCAGCTCCGCGATGAGGTCCGCACTAATCAAAGGGGCCAGGCTCGAATTTTGACGCAAAGTCGCTCAGGCAGCCTTCTTCGACACTAGCGATTTCACCTTCGGCCGCGCCTGCTTGCTCACCGTCCACAGGTCGAACTGTGCCTGCATGTTGACCCACAGCTCGGGTTCGGTGGCAAAGACCGCCGCCAGACGCACCGCCATGTCGGGCGTGACCGGCGCGCGACCGTTCACGATGGCCGAGACGTGCTTGCGCGACACTCCCAGCGCCTCGGCGGCTTGGGTCACGGTGACGCCCAAAGGCTTCAAGTACATCTCCCGCAGAATCTCGCCCGGATGCGCCGGGTTGTGCATGCGCAAAGTCTTCTCAGTGATAGTCGCCATAGTCCACCTCGCAAGCGTGGCCATCCTCGAAACGGAAGACCACACGGTAGTTTTCGTCCACATCCACCGCCCAGCGGCCTTCCGGCTTGCCCTTGAGGGGATGCAATCGCAGACCCGGGGCGTCCATCTGTCGTGCATGGGTGGCAGCATTCAGCATGGTCAGAATCAATCGCAGCCGCTTGGCGTGCTTGGCCTGGACCTTGCGGGCGTTGCCCGTGCGGAAGAAGTCGGCCAAGACCTTATGCCGGAAGCTCTTGATCATGCATCCCAAAGCGTAACCTACACGGTAACGGGATGCAACCTTACTGGTTACAGGTCATATTGGGACTATTGGCGCGTTATTCGTACCGCAAAGCATCAATCGGATTCAGCAATGCCGCCTTCCGCGCCGGGTAAATTCCGAAAATAATCCCGACCGATCCGGAGAACAGCACGGCCAGCAGCACCGCCGCCGGGGAAATGGAAGTCGCCCACCCTGCCAGCCCCGACATGATCTGCGTGGCGAGCCAGCCGAGCACGATGCCGAGGATGCCGCCGACGGCACTGATCACCACCGCCTCGGTCAGGAATTGAGAAAGAATGTCGCGCCGGCGCGCGCCGACCGCCTTGCGCAAGCCGATCTCGCGCGTGCGTTCGGTCACGGACACCAGCATGATGTTCATGATGCCGATGCCGCCGACCACCAGCGAGATCGCGGCAATCGCCGCCAGCAGCAGCGACATGGTGCGGCTGGTTTCGGTCAGGGCCGCCTGGATGTCGGCCATGTTGCGGATCTGGAAAGCCTCCTGCTGCTGCGAAAGCGCCACCTTGTGGCGGCTGTACATCAACTGTTTCACGGCGTTCTGTACGGCGTCGATCACCGAGGCGTTCTCCGCCTCGATGTCGATGTAATCCACGTAATCCTTCCCCATGAGCCGATGCATGGCCGTCAGCACCGGAATGACGACGATGTCGTCATTGTCGTGGAAGGCGGTGGCGCCCTTTTCCGGCAGCACGCCGATCACCTGAAAACTGACTTTATTGATCTTGATCATCTCGCCGATCGGATTCTGCCCCCCGAAAAGTTCGCGCACGATCGTGAGCCCGATAACCGCCACGCGGCTGCGCTTGCGGTTTTCCTCTTCCGTGAAGAACCGCCCGATCGGCGGCAGGGCGGCGCGCATGCGCGCATACGATGGGCCGACCCCGAGCACCTGGGTGTTCCAGTTCTTGTCGAGATAGGTGAGTTGGCCGCGGCCGCTGACCGAGGGCGAGGCGTCCTTGACCCCCGGGATCTGCGTCTTCAGCGCCGCGACGTCATCCAGGGTGAGCCGGGTGGTGGTCCCCGCTTGCTGGGCCACGCCGCCGACAAAGGTCGCCCCGGGACGCAGCATCAGTAGATTGGAACCCAGGGATGACAATTGCTTCTCGATGGCCTTTTGCGCGCCCTGCCCCAGCGCCAGCATGGCCACGACCGCGCCGACGCCAATCAAAATGCCGAGCATGGAGAGCGCGGTCCGGACCTTGTTGGCATTCAGCGTCTTGAACCCCTGTTGCAAATGATCCCAGATCTCGCCCAGGCGAAACCGATCCGGCGCCGAGGGCGCGGCGACAGCGCGCGCGGCGGATTTGGCGGGCTTCTCGCCGGTCGGATATTCATCCGACTGGATCGCGCCGTCGCGTATCCGTATAAGGCGCTCGACCTGCCGGGCGATCTCCTCCTCGTGGGTGACAATGATGACGGTGATGCCCTGACGGTTGAGATCCTTGAGCGCTTCCAGGATTTCCTTTTGGCTGGCGGAGTCGAGGTTACCGGTAGGTTCATCGGCGAGGATGATTCGCGGATTGTTGATCATCGCGCGGGCGATCGCCACGCGCTGTTGCTGCCCGCCGGAGAGTTCGTTCGGTTTGTGCAGCATGCGCGTGCCAAGACCGACGCGCTCGAGCAAAGTTTTGGCTTTCTCGAATTCGCGGCGCCGCTGTGAATACAGCAGTGGCAGCGAAACGTTCTCGAGCGCGGATATGCGCGGCAGCAGGTTGAATTGCTGAAAAATGAATCCGATCGCCTCCCGCCGCTGCACCGCAAGATCGTCCTCGGTGAGATTCGCCACCTCCCGTCCGTTCAGGAGATAGGAACCGGAATCGGGCACGTCCAGCAGGCCGAGCACGTGCATCAGAGTGGACTTGCCGGAACCGGACGGACCCATGATGGCGACGAATTCGCCCGGTTCGATGGTCAGGGATACGTCGCGCAGCGCATAAACCGTGGAACCTCCCATGCGGTAGGTCTTGCTGACGTCTTTCAGCTCGATGACGCTCATGGCGCGCTCAGCGTGTTCGTTTTCGCGCGAACGGCGAGAACGGATTGGAGCCCTGGGAGGCGCTGTCGGTAAACGTCGGCTCGGATACCAGCACCACGTCACCCTCGGAAACACCGGAGAGGATTTGCACGCGCTTGCCGTCGCTGATGCCGAGCTTTACCTCTTTCTCGACGGGCTTGGTTTTCTTGTCCGGCAGTGCGACGAGCACGTAGGAGCTCCCTTCCCGCGTCCTGATCGCGGCACTCGGCAGCACCAGAACATTGCTGACCGAAACCGAATCGAAACTGACGTTGGCGGTCATGCCGCTGCGCATGAAAGCCGGCGTCTTGTCCGGCAGCACGTCGATGATGTAGACGGTGACGTTGCTGACCGTGGTGGCGTCATAGGCAATCTGGTCGACGCGCGCCGGGATGATCTGGTCGGGATAGGCGTCGAGCACGATCTGCGCCTTTTGTCTCAGATGAATCTGCGCGATGTCGGTTTCATCCACCTGGGCCTTGACCGTGAGCCGGTCCGACATCACGAAGATCGAGTCCTGGCTGGTGAAGCTCTGCCCGGGTTGCACGTCGCCCACGATGATCGTGCCGTCGATCGGCGCCAGCACCGGGGTGGCGCGATACAGATCCTCCCAGCGCTTGAGTTCCGCCGGCCCCTTGGCGCTGGCGGCGTCCAGCAGCGCCGCGCGCTCGGTCGAGCTCATCCACGCCAGCACCTGGTTTTTCTTGACCACCTGCCCTTCCTTCACCAGCACCTGCTCGATCCGGCCGGCAATGGGCGGTTTGATCGCGAGACGGTTCTCGGGTTGCACCGTGCCGGTGCTGAGAATGGTCGTATCGATGTCGCCGCGCGTCACGCTGACGCGCTGGTAGCTGGCCTGCGGAGTGGAATTGCGTTGCCAGAAAAAGTACCCGCCGGCCGCCAACGCCAATACGACGCCCGCGATGAGGATCGATTTTTTTCCGAACAACCTGCGAATTTTCCCGTTCACGGGATGACTCCTTTGCCCTGCGCCTGTTCCCAGGCGGCCTCGGCGGTGATGCGGTCGCGCTGGCTCTGCACCAGCGCGGTCTGGCGGCTGATGAGATCGTTTTCGATGATGTCCCAGTTCTCGAAGGACAGCAGCCCGTTATCATATTTGTTGCGCGCGATCTCGGCGCGCGTCGTGGCGGCGTCCACGAAGGCCTGATTCACTTTCAGCCGTTGCACTGCCTCGACGTAGGCGGTGTACGCCTGCCGGAGCCTGGTGATCAGCTGCTGATCCACGCGTTCGCGATTATAAGTGGCCGCCGACAGATTGCTGACCGCGCTTTTGGTGCCGTAGTAGTCGCGGCCGCCGCTGTAGAGCGGAATCGAAAGGCTGACACCGACGGAGTGGCTGTCGTTGTCCGGAATCCAGTTGTTCCCCTGCCGGCCGGTGGATCCGGTCAGGTTCAGGCTCGGATAAAGCGGCGACCGCGCCAGCGTGACGCCCGCGGACGCCGCCTGCTCCTGACCGATCGCCTGACGATGGTCCGGCGTCTGTTGCGCCACCTGTTGCAGGTCGAGCGTCTGCGCCGGTTCCGCAAGAGGAATATCGCCGGTAATCTGGATATCCTCGGCGCGGTTTTCGCCAAGCACGTTGGCGAGTTGCTCCTGCGCCACCTGTGCGGCGTGCTGTGCCTGCAGGTGATCCAGCTCCGCCTGGCTCAGCGAGGCCTTGGACAGCAGCAGCGATCCTTTGTTTTCCCAACCGCCCTCGAAACGCAGTTCCACCAG
>JBLMXN010000100.1:0-3094 GCA_050257795.1 Bacteroidota bacterium
AAGCGCTCGAACAGGCGCACGCGGAGCTGAAGCGCCAGTACGACGCGCGCTTCGGCGGCTTCGGCGGCGCCCCGAAATTTCCGCACCCGACCTCGCTCGAGCTGTGCCTGCACCGCTGGGCCGACGGCAAGCAGGACGAGCAAGCGCTGCAGATGGCGCGGCACACGCTGCGATCGATGGCGCACGGCGGCCTGTACGACCAGGTGGGCGGCGGGTTCTGCCGCTATTCGGTGGACGAGCGCTGGGAGATCCCGCACTTCGAAAAGATGCTGTACGACAACGCCCAATTGCTGGCGCTCTACGTCGACGCGTGGCGCGCGACCGGCGAATCGCTGTTCCGGCGCATCGCCGTCGAGACCGCGGAATGGGTCATGCGCGAAATGCAGGCGCCCGGGGGCGGCTACTATTCGGCGCTCGACGCCGATTCCGAGGGGCACGAGGGAAAATTTTACGTCTGGAGCGCCGAGGAGATTCGCCGGTTACTGAGTCCGGAAGAATGGGACGCGGTCGAACGCCGTTTCGGCCTGCACGGCACGCCGAATTTCGAAGGCCAGTGGCATCTCAACGTGCGCGCCGACACGGCCACGCTCGCCTACCGGCTGCAGAAACCGGAGTCGGACATCGCCGCGTTGCTCGAATCCGCGCGCCGCAAACTGTTCGAAGCGCGCAGCCAACGCGTGCGTCCGGGGCGGGATGAAAAAATCCTCACCGCCTGGAACGCGCTCATGATCAAGGCCATGGCCCACGCCGGGCGCGCGCTGGCGCGGCCGGATTTCATCGCCTCGGCCGAACGCGCGCTCGATTTCATCCGCGCGCACCTGTGGCGCGACGGGCGGCTGCTGGCCACGCACAAGGACGGCAAATCCCACCTCAACGCCTATCTCGATGATCACGTGTTCCTGATGGACGCGTTGCTCGAGCTGCTGCAGGCGCGCTGGCGTGGCCGGGACCTCGACTGGCTGCGCGCGCTCGCCGAGCTCGCGCTCGAGCACTTCGAGGACGAGAGCCATGGCGGCTTCTACTTCACCGGCGACGATCACGAGCGACTGGTTTATCGCCCCAAGCCGGTCGCGGACGACGCCATCCCCTCGGGCAACGGCGTCGCCGCGCTGGCGCTGCTGCGCCTCGGACATCTGTTGGGCGACCTGCATTACCTGCACGCCGCCGAACGCACGCTCGAAGCACTCTACACCGGCATCCGCCAGCAACCCTCGGCGCACGGCGCATTGCTGGTCGCGCTCGAAGAGCTGCTGGCGCCGCCGCAGACCATCGTGCTGCGCGGGGAGACCGCGATGATGTCGCCGTGGCTAGCCGCGGCCCAGCGCGATTACCGGCCGCACCGGCTGACCTTCGCCATTCCGCCCGACGCCGGCGACCTGCCGGGCGTGCTGGCCGAGCGCGCGCCAAACACCGGCGTCACCGCCTACGTCTGCGCCGGCCACGCCTGCCAGGCACCGGTCAGCGACCTGGTTGCCTTCGAAGGCTCGCTTTCGCAGAACTCCTGACAGAAAGAAATTGACCGCCGAGACGCCAGTTAATAATGGCGGGTTCAAATAACCCTTGGCGTCTTGGCATCTTGGCGGTTCAATATAATCAATCAGTAACCTGGAGCAATCGCGGCATGGCAAAAACACTGGCCGATTTCGTGCGCGAAGCGCGCACCCGCATCCGCGAGATCTCGGTCGAGGAATTCGACGAGATGATCGAGAACCACGACGACCTGCTGATCGTGGACGTGCGCGAGGCCGACGAATACCACCACGGCCACCTCCCCGGCGCGCTGCTGGTTCCGCGCGGTCTCCTGGAAGGCGCCGCCGACGCCGCCTGCAAATGGCGCGTGGAGAAGTTGCGCGAGGCGCGCAGCCGCACGCTGGTGCTCTATTGCCAGAACGGTTCGCGCAGCGCGCTCGCCGCCGACACCTTGCAGCAGATGGGATTCGAAAACGTCTACAACCTAGCGGGCGGCGTCGAGATGTGGCAGGCCGAGGGTTTCGCGCTGGTCAGCGAATGACCGTGGAACCGTGAACCCGCCTCAGCGCCAGTAGACGAGGTAGCCCCACAACGCGCCGTAGAACACCAGCATCGACAACAGGTTCCAATGGCCGTTGTTGCGCATCAGCACGGAGGCATTGAAATAGCGCACCGCGGGATCCAGCAGCCGGCCGAACGCCGGCAGGAAGCGGTTCACCCGCGCGCAATAATCGCGGTACGGCTGACCCAGCAACTGCGCCAGGCGGGCCTCCTCGCGTTGCACGCGGTTGACCATGTAAAAGTAGTAGAGCACGACGTAGGCGATCGTCACGTACCAGTTACCCAGCAGCAACACCGCGCCGAGAATCAGGAAGAACCGCCCGAGGTACATCGGATTGCGCACCAGCACGTACGGTCCGCGCGCGGTCAGCTGCTCGTTCTTCACCAGCGACGCGAACGACCACAGCTGGATCGCCTCGCCGAGGAGCGACACCAGGAATCCGAGCGGCAGCAGCGCGGCGTCGGCCCTGAGCGCCAGCCATGCCAGCAACGCCAAGGCCAGCAGGTAACGCAGCCGCAGAAACAGCTTGCGCGCCACCGGATGATTGAAAACCGCGTGAACCGCCTGAAGCATGAGTTGTGCCGGCCATGAATGGGAAAGGGCGTGATTATTGAGGCGGCAGGTATCCGTTGCAAGCGTCATGACAATGAATTTTCATCGCGACGCCGGACCGGACCTCTTTAAATGCGGTCGATATCGGCGGGACCCGGGCGGAAGCGGCCGGGAACATGAAAAAAACGCCTGAAAAATATACAATGCGCGCCTTAATTTTTGTGCCGGTCGCCGGTTCATGCTCGATTACACCTCACCGCAATGTAACGTCTTCTGGGCGCGGTTCTTCCCGTTCCTGCGCTGGTGGCCGCGGGTCAACCGCGACTCGCTGCGGGCCGACCTGATTGCCGGCATCACCGGCGCCATCGTGGTGCTGCCGCAGGGCGTGGCCTTCGCCATGATCGCCGGCATGCCGCCGGTATACGGCCTGTACTCGGCCATGGTGCCGCCCATTATCGCGGGATTGTTTGGTTCCTCGCGTCACCTGATCTCCGGGCCCACGACCGCCAT
>JBLMXN010000101.1:0-8855 GCA_050257795.1 Bacteroidota bacterium
CTTCGGAACCATCCACGTCGACCGGCAGGAACTGCCCATGCCAGTGCAGTTGCTCGGGCGTGTCGGTGTCGTTATGAATATCCACGACCACCGGTCGGCCTTCCTTGAATCGCAACAGCGGACCCGGGAACTGGCCGTTGTAGGTCGTGGTGGAAAGGATGCGGTCAGGTGCGAGCTCGATGAGTCCAGTGCCGATGCGGATCGTGTAGTCCGCGGCTGGTTCGGGCGACGTCGCTGTACCGCTGGCCGCGGCAACGGCGTGGGTAGCTTGCGTCATCGTCATGGCCGATCGCGCCAGACCAGGGCGCGAGCCAAGAAGCGCACTACCGGCGCCAACCCCGGCGAGCCTGAGGAAACGACGGCGGGCTGCGCCGACGGTGGGCACGGAGACGGACCTCACTATCGAATATGGATATCGTTATTCGACCACAGTGACGGACCCGCTTTCAATCCGTTGCCGCATGTCGCGTGACTCGACGCATAAATCACAACGGAGCCCTATATCGGGCACGGACAACGAATTCCATCGGCAGCTCTCGGCCAGAACCGCCGGTCGCATTACCCAAGAGCGGTCGTTCAATGTGCACGTTGGCCGCCACGCCGACCAGGCGAGTCTTGGGTGACCGGGCGGGTTCCAAATCGCCCACTCTTCTTTAACCGTGGCCTGAGCTGACGCCCCTTCCCTTTATTGAACCTTTTTCATTGCATTCACGGGGTTTGTGTCGCCATACCTCGGTATACCGGCGGAAACCGCGATCTGAACCCAATTGCTGAATTCTCGCAGTCGAGGCTTGCGATGTATTTTCATGAACCGGCCCCATAAACTGGCGAACATCGTGTTGCGCAACACCGCCAATCAAACGAGGCAAGGCCATGAAAAAAGTACTGAGCATTCACCACCGCGGCGAAGGTCACCGGGTCGGGGACGGTTTTCCCGTGCACACGATATTCAGTTACCGGAACCTTGCTGCCGAACTCACGCCCTTTCTGCTCCTCGATCACGCCGGCCCGGCCCGGTTTGAGCCGACCGAAAAGCCGCGCGGTGTCGACTGGCATCCACACCGCGGTTTCGAAACCGTGAGCATCGCTTACGAGGGCGAGGTCGACCACGAAGACACGGCGGGCAACCGCGGCACCATTCACACCGGCGACGTGCAATGGATGACCGCCGGCGCGGGTGTCTTGCACAAGGAAATGCACGGCCGCGATTATGCCAGGCGCGGCGGCCGGCTCGAGATGTTGCAGCTCTGGGTCAACCTGCCGGCGAACATGAAGATGACCAAACCGCGCTATCAAACCCTGCTCGCGCGCGATATTCCGGTCGTCCCGCTTCCCGGGGACGGCGGCGCGGTGCGGGTGATTGCCGGTGAATTTTCCGGCGCCACCGGACCGGCACGGACATTTACCCCGATCACCCTGCTCGATGTGCAACTGCGCGCCGGTCATCGGCTGCAATTGCCCCTGCGCGACGGCCATTCGGCGGCGCTGTATATCCTGAAAGGCAGTATCAAGGTGAACGACGTCGACGCCGCGAACGCAACCGAACTCGTCATCTTCGAGCGTGCCGGCGACGTCGCGATGATCGAAGCCGTCTCGGACGCAACGATCTTCGTGATGAACGGGCAGCCTATCGATGAACCCGTCGTCGGTCACGGGCCCTTCGTCATGAATACGCAGGAACAGATATCACAAGCGTTCGTCGATCTTCATTACGGAAAATTCGGGAATGTTCCGGCGTGAAAATCGGGGAATATCGAGCCTGGCACTTTTGATTTGATTCTGATTCGCCTATCTGCTCTTAAGCGGCATCGTGTAGCAAACGGCGGTCCCGTCCAGGACGGTGGTACCGTCCGCCAGAAAAACGCGCGTTTCCAGCTCCGTAATCGGTTTGTCCTCACGCACCTTGGTGACCTTCACCTCGCCCGTGATGGTGTCGCCGGGCCGCACCGGCGCCTTGAAGCTCCAGTTGACTTGCAGGAACACGGTGCCCGGGCCGGGGAGGTCCTCGGCGACAACCGCGTTCAGGATGGCGCTGGTAACGCCGCCTTGCACCACGATGCCGCCGAAACGGGTCGCTTTGGCGGCCTCTTCATCATAATGCAGGGGATTGCGATCGCCGCTGATGTCGGTGAACAGCTCGATGTCACGAGCCGTCACTGCTCTGGTTCGCTGCGCCGTTTGGCCGACCGATGGGATTCCTTTTGGCCAGACTTCGCTTGAGGTACCCATGGGCTTTCCTCCGTAAGCATAAATAGTTCTTGTCAAACTCAACGCCTGCCACGCCTGGCGGCCAGCTCTATTTTAAAGAGGCCAGGCTCGTCTATTCCTGACGCGAGTCGTCACGCGCCCTTGGCGACGGGAACGCTAAGACCGGCGGTCAGGGTAAAGCGCATGGCTTCCTCGAACGACATGTCCACCGGCTGCACCGACGCGCGCGGAACCAGCGCGGTGTAGCCGCCGATCTGATAGCTCATGGGCAGGTACACCATGATAATCCCGGGCTCGCCCATGCCCGGCGGCAGACCGGCGAGATCGTCGCGCGTGACAAAGCCCATGACGCGCAGATCGATCCCGCCGAGGCGCACCAGCACCACCTGCTGCGCGCCCTGTGTCTTCGGCCGCGACAGGAATTCGGTAAAGTCGCGCAGCGCCCCGTAGACCGTCTTGACCAGCGGCACGCGGTACATCAGACCCTCGATCCAGGCGAAGATTTTGCGCGCGGCCCAACTGCGCATCAGCAGGCCCACGAAGAATACCAGTACCACGCCCAGCGCCACCCCGAGGCCAGGGAGATACACCACCTGCGGCAACACGAAGCGCAGCAACCCGTCCAGGGCGCGTTCCGTCACGAGTGCCGCCCAGATCAGGATATAGACGGTCGCCACGATCGGCAGCGTCACGGCAAGGCCGGTGAAGAAGGTGCGAGTGATTTGCTTCATGGAATGTCCTCCCCTGACGGTACCGCGGCACTTTAACAGAGCGCGCCGGCCGCGCCCTAGCGCCAATTCGCCGCGCGCCGTCGGTCAGAAGGTTTCCACCCAGGGCCGGAGCTCTATTTCCCACGACCACGCCGAGCGATGCTGGCGATGCGCATCGAGATAAGCCTGGGCCACGGCATCGGGGTCGAGCCAGCGGTCGGCGGGGCCGGACTCGTCGGGCTTGGCCCAGCTGCTGGCCAAACCGCCGTCGAGCACGAAATGCGCCACGTGGATGTTCTTCGGCGAGAGCTCGCGCGCCAATGCTTGCGCCAGCGCGCGCAGCGCGAATTTCGCCATCGCGAACGGCGCCGATTGCGGCAAGGCTTTGACGCTGGCGGTGGCGCCGGTGAAGAAAATCGACCCGTTGCCTTGCTTGAGCATGCGCTTCGCCGCCGCCTGCGCCGTCAAAAAGCCCGCGAAGGCGGTGGTGCGGTAAGCGTCCAGCACCTTCTGCGGCACCAGCTCTTCAATCGGGCCGCGATAACGTTCGCCGGCGTTGAAGACGACGAGCTCCAACTGTCCAAGTTCCCGCTCCACACGCTCAAAGATGTTTTCGATCGCGGCGGGATCACGCGCGTCGCCCTGATACGCCCGGGCGCCGGTTTCTTTGATCAGCGCGGCCAGCTTATCGATGTCGCGTGCCACCAGCGCGACGCGGAATCCCTCGCTCGCCAGACGCCGCGCCAGCGAAGCACTGAGGCCCTTGCCGGCTCCGATTATTAACGCCGTGTTATGGGTCATGGTCACTCCTGCTTGAGCAGACATGTCACGAAGGAGGAAAATCCGCTCAGAGAATCGATGTTTCGGAATATTACCGGTAATTGTTCGCGAACCCTATTTTTCGTAACGAAGGAGA
This sequence comes from Bacteroidota bacterium, assembly GCA_050257795.1. Lineage (GTDB taxonomy): Bacteria > Pseudomonadota > Gammaproteobacteria > Acidiferrobacterales > Sulfurifustaceae > Sulfuricaulis. The sequence continues at coordinate 3,835 of JBLMXN010000101.1, forward strand.
AAAACCATGAATGTCGGCTTTATCGGACTGGGACGGATGGGCAGCGGCATGGCAGCCAATCTCCTGAAGGCCGGCCATCAGGTGACAGTCTATAACCGCACGGCGGACAAGGCCGCCGCCTTGACCGCGCAGGGCGCGAAGGCGGCTGCCCGGGTCGCCGACGCGTGCCGCGGCGCGGCGGTCATCACCATGCTGGCGAATGACGACGCGGTGGAGAGCGTGGCTTTCGGCAAGGATGGCATCGTTGCCAGCCTGCCGGCGGGCGCCATGCATGTTTCCTCGAGCACCATCAGCGTCGCCTTGTCGGAACGACTGACGCAAGCGCATGCCAAGGCCGGACAGCATTTCGTATCGGCGCCGGTGTTCGGCCGCCCGGACGCGGCGGCGGCCGCCAAGCTTTTCATCATCGCCGCCGGCGCGCCGGCCGCGGTCCAGGCCGCGGCCCCGCTCTTCGACGCCGTGGGACAGAAAACCTTCGTGCTTTCGGAATCGCCCAAGGCCGCCAACCTGGTGAAGCTCAGCGGCAACTTCCTGATTGCGGCGATGATTGAATCGCTCGGCGAGGCGCTGGCGCTCGTCGGCAAGGGCGGTGTGGATGCGCGGCAGTATCTGGAGATGCTGACATCGAGCTTGTTCAACGTTCCCATCTACAAGAACTACGGCGGGATGATCGTCGGCGGCACATTCGAGCCGGCGGGCTTTGCCGCGCCGCTCGGCCAGAAGGATATCCGTCTGACGCTGGCCGCCGCCGAGGAGCTGCGCGTGCCGATGCCGCTCGCAAGCCTGCTGCGCGACCGCTTCCTGACCCTGCTCGCCCATGGCGGCGAGAATCTCGACTGGTCGGCGATCGGCCGGCTGGCGGCGAAGGATGCCGGAGAATGACCGGGCTGGTAAACGCGACCCTCATGCTCAGGGAAAGCGGACTCAAGACGTAGCGGTAATTGTTTTCTGACCCCAATTCTTTAGTCCAGCTCGGATATGTCCTGGGTGCATGTCGGCCGGGGTGGAATCAGCTTGCAAAAGAAGGTTTTCATATGTGCCCTGAAATTCGTGGTAGCGCGGTATACCCATGGTCAGGTCGCCGTTTCCGCTGATATTGGTGAAACCGATCTGGCTCTTATTTACGGCTCCGGTGTTCCCGTGTCTCGAACACCATGGCGCAACTCCTCTCTTGCCACCCTGGCGAGCGTTTCATACTTCTTTCGAAACGCATCCAGAGTTTCCTCTTCCAGTTCTTCGAGGTCGAGCAGGGCATTATGCGCGCCTTGGGTGGCGCGGATCAGCTCATCGAGCTTGAGCTGAATGGCCTCGGTGTCACGATTCTGGGTGTTCTGGATCAGGAACACCATCAGGAACGTGACGATGGTGGTGCCAGTGTTGATCACCAGCTGCCACGTGTCGCTGAAGCGGAAGATGGGTCCGGTGATCGCCCACACGACGATGATGCCGACGGCAAAAACGAACACGCGGGGCCGACCGCAGAAGCGGGCGGCAACTTTCGCGAACCAGGAATACCAGGAGGTGTTATGCATCCGGGCGTCTCTCTTTGGGAATTTACAGAATACTGATATAGGACATCGCCGGGGTCCAGACTCTTTTATTTATCGACCGCTGTGTATTCCAGAGCGCGACGATCCCAGCCTCCTTGATCAGCGGCCGCTTCGTAAGTGCTCTGCGCAAACTCAAGGATCATCGCATCCGGGTTCGCGACCCGGCGCACCGCCTCGTACGGCAGCAGGAATTCGCGCATGTCATTGCTGTAATACGCCGCAGTTGGACGCACGGGGGAGGTCTTGAATCCGTCCGGCTCCGGGTAGGCATAGGCGTAGAACACCGGTTCCGGCACCGGACCGCCACCGGGCCAGAAACCGCAGCTGCTCACTTCATGCGAGTACGCCAGGCGCGTGACCCAGTCCGCCATGTGCGGAATGCCGCCCGGGTGCGGCGGCGCGACCCGGCCGGAGAAGCGCGTGACCGCGAGATCGAAGCTGCCCCAGAAAAAATGCACCGGGCTGCATTTGCCGAGAAACCCGCAGCGGAACTGCTGCAGCACGCGGTCAGTCTGCTGCAGCACGCGCCAGAACCGCTGCGCCTGTTCCGGCACATAGCTGTGATGCTGTTCGTCTTTCTCGAACGGGATCGGGTCCTGCACTTCCACGGGCATGGTCCAGATTTTTATTTCCAGGCCGAGCTCGCGCAGCGCCACCATGAACTCGCGATAGAAATCGGCGACCGAACGCGGCGCGAGCGCGAGCGTGCGGACAGTGTCGTCGCTGGTCTGGATGCGCAGCTGATGGTCGAGAAAGTCGAAGCTGATCTCGAAGCTGACGTCGCCGTGCGGGATCGGCGAGGTGGCGAGCCCGCACGTGGTCACGTACAGCGGGACCTGCCACCAGTGATTCAGCATCGGCGCCTGCGCCAGCCGCACCTTGCCGACGATCTGCGTCCACATGTGAAGGGTGGCATAGGTGTCCTGCCACTCCGCCAGCGGCAGCGGCGGCCAGCTGTCGTTGCGCGAGACGCTTTGAACTTGCCTGTCCATTGAGCCTCCTTTAGGTTATGTGCCGGCTGAGCGAGCCTTCGGTCCTTGGCCGAAACTACGGCTTGAATCAGAGATTCTTACCGCATCCGTCAGCCGAACTTGCTGAGCATGATGTTATCCACGTAGCACCAGTACCAATCCTCGCCCGGCTCGATGGAACGCATGATCGGGTGGCCGGTGGCGTGGAAATGTTTCGTGGCGTGCTTGTTCTTCGAGGAATCGCAGCAGCCCACGTGCCCGCAGGTCATGCACATGCGCAGATGCACCCAGCGATCGCCGAGCTTGAGGCATTCCTCGCAGCCGTTGGTGTTCGGACTGACGTCGCGAATCGCATCGAGATGGGTGCACCGTGTCGCCACGCCGTTTCTCCCGGGGGACTGACCGTGTCGTGAGCGTTACTCACTCTCCGCGACATGTTGCGCTTTCTGCCGCGGAGTCGCAACCAGCCTTCTCTTATGCCACGCGCGCGGAAGCAGATTCGCGTTCGACCAGTCCGTGGAACGCCGCGAGCAGACGCCGGAAAACCGGACCCGGGCAGGCGGGCATTGCGCGGCCGTCGACCTCGCGCACCGGGATGAGCTCGGCCCCGGTGCCGGTGAGGAAACATTCGTCTGCGGTGTACAGCTCGAAGGCGCCGAGACTGCGCTCGGCCCAGGGGATGCCGGCGCTTTCGGCGAGCTCGAGCACGGCTGCGCGCGTGATGCCTTCGAGCGCGCCATCGCTCACAGGCGGCGTCAGCAGCACGCCGTCGCGCACCACGAACACATTGTCCGCCGTGCCCTCGGCGACATGGCCGCGCCCGTTCAGCAGGATGGCCTCGTCGGCGCCGGCGTTGGTCGCCTCGATGCGCGCCAGGATGTGGTTCAGGTAATTGAGCGACTTGATGCGCGGATCGAGGGCGTCCGGGGCGATGCGACGCGTGGACGCGATCATGACGCGCGCGCCCTGCGCGCGCACGGATTCGCTCACCAGCGCCAGCTCGTCGGCGATGATGAAAACGTTCGGCCGCCGGCACGACGCCGGATCGAGGCCGAGCTTGCCCGGGCCGCGGGTGACGACCAGGCGCAGGTAACCGTCCGGACGCCCGTAAGCCGCGATCGTTTCGACAACGGCGGCGGCGAGCGCTTCGCGCCCGTAGGGCAGCGTCAGCCGCAAGGCGGCCGCCGAACGCCGCAGGCGATCGAGATGCGCGCCGGGCCGGAATGCCGTGCCGCGGTAGAAGCGGATGCCTTCGAACACCCCGTCGCCGTACAGCAGGCCGTGATCGAGAACCGGCACGCGCGCCGCGTGCGCCGGCATGAGCTCGCCGTTAAACCAGCAACAGGCGCCGCTCACTCGCCCGCTCTCCGGCGTTCGCGGCGGCGGGCGTCGCGGGTCGGGTCGGTGAAATACGCGCCGCTCGCGATCGCGTCGATATCGCTGCGCGCGATCCCGAGATCCTTGAGTTCGCGCGCCGAAAGCGCCGACAGTCCCTGCAGCGATGCCCGTTCCTCCAGCTTTGCCCGGATGCAGGCCCAGGCGCGCCGTCCGTGCATGATGCAGGAGAAAATCGCGCGCAGGAAATCGGCGCGCAGGTCGTGCGCGCGGCGCAGGTAGAACTCGGTATCGGGCGCGCCGTCCGCCCGGCGGCGGACCGTGGCCCGCGTGATGTCGTACGGATTGTCGTCGTGCATGGCGATGTCTCCCTCGATTTGACAGGGAACAGCCTAGGCCCGATACTCGAAGCGGTACAGATTCACGGATATATATTCTGGAGCGATACAGTTATTTAAAACGACTAACTGTGTTCCTTCAGGGGAGGACCAACTGTCATGGCAACACAGACCCGGCGCGAGCCGCGCGCGGAAGCGGCGGACGAATCCGAAGGCATGCTCTACGAGCAGGTGGCGCAGAAACTGCGCGAGCAGGTCGCGAACGGCGTGTACCGCCAGGGCGAGCGCGTGCCCTCGGTGCGGCGCCTGAGCGACCAGCTCGACGTCAGCATATCGACCGTGATCGAGGCCTACCGCCGGCTCGAATCGCAGGGCGTGCTCGAGGCGCGGCCGCAATCCGGCTATTACGTCCGCTCGCGCCTGTGGCAACCGCCGGCGCAGCCGGAAATTTCCAATCCGCACTCCTCGCCCACGGCCGTGAGCGTGAGCGCGCTCGCGCTCAAGGTGTTGCGCGCCACGCGCGACCCGGAAGTGCTGCAACTGGGCGTGGCCGTGCCGCACCCGAGCCTGCTGCCGACCCGGGCCCTGAACGGCATCCTCGCGCGCATCGCGCGCCGCGACGGCGAGCGTGGCGGCAGCTACGATTTTCCTCCGGGCAGCCCAGAACTGCGCCGCCAGATCGCGCGCCGCGCGCTCGACGCCGGCTACACCGTCTCGCCCGAAGACATCGTCACCACCAGCGGCTGCCAGGAGGCGCTGAGCCTGTGCCTGCGCGCGGTGGCGAAACCGGGCGACACCGTCGCCATCGAATCGCCGGCGTTCTACGG
>JBLMXN010000102.1:0-6837 GCA_050257795.1 Bacteroidota bacterium
GACCGTCGCCGTACTGACGATCGCGCGTCAGTCCCGGCGCATCGGCCACCAGCGCCGCGCGGCTGCGCGTGAGGCGGTTGAACAACGTCGATTTGCCGACATTGGGCCGGCCGACAATGACGACAACGGGTTTCATATAGGAAACATAACCGCCAAGACGCCAAGACCGCCAAGAGAAAAGATTTCGAGATACCGAAGAAAAAACCTGGCGTTCCTGGCGTCTTGGCGGTTCAAAATCAGTTGATCAGACTGCTCTGGTTCTTCTGCAGCCGCAGGGCTTCGAGCGTTTCGGACTGGCTGCTGACGTAAAACATCCCGTGACCGGCCAGCGGTTGAGCGCGGATCGGGCTGCGGCCCGCGCGATAACGCGCCACGAAATGCCCGTCTTCGGCCGACAGCCAATGCACGTAGCCCTCGAAGTCGCCGACGGCTACGAGCCCGTCGAAATAACGCGGCGCGCTCAATTGGCGTGCGCGCAGATGCTCCTGGCGCCAGACGCTCGCGCCGGTGCGCTGATCGAAGGCAATCACCTCGCCACTATCGTCGCTGAGGTACACGTTGTTCGCGTCCGCGTCCATGCCGGTGTAAGTCGAGACGTCGCGCGACCACAAGATGCGTCCCGTCTGCAGGTCAACGGCGATAAGTTTGCCCTGGTAACTGGCGGCAAACATCACCTTGCCCACGACCAGCGGCGAGGCGTCCACGTCCACCAGGCGTTCGATCTCATTACGCCCATGCGGTTGCGCCACCGGTATTTCCCACAACATCTTGCCATCGCGGATCTGTATGCCCACGATCTTGCCGCTGGCGAAACCGGCCAGCACGACGTCACTCACGATCACCGGCGCGGCCGTTCCATGCAGGCTGAGCGGCGGCTCGGTGCGCTCGTACACCCACAGGCGCTTTCCATTCGCTGCATCGATGCCGGTCAGCTTGCCGTCCGCCGATTGCACCACGACAACCCCGGCCCCGATCGCGGCCGGCGCCAGCACTTCGCTCGATACGTTCGCGGTCCAGAGCCGATGGCCGTCCGCCGAACTCAGCGCCACGACTTCGCCTTTCTTGCTGGCCACCACCACGAGATTGTCCCCGGCCGCGGTGGCGCCGGTCACCAGTTGATCCACGTTCGTCTTCCACAAGCGATGTCCGCTGTCGGCGGCATAGGCGCTGACGTGACCCTTGGGGTCCGCGGCATAGATCGTGTTACCGACCAGCAATGGCGCGAGCGTCACCGCCTTTTTCACGGCACTGGCGCCGATATCGGCGGACCAGACCTTCCTGACCTGCTCCGTGGCGGCGAAATCCTGCAATTCGGCGGGCTGTTCGCGCACGACCTTGCTGCCGCCGCATCCGGCCAGCAGCAGCACGGCGCAGAACACGAAGGCGGGCTTTGTCACGACGTTTTCTCCGGGCCGAGATCGTCCAGCTTCATCTTGAGAACCGGAAGGTAGGGAGAATCGGGCGGCAGGCGTTTGAGTGCTTCGCGATAAGCGGCGCGCGCGTCGTCACGCTTGCCCTGCGCGGCGTAAATGTCGCCGCGCAACTCCTGGTACTCGCCCTCGAAACCGCCCTGTTCTTTGGAATTCAACAACGCGAGCGCGGCATCCTGCTCACCCCCGCCGATGAGCAGTCGGGCAAGACGCAGGCGCGCGGCGCCGGCGGTCGCCGGATCCTTCGCGTGATCGATGACCCATTGCAGGTGCGTGCGCGCAGTCTTGGCGTCACCGGCATCGAAATCAAGGCGCGCGAGCAGCAGCCCGGCCATGCCGGCGTAAGGCGTGGCGGAATAATCATTGACCAGCGATTCTCCCGTCTTGCGCGCGTCGTCGTTTTTCTTGCCGCGCATATCCTGCACCATCTGGTTGTAAAGCACGGAGGCATCCTGCAAGCGCTGCTCCTTCGACTGCGTCCAGTAGCGAAAGCCGACGAGCACGGCGGCGCCCAGCAGCACGCCGATGATCAGGGAGGTGCCGTAGTTCTTCCACCACGCCTTGAGTTTCTCCAGTTCTTCCTGTTCGTCGTAAGCCGTCAAGGTATTATTCCTCTTTCATTTTTCTGTGCAGTAAATCAATCAACCCGTCCCGGGCGACCGTTGTCTGCGAACCGTCGCGCAGATCCTTGATCGTGACCGTTCGGTTCCGGATTTCATCCTCGCCGAGCAATAACGCATGATGCGCGCCGCTGCGATCGGCGCGCTTGAGCTGCGCCTTGAGCCCGCCGCCGCCGCAGTTGCATTCGATGCGCAGGCCGGCGGTGCGCAACTGCTCCGCCAGCATCATGCCCTGGCGCTCGGCCGTTTCACCCAGAAGGATAACGTAGGCATGCGGACGAGCCGCGTGGCGCATGTCGCCCTGCAGCGCCAGCAGCTCGGCCAGACGTTCCATGCCGATGGCGAAACCGGCCGCCGGCGTCGGTTTGCCGCCGAGCTGTTCCACCAGGCCATCGTAGCGCCCGCCGGCGCAGACCGCGGACTGCGCGCCGAGACGGTCGGTGGTCCATTCGAACACAGTGCGGGTGTAGTAGTCGAGGCCGCGCACCAGGCGCGGATTCACGGTAAAGCCGACGCCGGCTTCGCGCAGATCATCGCCGAGCCGGGCGAAATGCGCGCGCGAGGGTTCGTCCAGGTGGTCCATGAGGCTTGGCGCCCCGGCAATGACGTCCTGCATCGCGGGGTTCTTGCTGTCGAGGATGCGCAGCGGATTCTTGTCGAGCCGCCGCAGGCTGTCTTCGTCCAGCTCGCCACGCCGCGTCTCGAAGTAGCGCACGAGCTCCTGGCGATACGCGCCGCGGGCCGCGGGCGTGCCGAGCGAATTGAGCTGCAGCACGATCCCGTCGAGACCGAGCGCCCGCCACAGGCGCGCGCACATCAAAATGAGTTCGGCGTCGAGGTCGGGGCTGTCGATGCCGAAGGCCTCGACGCCGATCTGGTGAAATTGCCGGTAACGTCCCTTCTGCGGCCGTTCGTGCCGGAACATCGGCCCGGCGTACCACAGACGCTGGATCTGGTTGTGAAGGAAACCGTTCTCGATGCCGGCGCGCACGCAACCGGCGGTGCCTTCCGGGCGCAGCGTCAGATTCTCGCCGCTGCGGTCCTCGAAGCTGTACATCTCCTTCTCGACGATGTCGGTCAGGCTGCCGATCGAACGCGCGAACAGTTCCGATTTCTCCAGGATCGGCAGGCGGATCTCGCGATAGCCGTACGCGTGCAGCGTTTCGCGGGCGACATCCTCGATCCGCTGCCAGCGCTCGCACGCCTCCGGCAACAGGTCATTCATGCCCCGTACGGCCTGTATGGCCTTGCTCACCGGTCATCACGCCTGAATCTGGCGCGCGGGTTCCTGACGCGCACGCTCGATTCGTTTTTCGCAGGACGCGATTTCAGACTTCGAGGCCAGACCTTGGCCCGAGAGCAGCGTGTTCAAGGCCGCGTTAACGTCTCGGTCCTGACGGGTTCCACATTCCGTACACGCCCACTCTCTTACGGCAAGCCCGCTGAAGCCGGAAGGTCCGGACAGGCACCGACACGCCGAGCAGGTCTTGGTGGAAAACCGGGAATCAACCTCGATGTACCGCGTACCGCCTGTACGGCTCTTGTACGCCAGCATGGCTCGAAGCTGTGCGTGGGCGCTGGAGGCCACGCTTTTCCCGAACATCGCCGCGATCGCCCTGTGGCGATCCGCCGAGAATACGATCAATTCATTTTTCGCCACCAGTTCCCGTGACAGCTTGTGGTTGCGGTCGCGACGTTGGTTGGCGATGCGTTCTTGAATACGGGCTGCGAGGCGCTTGTGGCCACCGCGCTGCGCTCTAGCGAGGCGCTCTGACGAGGCTTCCAACTCGTGCGGGTGTTCGATCTTCGTGCCATCGCTCAATACGAGCAGCGACGAGAAGCCGGGATCGATACCGACGGCTCCGCACCCAGCACGAGGGATCGCAATCGGTTCCGCATCGATGCATACAGCGAGATGCCAGCCGCTCGCTTTTTTAAGCAGCCGGCACGCCTTAATTTTTCCCTCCGGCAAGATATCCTTGTGGTAACGCACTTTTCCGAGACCGGGAACAGCGATGCGATATTCTCCGGCGCGGCATACGTCGCCCGGGATATCCAAACCGGACATTCTGTTGCGAGCCGATTTCAGGCGCGGTTTTCTGCCCAGTCTCTTGAAGCAACGGTCCCACGCCTGATGCGCGCGGCTGATCGTGCCTTGGATGATTCGCGACGGCACATCGCATTTCTTGCTGTGCCCCGCGATCTCGTAGATCAGTCCATAGGCGGTCCAATACTTACCGACCAGCGCATCCTGCTCGATCTTGCGGATCACCCAGTTATAGATCCCAGTGGCCCGGAATAGCCATGCCTCACATTGGCGAATCTGCTTGGGGCTGAGCTTTAATTTTACTTGTCTTTGTATCATATCGTTTCGTTCAAGGCGCAGTGGCTAATTACGTACCCTGTGCTCCTCCGCTTTGCGACCATTACCGGGTCGTCGTCATTCCTAAATTCTTCAACAAAAAATTCTCAACCGGCCTGCTTGATGGGGACGATCTTCTTTTCCGGCAGTGCCTCGCCGCTTTCACGGCGCCGCTGCAAGGTTTCGCGGATCACGCGCTCGATTTCGTCGACGATCTGGTCATTGCCGATCTTGTGATCGGGCTTGCCGTTGATGTAGAGCAGGCTCGGGTTGCCGCCGGCCAGTCCCACCTGCGCCGCCTTGGCCTCGCCCGGGCCGTTCACGCAGCAGCCGATGACCGCCACGTCGAGCGGTTCCTTGACGTCTTCCAGGCGCCGCTCCAGTTCGTTCACCGTGGCAATGACGTTGAACTCCTGGCGCGAACAGGACGGACAGGCGATGAGGTTGATGCCCTTGTTGCGGATGTGCAGCGCCTTGAGGATATCCCAGCCCACGCGCACCTCTTCCACCGGATCGGCCGCGAGCGAGACGCGGATGGTGTCGCCGATGCCTTCGGCCAGCAGCATGCCGAGGCCGATGGCGGATTTCACCGCGCCGGAGCGGAACCCGCCGGCTTCGGTGATGCCGAGGTGCAGCGGCTGTTCGATCTGTTTCGCCAGCTGGCGATAGGCCGCCACCGCCATGAACACGTCCGAGGCCTTCACGCTGACCTTGAAGTCATGGAAACCGAGGCGGTCGAGAATTTCGATGTGGCGCAGCGCCGATTCGACCAGCGCCTCCGGCGTGGGCTCGCCGTATTTTCTCTGCAATTCCTTTTCGAGCGACCCGGCGTTGACGCCGATGCGTATCGGAATGCCGCGATCGCGCGCCGCCTGCACCACGGCCTGCACCCGGTCCTCGCGCCCGATATTGCCCGGATTGATGCGCAGACAGTCGGCGCCGAGCTCGGCCACGCGCAACGCGATCTTGTAATCGAAGTGGATATCCGTCACCAGCGGCACGGACACCTGCTGTTTGATTTGTCCGAACGCCTCGGCCGCCTCCATCGTCGGGATCGACACGCGCACGATGTCGGCGCCGGCGTTCTCGAGCGCCTTGATCTGCGCAACCGTCGCCGCCACGTCCGTGGTCTCGGTGTTGGTCATGCTCTGCACGCTGACCGGCGCATCGCCGCCCACCGCCACCGGGCCGACCATGATGCGACGACTGCGACGTCGCTGGATGGGATTGCCGCCGAACATCAGTTGTTCACCGCCGCATTGTCGCCGAGCGTGAAGCGCGCCACCTGGCCGCGCTTGTACCGGCCGATGTCAAATTTCTTTCCGTTGAACTCCACCTGCACGCCGTCGGCATTGCCGAGAAATACGTTGAAAGGCGCTACGCCCTCGATCGTGACGCTGCGCCCGGCGCGGATGTTTTCATACAACAGCTTGTTGTCACCGGCGTCGCGCACGTCCGCCCACGACTCCTCCGCCGCATACAGCACCAGTCGTGACCGCGGCGCATCCGCCGGAATATCCGCCGCCTGCCGCGCTTGTGCCAGGGCCCGATCCGTGCCTGGCGCGGCGGTCGAGTTCTGCGGTTTCGGCGATTCGCCTGGCGATACATTGAGTATCATCCCGGAAACCGTGACATGTCCGGTGGCGCCGGACTTCGCCGCCTCGGCGGGCTTCGCCGCGGGGACCGCATCGTGCGCCGGCACGACGGCGGCAGCAGCTGGTCTGGACGGCTCCGCCGGCGGCGGCATAGCTGGCGGATGCGTTTCCGTGGACACCGCGCTGCCCGCGGGCGATGCGGTCATGGCCTGCGTCATGTCCGCACGACCTGCTGTTGACGCGGACATCTCCGACGGCGCGGCTGGCGTCGACAGGGCCGCATGCTCCGGCGTCTCGCCCTGGTTGCGCCACCAGAGATAAACCAGCCCCACCACGACCGCGACCACCGCGACGGTGCCAAGCTTGACCAGGCGATCGCCGCTGGTCACCTGGGCCGGTGGAGCCGACTGGGGCAAAGTCAGCGGCTTCGGCGCATGGGTCAGGGCGTTGTAAGACTCGAGGATTTTCTCCGGCGCAAGACCGAGCAACTGCGCGTAACTGCGCAGGTAACCGCGCACATACGTCGATCCCGGCAGACTTTTATAATCGTCCTGCTCCAGGGCGACGACCTGCTTGGACGACAGATGCAGAATCTGCGCGACGTCTTCCGGCGCCAGGCGCAAGTCCTGACGCGCTTTTTGCAGCATCCGCCCCGGCCCGGACGGCGGCACGGTGGCGGCGGAAGTGGAGGTATTCACACTGTCCATGACTTATTTCTTCCTCGGCGTTCCGGTGGACGCCAGTTGCGCGGCTTCGGGTGAATCGGGAAATTTGTTGCGCAACAGCAGCGCGTAACTCGCCTCGGCATTCCTGTTGCCGAGCGCGTGCTC
>JBLMXN010000103.1:0-16994 GCA_050257795.1 Bacteroidota bacterium
GCGAACAAGTGCAGCTTCTGCAAGGGTTCGACCTGCTGCACCTATTTCACGCACCAGATCGACACGCCGCGTTCGATGGAGGACTTCGACCTGCTGCTGTGGCAGATCTCGCACGCCAACACCCAGGTGTACAAGGACGAGGATGGCTGGTTCCTGCTGGTGAACAGTCGCTGTCTGCACCTGCAACCGGGCGGATTGTGCGGCATCTACGAGAGCCGGCCGCAGGTCTGCCGTGATCATTCGAACGACGACTGCGAGTTCGAGGGCGCCTGTGGCGTGGACGACTTCGAGCTGTTTTTCCCCGACTACGGCGCGCTGCTAGCCTATTGCCAGAAACGGTTCAAGGGGTGGGCCGGCCGGTTCAAGGATGCTGCGGCGAAGAAGCGGCGCGGCCGGCGATCTCCAGCGTGAACGCCCGGCCCAGGGCCTGACGCAACTCGCGCCCGTTGACCGGGCGGCCCTCGACGAGCGTCTGCCAGACGGTGCAGCTCAGGCGCGACACCTGCGGCTGGCGTTCGGATTGAAGCATCAGCACCCGGGAGCGAATCTGCGTTGTCTCGCTTTGGACCTCGACTTCCTCGGTCGTGCGCGTGATCACGAATTCATCGGGCGCGACGGTCTGGGGCGCATCCTTCGGTTGGCGCAGCTCGAACTTGCAGTGCGGGTTATAGCGGCTGATCTCGGTCTGCGGCATCCACAGACCGCCCTGCAGATATGCCGCCGCCGCGAATGCCGGAACCGTCACCGCCTGGTGCAGCACCAGACGCGAGCCGACGGGAATCACGAAGTACGGCGAGTTTTCATCGGTCTCGTCGCGGTTGTGGCAGGCCGAGAACAGCAACGGCAGTGTCAGCAGCAGGCGCTTGAAGTTCATCGCATGATCCTGATCGGCGGTAGATCGATGATGCCAGATCGGCCCCGGCGTGTCGCGCGCGCCGGCGGATGCGCCTGGAAGTTTCAGTAAAACGCCGTTTCACCCGCGGGGCGATTGCGAAAACGCTTGTAGATCCACTGGTATTGTTGCGGCAGCGCACGGACGCATTTTTCCACCATGGCATTGACCGCGGCCGCCGAGGATTCAATGCTGCCGCGGTTGACGTCCTCCGGCGCCGGCAGGAAGTGCAGGTGATAACCGCGTCCGTGCGGCAGGCGCTCGGCGTAGCCGAATATCACCGGCGCGCCGGTTTTCATGGCGAGCCGGGAGAGCAGGACCATGGTGGCGGCGGGAATGCCGAAGAACGGCGCGAACACGGCGGCGCCGCGTGCCGCCGGCACCTGATCCGGCAGGATTGCGACCATCTCGCCGCGCTCAAGCGCCTTGTACAGCGCGCGGATGCCGGTGTTGTCGGTGGTGACGAGGCGCGCGCCGAAGCGCTCGCGCGCGGACCGCATCAGCCGGCCCATCTGCGACATCGGCGGCGTGCGGTACAGGCTGGTCATGGGAAAATTCATCGAACCCCACATGCCGATCATTTCCCAGGCGCCCAGGTGCGGCAGCGCCAGGATCAATCCCTTGCCGCGGGCCATGGCCTGCTTCACCTCGTCCTCGCCGCTGACGCGGCGTATCAGCCGGCGCAGACCCGATGCGCCGCGCGTCCACAGCACGCCGATCTCGGCGACGGATTTGCCCAGCTCCACCAGATTGCGCCGCAGCAGCCGCCGACGCGCGGGCGGCGGCATTTCCGGAAAGCACAGCGCCACGTTGATCTCGGCGGTGCGCCGGCGCTTGTTGGGAACGGCGAAGAAGATCCAGCCAAGTGCTGCGCCCAGGGCATGCGCCGCCGGCAGCGGCAGGGTGGAAAACAGGTGGAACAGGAGCTTGACGAGCCGTGCGCGCATCAAGGTCCGGGCATGATCTCGCGGAAGCTGCGGATCGCCTGGAATTCGCCGACGTCCTTTTCCGGCAGTTTCGAGTCCGGTTTGTACACCGCGAGCAGCTGGCCGATGCCGTACCGGCTCGCCGAGCGCAGCACTGGCAGACTGTCGTCGATGAGCAGCGCGGATTCCTTTTTAAAGGGCTGCACCTGCTGCATTTTGCCCCAGAAGTCGGCGTGCTCCTTCGGCAGGCCGAGATCGTGCGAGCACACCACGGCATCGAAATGGCCGCGGAGCGGCGTATGCCGGAATTTGATCGCGAGCGTCTTGCCGTGGGCATTGGTGACCAGGACGATTCGTTTTCGCAACCGCTTCACCGCCTCCAGGAACTCGAGCACATGCGGGTGCACCGCGATCAGGTGTTCCACTTCCTGCTTGATCAGGGGGATGTCGAGTTTCAGCTCGCGGCTCCAGTAATCCACGCAGTACCAGTCGAGCGTGCCCTCGGCGCGCTTGTAGCGCGCCAGCACCTCGGCGCGCGCCGCCTCCGGCGCGAGGCCGTGGGTCTCGGCGTAGCGGCGCGGCACGTACTCGAGCCAGAAGTGGTTGTCGTAATGCAGGTCGAGCAGCGTGCCGTCGAGATCGAGCAGCAGGGTTTCGAGCTTGTGCCAGGCGACCATGGAAGAAACGATGCGAACGACGGCGATGACTAGCGACCGTTCAGCCAGGCGAGGGCCGCGACGGCGTCTTCGAAGTGCTCGATCTCGGCGTCGGTGAACGCGGCCGGCAGCCAGCCGAGCCACATCACCCACTGGCTCCCGGTGACCACCGCGATGCGCTTGAAGTCATGCGCGTGGGCGCGGGTGAACTTGAGGTCCTCCCAGGCGACGTCGAGGGTATAGCCCGACATGTTGGTGAGATCGAGCAGCAGCGCGAGCTTGGGCGTGCGCCGCAGCTCGTTGCTGACTGCGGTTTCGAACTCGCGGAAATCGGCGAGCGACAGTTCGGCGTAGACCGTCGCCTTGAGCAGGTCTTGGTCTTCCTCGATGACGATCATGGGGTGGTCTGCTGTGGTGGAAATTCCCTGAAGCCCAAGCATATACCCGATCGGGCTACGGAGGAAATTTCGATGTTATTGTGGCGGGCGCGCCATGGGCGGCGCCGCTTGGTCGCGCCTGCGCCGCATTCAATATAGAATTTGCGGCGGACCACCAATAACCCTGCGTATGCGCCGCGCCTGCGCCGCCATGAGCCGAAAGCCGATCGTTACCCGCACCGAAACCATTGCCCGCACCCGCTTGTTCCGGGTCGAGGAGGTCGGTCTGCGTTTCGCCAACGGGCGCGAGGTCAGCTACGAGCGCCTGCGCAGTGCCCCGAGTGGCGCGGTACTGGTGGTGCCGATGCTCGACGACACCACGGTGCTGCTGATCCGCGAATACGCCGCCGGTGTCGAGCGCTACGAGCTGGGACTGCCGAAGGGGCGCGTCGAGGAGGGCGAATCCCCGATAGCGGCCGCCAACCGCGAGATCATGGAGGAGATCGGCTACGGCGCGCGCCGGCTCACGCCGATCAAATCGGTGACGCTCGCCCCCGGCTACTTTAGCCATGCCACGCATCTGGTGCTGGCGCAGGAGCTCTATCCCGAGCGCCTCGAGGGCGACGAGCCCGAGGCGCTCGAGGTGGTGCCGTGGTCGCTCGAGCGCCTGAGCGAGCTGCTGGCGCTCGAGGAGTGCACCGAAGCGCGTTCCATCGCGGCGCTGTTCCTGGTGCGCGACCGGCTGGCGGGCGGGCGCTGACCAGTCATGGCCGCCGAAAGTCCCTGCGACTACGTGAACGACGTTTGCGGCATCGCGCGTGCCGCCGGGCGGCGCATCCTCGAGGTTTACGAGCGCGGCTTCAAGGTCGAGCACAAGGAGGACCGCTCGCCGCTGACCGAGGCCGACCGCGCCGCGCATGATGTCATTGTCGCCGGGCTCGAGGCGCTGACGCCGGATATTCCGGTGCTGTCCGAGGAATCAGCCAAGGCCGAGTACGCCGCGCGCGCGAACTGGAAACGTTTCTGGCTGGTGGATCCGCTCGACGGCACCAAGGAGTTCATCAACCGCAACGGCGAGTTCACCGTCAACATCGCGCTCATCGAGGGCGGCCGCGCGCTGCTCGGCGTGGTGTACGTGCCGGTGGCGCAGCTCATCTATCATGCCTGCGCCGGGCATGGCGCGTACAAACAGCAAGGCGAGGCCGAGGCGCGCGCCGTGCGCGCGCGCCGCTTCGACGGCGGCAAGCCGGTCGTGGTGGCAAGCCGTTCACACGCCGGTCCGGAAACCGAGGCGTTCCTGAAGAGCCTGGGCGAGCACGACGTCGTCAGCATGGGCAGCTCGCTCAAGCTCTGCCTGGTCGCGGAAGGCGCTGCCGACGTCTACCCGCGTCTCGGCCCGACCATGGAATGGGACACCGCCGCGGCGCAATGCGTGGTCGAGGTCGCCGGCGGCAGCGTCACCGATCTCGACGGCCGGCCGCTGGTGTACAACAAGGCCGATCTGCACAACCCGTGGTTCATCGTGAGCGGCGCCGGCGATTACAACTGGCGCCGCCACCTGCCGCCGGCGTGATGGCGCGCCCCGCGCCGGATTCGCTCTACCTCAGCATCGATCAAGGCGGACACGCGAGCCGCGCACTCGCGTTCGACGCGCGCGGCGCGTTGCAGGCGAGCGCATTGCGCGACGTCGGCGCGCGCCACCCGCAACCGGATTGGGTCGAACAGGATCCGGAAGCGCTGGTCACCTCGCTGCAGGAGGTCGTGGCGCAGGCGATCGCCGCGCTCGGCGCTCGCGCCGGCCGCATCGCCGCCGCGGGTCTCGCGACGCAGCGCTCGAGCATCGTCTGCTGGGACCGTAACACCGGCGCGGCGCTATCGCCCGTCATCAGCTGGCAGGACCGGCGCGCGCATGAATGGCTCGCCGGCTTCGCGGCGCAGGCCGATGAGATCCACCGGCGCACGGGGCTGCGGCTCTCGGCGCATTACGGCGCCAGCAAATTGCGCTGGTGTCTCGACAATCTTCCGGCGGTGGCCGCGGCCCGGCGCGCCGGGCGCCTGGCCATGGGACCGCTCGCGAGTTTCCTGTTGTTCCGCTTGTTGCCGGAACAACTACCGCTGTGCGCCGATCCCGCGAACGCCGCGCGCACGCTGCTGTGGAACCTGCGCACGCGCGACTGGGATCCGTGGCTGCTCGAACTTTTCGGCATCCCGCGCGCGGCGCTGCCGCGCTGCGTGCCGACGCGCCACGCCTTCGGCGCGCTGCGCGCCGGTGGCCGTTCGACACCGCTCGCCATCGCCACCGGCGATCAGTCGGCGGCGCTGTTCGCGCTCGGCGCGCCGCGATCCGATAGCGCGTACGTCAATATCGGCACTGGCGCTTTCATCCAAAGTGTTTTCGAGCGACCGCCGGAAGCCGCCGGCCTGCTCGCCGGCATGGTCTATCACGACGTGGAGCGCTCGGTGTACGTGCTCGAAGGCACGGTGAATGGCGCCGGCGCGGCGCTCGCCTGGGCCGAGCAGGAATGGCGGCTGCAAGACCTCGAGGCGCATCTGCCTGCATGGCTCGCGCGCGATGGCGAGGTGCCGCTGTTTCTGAACGGAATTGCCGGCCTCGGCGCGCCGTTCTGGGTGGCGCAGTTCGACTCGCGCCTGATCGGCGACGGCGAAGCCTGGCAAAAAGCCGTGGCGGTGGCGGAGTCCGTGGTTTTCCTGCTGCGGGTGAATCTCGATATCCTGCGGGCGTCGGCACCGGACTTGTCGCGTCTGGTCGTGACCGGCGGTTTGGCCTCGCTCGATGGTTTATGTCAGCGGCTGGCGGACTTGAGCGGCCTGACAGTGTATCGGCCGGCGCAACACGAGGCGACCGCGCGTGGCACGGCGTATCTGCTGGCGGGATTTCCCGCCGCCTGGCCCGAGGAAGAACCGGGCGCGACGTTTGCGCCGCGGCCGAATCCGGAGCTCGCGGAGCGCTATGCCCGCTGGCGCCGGGAGATGGACGCGGCGATCGGCGCCTGAGGCGCGTGCGCCGCTTCCCAGGCGAACATCGCTTTTTTGCGCGCTTCGCCCCAGTGGTATTCGCCGAACGCGCCGGTTTTGCGAATAACGCGATGGCACGGAATGAGCCAGGCGATCGGGTTGCGCGCCACCGCCGAAGCGACCGCGCGCACCGCGCGCCGCGCGCCGACGCCGGCGGCGAGCGCTTCGTACGACATCACCGCGCCCGGCGGCAGCCGGATCAGCGCCTCCCACACCTTCACTTGCAGATTCGTCCCGCGCACCAGCAGCGGTAATGGTGCGCCGCGGTGCGTTGACGTGAACAATCGTTGCGCGAGCGCATGTATCTCGCGCGTTGTCTGCCGCAGCGTGGCTTGCGGCCACTGGCGCTTGAGTTCGGCGACGGCCTGCTTCCGGTTGGAATGGTCGAGGAACGAGAGGCTGCAGACACCGCGATCGGTCAGCCCCAGCAGGCATTCGCCGAACGGTGTCGCGGCAAAACCGTAGCGGATGATGAGCCCGGCGCCGCCACGCCCGAGCTCGCCCGGGGTGACCCCGTGCAGATTGACCATCAGGTCGTGCAGCCGTCCGCCGCTCGACAGGCCGGCCTGGTCGGTGGCGTCGAGCACGTTATGCGAACGTTGCAGCAGCTCGCGCGCGTACTCAGCGGTCAGGAACTGCAGGAAGCGTTTCGGGCTGATGCCGGCCCAGCGCCGGAACAGGCGCTGGAAATGAAAATCGCTCAGGCCGACGTGGCGCGCGATGTCCTCGAGTCGCGGCTGGGCGCGGAAATTCGCCTCGAGAAAATAAATCGCCTGCTCGATCCGCTGGTAATCGCTGGTTCGCATGAATTCGCCTCCGCCGCCCGAGTCCGAAGCATGCTAACTGCCACGCTGCCGATCGCCAACCCGTTTCTTGCTATCGCGGTGCCGCCATGGCGTTAACGGGTTCCGGGCCCAACCAAAACGCGGTCGTTCGGCGCGGTTGCATAACAATCGTGAGAGAAGCGTGGCGGCTGATCAGCCGATGCGCTGCTGCTGCAATTCGTCCGGGTCCTTGTGGTCGTAACCATTGTGCCGGCGCGCGCCGGTGACGCGCCGCTCCACGCCTTTCCAAGGGCGGCGGCTGAGGCGGCGTTCCTGGCGCGAGCGGTAGACACATTCGCGCACGACCAGGCGGACATTTTTGAGTATGGTGTTGTGCAGGTTGGCGACTGCCGCCTGCGCCGCGTCTTCCGGCACGAGATAGACGTGACCGTAGCCGAGCGGCAGGCCGGTGGCGGTGTCGCGCATCACGATGGCGTTGATGGTGGTGCCGTAGCCGGCGAAGTGCCGGCGCAGATCCTCCGGCGTGATCGCGGCCGTCAGATTGCCCACGAAAATATTCATGCCCGTCCCCTCAGATTTTTGTTGTGGGCCCCTAAAATTACAGCATTCTGTGGAAGCGCCGCCGCGGTGACAAGGTATTTTTCGGCGCCGCCAAAAAGTGTCGCCACGCCACGAGCTTACGAACGAAAGCTATCCTGTTTGTCAGCAGGAACAGACCGGTTCCAAGGTTATTGCAGCGAGTGACGCCGTTCAGAGCGACAGCGTGAGTTCCGCGGTGTCGGCCGGCGGCCGGCGCGCCGGCAGCGATTTTTGCAACAGCCGCATGACCTTGACGGCGGTGATGCGATAACCGGTGAGCTTGCCGCCGTAGATGCTGACGAGGCGCGCGCGTTCCGGGTGGTCCGGGTGCAACACGGTTTCGCGCGGTCGGCGAAACACCGGGCCGCGCCCAGCCGGCAGCACGCGCAGCCCGGCAAAACTGTCGAGTAGCCTGCCGTTATGACGCGGAAAGTAATGCCGCAGGGTTTCCTGCAGATAAGCGATCTCCTCCGGGAGCGCGCGCACCGCGGCGGGATCGCCGTCATAGTGCGTTTCGGTGGTGCCGACCAGGGTTCTGCCCTGCCACGGCATGACGAACACGGCGCGGCCGTCGCGTGGCGCCTCCACGTAATACACGCCGCGATTGATTTCGCCGGCGAGAATCAGGTGCGCGCCCTGCACCAGTTCTACCGGCAGGATCGACGGACGCGGCGTGACGCGGTCGAGCACCGTATTCACCCACGGTCCGGCGGCGTTCACCAGTGTCGTGGCGCGGCAGGATTTTTCACCGTCGTTTTCCAGATAATGGACCTTGAAGCCATCGCCGATCCATTTGGCCGACAGAAAATTCGCCGGGCAGCGCAGCTGCGCGCCGAGCATCTGCGCCGAGCGCATCACCGCACGCGTGAGTTCGGCGTCGTCGGTCTGGGCGTCGTCGTAACGAAACACCGCCTGTAGTCCGTCGGCGTCGAGACCGTCGAGATCGTTCCATCGCGCGCGCGGCACGAATTCGAAACCCGTGCCGGAGGCGAGCCCGCCGAGCACGGCATAGAGCGCGAGCCCGGCGCGGATTTGCCACGGCCGGCGGCGCGTGGCGCGATAGACCGGGATGTAGAACGGCACGCGCCGCACTAGACCGGGCGCGAGGCGCAGCAGGATTTCCCGCTCGCGCAGCGATTCGCGCACCAGGCCGAACTGCGCGCTTTCGAGATAGCGCAGGCCGCCGTGGATCAGCTTGCTCGAACGGCTGGAGGTGCCGTACGCCAGGCGCTCGCGTTCCAGCAGCAACACCGAATGGCCGGCGGCCGCGGCCGCCTGGGCGACGCCCACGCCGTGAATCCCGCCGCCGATGACCACGACGTCGTAATCCGCCGCGGTCATCGGGCGGGAGTCGCGAGGCGTTGCAGGTCCCGGATCATCTCGCCGATTTCGAAAGTCTCGACGAACTCCACACCGCGCTCCGCCAGCGCCAGGGCCACGCGCGCGTCCGTCACCTCGAACACCGCAAGCTTCGTTCCGTCCATGTGCAGCCGGCCGGCGCGCGGCAGGCCGTCAACGTCGCAGAAGAGGTACTGCGGCCGGATGGCGCCGACGATTTCCTGATTACGCTCGTCCCATTTATCGACCACCACGCCGAGGCGCGGCCACCTTTCGCGGTGCGCGGCCAGCAGCGCCTCGAGCGAATAGGAAATCAGCACGCATTGCGCCGCCGCCGGCTTGAGCGCGCGCCGCACCAGGTCGAGCATGGTGCGGGTGCCGAATTGATCGAGGCTCTGGCGCTTAAGCTCGATGAAGGCGGTGACGTCGGGTGAGCGCCGCAACAAGTGCCCGAGCTCGGCCAGTCGCGGGATGTGTACCTCGTCGAAGCGGTCGCCGAATTTTTTCGGCTCCGCCGCGCGGAACGCCCACAGTTCGTCGTAGCGGTATTCGTGCACCCGCCCGTCCACGCCGCACACGCGACGCAGATCGCGGTCGTGGAACAGCACCGGGATGCGGTCGCGCGTGATCTGCACGTCCACTTCCACGAAGCGCGCCCCCGCGGCGATGGCGGCGTCGATGCCGATGAGAGTGTTTTCCGGATAGTGCCGGGGCCAACCCCGGTGGGCGACGAGCTGCGGAACGATCATGGCTCCAACTCTAGCATCCGGCTGGGGCGGGCGGCGCCGCGGGAGACGGTGATTTTCGCCGGTGCGCTGCAATATTCCCAATAGAAATCCGCACCGCGCTAATCGCAACGGCTGGGAGATTCAACGCCACACTTGATGGGCGTTCAGCGGGTGTGTTCGGCTCGGCGGAAACGGGGATATAAGTCGTTGCGAGGTCAGACGCTGATCCCCTTCCACAACGGCATCACCACCACGCGCAGGCAGGCGTGCGCCGCGCGTAGCGCGGCCTCGGCCTGGGCGGCGCTCGGGGCGCGCGCGAAAATGAATCCCAGGTAGCTGGAGCCCTCCGGCAGCGGCACCAGCTCATAGCCCTCGCGCACGTAGATCACCACCTCCTCGACGTACGGCACCTTCCCGGCGGCCAGCACACCCTCGACGCGCCGCAGGATGCCGCCCTGCGGGATCGGGATCATCAGCACCCCGGCACCGCCGGTTTCGCTGTTCGTCTCGGGACGTTCACCCAGGGCGTGCATCAGCACCAGTTCCTCCAGAGTGGAACCGGTGCCGAAGTGCAGCAGGCGCCCGCACAGCCCGCCGATGGTGCGCGCCGCGACTTCCAGTATCCACACGCCGCGCTGGTTGATACGGCATTCGGCATGGATCGGCCCTTCGCGCAGCCCGTAGGCGGCGCAGGCGGCGGCGATCGTCTCTAGCAGTGCGTGCTGCACCGGCGGTTCCAGCCGCGACGGCGTGATGTAATACGTCTCTTCGAAATACGGACCGTTCAGCGGGTCGGGCTTGTCGAAGATGGCCAGTATCTCGAGCCGGCCTTGCGTCAGCAGGCCCTCCACCGCCACCTCGAAACCGGGAATGAATTCCTCCACCAAGATGGTTTCGCGTTCTTCCGCTTGGCGCAGCCCCGCGCGCGCCAGCAGGACCTGGATGCGCGCGGCCGCCTGGCCGAGTTCTTCGAGGTTGTCGGCGCGGATCACGCCGCGGCTGGCCGACAGCGCCACCGGCTTGAGCACGCAGGGAAAGCGGATGTCCCCAGTCTGTGCCGCCAGTGGGCGCCGGAGGTCGAGGCGCCAGTGGCGCGGCACCGGCGCGCCGGCCTGCGCCAGATGATCGCGCGCCAGGTCCTTGCGCCGCGCGAGGCGCGTCGCCGTGACGGGATTGTGCGACAGCCCGAGCTCGGCTGCCGCGAGCGCGGCGAGTTCGGTGCTGGCGTCGTCGCTGCCGAGCACGGCCGCGAACGGCCGCTCGCGTGCCGCGCGCAGGATGGATTGCAGGGAGGCTCGTGGATCGCCGAAGTCGATGTGCAGGCCCTCGGCATAGGCGCTGACCAGGGAGTGTCTGGCCTCGGAGGCGATCAGCACCCCGATGTCGCGCGCCTTGGCCGCCGCCAGGAACGGCGCGGTGCGGTAGCTGTCGTGCGGCGCGATCAGCAGGAGGCGGCGCGCGGCCGCATCCTGGCCCGGGGCCGTGACCGGCTTAGAAACCTCTGCCGCCGCCGCATCCGCCACAGGTGCCGCTGCCGCCGACGGCCTGGAACACTTTGTTGAACACGAAGCTCGAGTTGCGAAAATCGATCTCGCAGCCTTGCAGGTAATTGAGCGCGACCGCATCGACGTAGATCCGGAAGCCCGGGCCTTCGAGCACGCTGTCGTAATGGTTTCCCGCCGTCGCCTCGGCGTAGGTCATGCCGTAGGTCATGCCGCCGCAGCCGCCGCCCGAGACGAACACGCGGATGCCGGCGACTTCCGCGGCGTCGGCGTCCGCCAGCAGCTCGGCGAACTTGGCCTGTGCCGCCGGGGCCAGCCGTATCTCGGCATCGCCGATGCGGACGGGATACTCGATGACTCCCATGACGTTACTCCTCATTCATGAATACTTGATCGACATGGTAACAAAACCGGCCGGCTTCAAGAAATCATCCGCCGGTAAAGCACCGCATTTCATGCGGCAATGGCCTCGCGCACGGAGTTCCGTAATACAATCCCTCGTTCGATCTACTTTGATTGTCGAGAGGGCCGCATGGCACGCATCATCCGCTGTGTCGTATTGAAACGCGAGGCCGAAGGTCTGGAGCGCCCGCCGCATCCGGGTCCGCTGGGTTGGCGCATCTATGAAAACGTCTCGCAGGAGGGTTGGAAGCGGTGGTTGCAGCGCCTGACCACGATCATCAACGAGAACCGGCTCAGCAGCGCCGACCCGGGTAGCATCCAGGTCATCGAGCAGCACATGCTCGGGTTCCTGTTCGGCGAGGGCGACATGGGCAGGCTGCCGCCCGGTTTTCGGCCCGGCGGCGGCAAGAAATAACCGGTATTGAAATGCCCGGGCCGGCGCGCCCGCTGATTATGAGAGGGGTGCAGCCCGGATGAAACGAAGTGGAATCCGGGGCTGTTCTTCCCGGATTTCGCTGCGCTCCATCCGGGCTACTTAACCGAGTGTCTCTGGTTCTGGAAGCCGAGGAGAAGAAAATCTTGTTTTTTCCACTCCCTGTGTACTTCGTGCTCTCTGTGGCCATTATCTCTGAATTATGAAAATCGTCCTGATCAATCCCTACGAACTCGGGCGCCAGCCTTTCGGCCTGGCGGAAGCGGCCGCGTGGCTCGCGCGCGCCGGCTGCGAGGTGCATTGTCTTGATCTCGCGCTGCAGCGACTGGAGCCCGAGGTGCTGCGCGACGCCCGGCTGGTGGCGATCTATGTCGCCATGCACACCGCCACGCGCATCGCGGTCGAGGCGTTGCCGCGGGTGCGGGAACTCGCGCCGCAGGCGCATCTGTGCGTATACGGCCTGTACGCGCCGATGAATGAAAAGCTCCTGCGCGAACTGGGCGCGGAAACCGTGCTGGGCGGCGAAGTCGAGCCGGCTCTGCTGTCGTTGGTGGAACGGCTGCGCGCCGGCGACGGCCACGCGCAGACCGAGCCGGTGGTGAACCTTTCCAAAATCGTTTTTCTCGTGCCGGATCGCCGAGCGCTGCCGCCGCTGGCGCGTTACGCGCACCTGCAACTGCCGGACGGCGGCCGCAAGATTGTCGGTTTCGCCGAAGGCAGCCGCGGCTGCAAGCACCTGTGCCGCCACTGCCCGGTGGTGCCGGTGTATCGCGGCACGTTCCGCGTCATACCCGTGGACACCGTCATGGCCGACGTGCGCCAGCAGGTGGCGGCCGGCGCGCAGCATATTTCCTTCGGCGACCCGGATTTCCTCAACGGCCCGACCCATGCGCTCAAGCTCGTGCGTGCCTTGCGCTCCGAATTTCCGGATGTCACCTATGACGCCACGATAAAGATCCAGCACATCATCGGGCACGCCGACATGCTGCCGGAATTGAAAGCCACCGGCTGTCTGTTCATAACCGCTGCGGTGGAATCGGTCGATGACCGCGTGCTCGAGCTGCTCGCCAAGAACCATACGAATGAGGATTTCTCGCGCGCCGTGCAGCTGTGCCGCGCGGCCGGCATCGCGCTCGCGCCGACCTTCGTGGCATTCACGCCCTGGACCACGCTCGAAGGCTACATCGCGCTGCTCACGCGCCTGCTCGACCTGGAACTGGTCGAGAGCGTGCCGCCGATCCAGCTGGCGATCCGCCTGCTCATTCCCCGGGGTTCGCTGCTGCTGGAGCTGCCGGGTTTCAAGGACCAGCTCGGCGGTTTCGACCCCAAGCTGTTGGGCTATCCGTGGAAAAATCCCGACGCGCGCGTCGATCATTTGCAACGCGCGGTGCAGGATTGGGTGGCGCAGGCCGAAGGCCGGGGATCAAGCCGGCGGGAGATTTTTGCGCAGATCTGGAAACTGGCGCACGAGGCGCTGGGCGTGGCAACGCTGCCGCTGGCGGACACCGGCACCGGCGCGCCGATCCCGCGCCTGTCCGAGCCCTGGTATTGTTGCGCCGAGCCGACGGACCAGCAACTGCAAAGTTTTTAAGAGCACCTAACAAAATAAATATGATCGTGAACGCCAGGACGCCAGGGTCGCCAGGAAAGCGGATGCTTCCGGTTTTCCCAAACCCTGGCGTTCCTGGCGTCCTGGCGATCCATTTCATTTTGATAGAGGCTCTAAAACAACTATCGCCATTTCCGGAAGATGGTGTTGAGATTCAAGAATCTGTCGGGACAGATTCAAGTGCGGGCAGCGCGGCCCGAATTTCGGGGTCGTCTTTCGCGTCCTGCGGGAGATGATCGTCGTGAACCTCTACTTATGCTCCAGCATTGCGCAACGCGGTGGCGACAGCTTTTCTTCCCAATGAGCGGCCAATAAAGAAAACAATTTCATCAAGCGGCTTTGAGGAGCCGGTAGCGGATCGCTTCTTCGATCTCTTCTTTTTGACGTCCATAGTCCTCCACTAACTGCTCATACGAGTCAGCGGCTTTGTATTGTTGGCGAGAGTTTCCGCCGGGATGCCGGCGCCTTCCGGCACGGGACGGCCAAACGAAACGGCAGGATCGACCGCGACCGCGAACGGTTCATCCATGGGCACGGCGTACGAAGAGATACATCTTTACCGGCGCACCACGTTCATTACGTTTGACCCGCTGGAGAAACGACTGCAAGGCGAATGGCGCTCAACACATGTGCCTCGATAAGGTTGATGAAGGAAAGACGCTTGTGCTTGTTGTCGGCAATCTCGATGATCGGCGCAAAACGGCGCTCGCCATCAAGGAAGAACTGCATGGTACCTGAAAGAAGAAATGGTGGCCGGGGTCGGAATCGAACCAACGACACGCGGATTTTCAGTCCGCTGCTCTACCAACTGAGCTACCCGGCCGAGGGACCGCGAATTATAGAGAAGCCCCGGGAGTTTGTACAAACCGCGCGGGAGCAGGAACGCGCCCCTGACGGCCAGGGAAAGCGCTTGCGAGGCGGCCGCCCCGGCCGGGGAAAACGCCGCGGCCCTTGATCGGTCCCGTTTTGTAAACTGGCTTGGGTAAGGTAACTACTTGCTGGCGGGCGGGACGTAGCCTTCCGGCAGCTGCGAGCCCTCGCCGAAGAAGAATTTCTCCATCTCGCCCTCGATGAACTTGCGCGCTTTGGGGTCGAGCGGATTCAGGCGATACTCGTTCATCAGCATGGTCTGGTGACTGAGCCACATCTGCCAGGCTTGCTTCGAAACGCTCTCCCAAATGCGCTTGCCGAGTTCGCCGGGATAGGTGGGGTAATCCAGTCCCTCGGCCTCTTTGCCGAGCTTGACGCACTTTACCATGCGAGCCATTGGTTCGATTCCTCTGTAAGCAATTTATCAGCCGTCGCTGGCGCGGTTGAACCGGTTTTAATCGGTTCCGGTCCGGACTTCCGTTTCACCGCGCTCGCCGGCGCCACGACACGCTCATGTGTCTTGGCCAAGATTCCGGCTCGCCCGCAATTCATCGAGCAGATATTTCACCGGCGCGCTCAGTCCGCGCTGATCCGGCCGGCGCACGTTATACCAGACTGTTTCCGCATTCTCCATCGCCCGCCGTGTATCCCCCACCACGCGCGCGGGTATCGGTGTGATCTCGAGATGAAAATGACTGAAGAGGTGACGCAGCACCGGCCACGGCGTCTCGGTGCGGATGTCGAGCCCGAAATTTTCCCGGCACCACTGGCGCGCGTCGTCGTCGGCGCATTCGGGAAATCCCCACAGCCCGCCCCATATCCCGGTCGGCGGGCGGCGCGTGAGCAGCACGCGCCCGCGGTCGTCCCGGATCATGAGCATGCGCGTGGTTCTGACCGGCACAGTGCGCGCGGCCGCGCGCACCGGATAAGAATGCGCCGCGCCGCGTTGATATGCGCGGCAGTCCGCGCGCAGCGGACAGGCCTCGCATTTCGGCTTGGTACGCACGCACACGGTGGCACCGAGGTCCATGATCGCCTGCGTGTAGTCGGCCACACGCGCGCGCGGCGTGTGGCGTTCGGCGAGTTTCCATAGACGTTCTTCCGTCACGCGCTGGTTGAGCGGCGTGTCGACCGCGTGATAGCGCGCCAGCACGCGCTTGACGTTGCCGTCGAGGATCGGATGGCGTTGCCCGAAGGCGAGCGCCAGGATCGCGCCGGCGGTGGAGCGGCCCACGCCCGGCAGTTTCGTCACCGCGTCCAGCGAGCGCGGGAATACGCCACCGTGTTCGCGCGCGATGATTTGCGCGGCGCGGTGCAGGTTGCGCGCGCGGGCGTAGTAGCCGAGGCCGGTCCAGAGGTGCAGCACAGTGTCGAGTTTGGCCCGCGCCAGCGTGCGCACGTCGGGAAAGCGCGCGATGAAACGCTGGAAATAGGGAATCACGGTGGCGACCTGGGTCTGCTGCAGCATGATCTCCGAGACCCAGATGCGGTAGGCATTGCGATTCTTTTTCCAGGGCAGGGTCTTGCGGCCGTGGCGGTCGTACCATGCGAGCAACCGGCGGCCGATGGGACGCTCGCTCATTGCCGGGCCAGCGCTTCCACCTTGAGCGCGGTGACGCGGATCTCCCGTTGCAGGAAGGATTTCACCAGCCACGGGCCGATGACGGGAGGGATGAAAAAATCCGGCACCATCTCGGCGCTGTAGCGCAGCCGGGTTTGCGCGCCGTCGGCGGACACCTGCCAGTGCTCAACGGAATAACTGAAATCGCTAAGCGCCGGCACGCCGGTCACGACAATGTCGTCCTGCGGCCGGGCCACGATGTCGACGGTTTTTTTCATATTCTTGCAGAAGATCAGCACGCAGGCGTGGAGCCGCACGTCGACGCGATGATGATTTTGATCCACGGTGTCGAGGACGCGGCTGCTTACGATCACGTCCGACACCCGCGGCAGATGCTCGTAATCCGTCATGATGCGCCAGATCTTGGCGCGCTCGGCGTCGAGCACGACCTCGAACGTCAGAGTGTAGCGCTTGCCCGCGTGCGTGGTTTGCAGGCGCTCGATGGTCGCTGCTTCGGCGGCCGACGCCATCAGCAGGGCCGCCGTGAAAAACGCACCCAGGGCAACCCGCCTGTTCCCCATGTCCGGTTTCAGCGCAGCTTGAGGCGCTCTTTGAGTTTTTCTTCCAGCTTTTGTTTTATCTCGGTTTTCTTCTCTTCCACCTTGCCCCCGAGCTTTTGCTTGAGGATCGCATTCCAGTCTGGCCGGAAGCAGGGCTTCGCGAAGGTGCAGCCGATCCCGAGCGGATAGGAACCGAGGGTGATGGTGTAATCCAGGGTTTCCTTGGGCAGGTTGGCGGAACCCTTGCCGGTGACATTCAGCAGATCCGGGCTCTGGATTTTCAGGTCATTGTTCTGGACGATGCCGTTTCTTATCTGTGCTGTGCCGTCCAGATGCGTAAAGCGGGTTTCATCCCCGGATTGCGGGATGATCTCCGTCAGTTTCTGGTACGACTTGTCGCGTATCGCCGCGGCGATGGTGTCGCTCATTTTTTTGAGGTTGACGCCCTTGATCGCGCCGTCCTTGACCGCGAAGCTGGCGTTGCCATTGAGCGTGGCCTTGATCTGGTTCGCGTCCAGTCCCTGGGCCGTCAGCTTCGCGCCGAGGTTGGCTACGCCGGCGAATTTGTCGAACTGCAGCGCGTCTTTCAGTGCCGGCGCCAGTTCGATACCGCTGACCGATTCGTCAATGTTGAGCAGCGGGGTTTTGCCGCGCACGTCGAGCGCGGTGCGGCCGGCGTATTTGCCGCCGTAGAGCTTCGCCTGGTTCGGCCCGAGCGCGATCAGGCCGCTGTCGGCGGA
>JBLMXN010000104.1:0-4223 GCA_050257795.1 Bacteroidota bacterium
GGATGGCGCGTTTACGGACCTGAGGATGGACATGGGAGTACCGTCGACAATTCGGGGAACGGAATACTAGCCGAAATGAGGCTTGGCGGCACGTCTGGGGCTGGGCGCGGACCGTTTCTCAAACAAAAACGGGCCTTGCGGCCCGTTTTTGTTGCCGGCTTTTGATTGGGCCGGTTCTTTCCTCCAGGGTGATTCAGGCGAGACCCGAAGCACGGTGCGTGACATTAAACAAAACGCTCAGGCCTGTCCATCAGTTTTCCCTGTCTGGCGGGTGGCACCGAAGCCGGGGGTGGTGCGGATGCTGGTGCCGGTACCAGGTGCTTTTCCTTCCAGTTGTAGGCGCGCAGATGCGACGGTTCGCCGGGGACGAATTCGCCCAGATCGATCACGGTGTAGACCAGCGGCTCATTGCAGCTGAAGGCGTAGCGTTCGGCGCGGAAATTGAGCCGGAGCGCGCCGAGATTGCCGATGTCGCAGGGGTTGCCGCCGATTTTGTTCTGGCGCGCCAGGGCGAGGTCGCCCAGTTGCCGCAGGTCCTGGTCGAGGCGGGCGTAGGCGTCGCCCTTGGTGTCCATGATTGCGGGCGCTTCGGGTACCGACGGCGTGGCAGTTACCACGGGGGCACGTGAAAAATTCATAATCATGTTTTCGAATTTGCTTTCGAGCGCCGTGAACACGCCGTGGCGCGTCAGCCACTGGTACGCCGAATTGCCCAAGTAGGCGAGCACCAGCACCCAGAGGAGCGCGCACAGGACGCGCATGACCCCGCCGCGGGCGCGCGGCGCGAGGGAGGGCACGAACAGCGCCGTCACATAGGCAAGCGGATGGCGCCGCGACGACAATGGTTTTTCCTGCGCGACCTGGGCGCGCAGCCGCGCCAGGCGCGTCGTGAGCCAGGGTGTGGCGGACGTCAGCTCGAACAGCGACTCGGTGAAGCCGCGCGCCACCGCGTCCTGCGCCAGCAGCGAGCCGGCGTGCAGCGACTTCCAGCGCCGCCCGCGGTGGGCCAGCAACATGAGCGCCAGCACCGCGTCGCCCGGATTCTTGCAGGCCTCCAGGCCGTAGCGGTCAGCGCAGTGGATGCGCAGGCGACCGCAGGCGGGCCCAAGCAAGGGCAGCACGGTGACGGGAAACAGAAGCGCGGCCCAGCGCGATTTGATGCCGCGTCCGAGGGCGTGGCCGACGAAAAATTCGAACGTTCCGGGATGATCCGACGCCGCGTCGAACAGCCCGGCGCTGAACGCGATCACCGGTTTGCGCCGGCGCCGCAGTTGAAAAATATCGCCGCGCCGGGAGCGCTGGAAAACGTAAGCCGCCGGCGGTTCCACCCCGAGCCGTTGGCAGGCGGACTGGAGATGCGCGTGCATTTCCGGAAACTGCCGCGCACCGATCTCCACCGCCCGGCCGCGCAGCCAAGCCACCGGTCCGGCCCGGCGCAGCCATAATACCGCCTGAGTTACAATGACGGCGGCGGCCATCAGCCCGAGGGGGTAGGCCGGCGACAGTCCGGAGAAATGACGCGAGAGCAGCGTGAACACCAGCAACGCTAAACCTGTCCAGAACAGCGCCGCGAAAATCACCGCGGCCGCGAATATTGTCTTCTCGTGCGGGCAGGAAATGGCCATGCGAGCGCGATTGTTGGGTGCGCGCCGGCGCCGGTCAAGAACGGAATTTGCGGTCACGTATGTTCGGTAAGCGGCGGCGCGGTCAGCGCGGTTTCAAGGGTTTCCTGGGGCGATTCGGACGCTGGCTGCGCTGGGGCTTGCGCGCATTCTTGCTGCTGCTGATCGCCGACCTGTTTTATCTGGCGGTGACCTGGCCGGACTGGAAAAAACTTGCCACCGGACCGGTGCCGAAGTCGGCGTTCATGCGCGAGTACGAAAAACAGCGCGCGGCCGACAAGCATCTGCCGCCGCTGCGCTGGCAGCCGGTGCCGTTCGCGTCCATCCCCAAGCCGATCACCCGCGCGGTAGTCCTGGCCGAGGACAGCCGGTTCTACGAACACAGCGGCTTCGACCTGATCGCTTTCAAGGAGGCGATGGATTACAACTGGAAGGAGGGACGCCTGGTGCTCGGCGCCAGCACGATCTCTCAGCAGACGGTGAAGAACCTGTTCCTGAGTCCCTCGCGCAATCCCCTGCGCAAGTGGCACGAGCTGATCCTGACCTGGGGCATGGAACATCACCTGACCAAGCGGCGCATCCTCGACCTGTATCTGAACGTCGCCCAGTTCGGGCAGGGGATCTATGGCGTGCAGGCGGCCGCACAGAGGTACTGGGGAATCCCGGCCGACCAGCTGTCGCCGGCGCAGGCGGCTGACCTCGCGGCCACCCTCCCGTCTCCGGTGAAGAACAACCCGGCCACGCAGACGCGTTATTTCGAGAAACGCGCCAATAAAATCCTGAGTCTGCTCGAACGCTATCCGGGCGAGGCGGCCGCAGTGGTGCGTGAAGTGCGTGAACGTCAGATCGAGCTGTTGGCGCCACCGCCGGAAACCGACATCGAACCGACTCCGGAAGAGCCGCCGGCCGCGCCAGCGGACGACAATTCCCCGCCGCCGCCGGCGCCGGACGCAAACCAACCGGCGCCGAGCCAGGTTGAACCATTGCCGCCGGTGGAGGACCGTTCGATACGCAGCAATGCGTTTTGAGCGAGCCGTGTATATCCGACGTCGGGGCAGGGTATAATCGCGGCAATCAAGCCGGTTGTCCCGCTCAAACCGACCCAAATTATGGCCAGACGAACGAAGTAGGGAGACTGCTATTTTGGCCAGACGAACGAAGTAGGGCGACATTTGTGACCTTCCAGGAACTGATCATCACGCTGTCCCAGTACTGGGCCCGCCAGGGCTGCGTGATCCTGCAGCCGTACGATATGGAGATGGGCGCGGGCACGTTCCACACCGCGACCTTCCTGCGCGCGCTCGGTCCCGAGCCATGGAAAGCGGCCTACGTGCAGCCGTCGCGCCGTCCCAAGGACGGACGTTACGGCGAGAACCCGAACCGGCTGCAGCATTACTATCAGTTTCAGGTCGTGCTCAAACCCTCGCCCGATGACATTCAGGACCTTTACCTCGACTCGCTGCGCGCGATCGGCATCGACACGAAGAAACACGATATCCGTTTCGTCGAGGACGACTGGGAATCGCCCACGCTCGGCGCCTGGGGCCTCGGCTGGGAGGTGTGGCTCGACGGCATGGAGGTGACGCAGTTCACCTACTTCCAGGAAGTCGGTTCGCTTCCCTGCAAGCCGGTACTGGGCGAGATCACCTACGGACTCGAACGCCTCGCCATGTACCTGCAGGGCGTGGAGAACGTTTTCGATCTCACGTGGACCCGGGGCGTGAGTTACGGCGACGTGTACCACCAGAACGAGGTCGAGCAGTCGAAATACAACTTCGAACATTCGAACGTGCAGTGGCTGTTCCAGCAGTTCAATGATTACGAGTCCGAAGCCAGACGGCTGATGGAACTGAACCTGCCGCTGCCCGGCTTCGAGATGGTGATGAAGTGCTCGCACACCTTCAACCTGCTCGACGCGCGCGGGGCGATCTCCACCACCGAGCGCGCCGCCTACATCGGCCGCGTGCGCGCGCTGGCGCGCCTGGTGGCGCAGAGCTACTACGAGTCGCGCGAACGTCTCGGTTTCCCGCTGCTCAAGCCGGCGAAGCAGGCATGAGCGCGCCGCTGCTGGTCGAATTGCTCACCGAGGAGCTGCCGCCAAAGGCGCTGGCGCGCCTGATGGAGGCCTTCAGCCGTGGGGTACATGATGGATTGAAGGACAGGTTTTTCCTGGCCGCCGGCGCCGAGGCCAGGTCCTTCGCCACGCCGCGGCGCCTGGCGGTGCTGATCCCGGACGTGCTCGACAAGCAGCCGGATCGCCAGATCGAGCGTAAGGGACCGGCGCTGGCGAGCGCGCTCGATGCCGCCGGCAAGCCCACGGCGGCGCTGCTGGGCTTCGCCAAATCCTGCGGCGTAGACGTCGACCGGCTCGAAAAGCGCAGCGGCGACAAGGGCGAATATTTCGTCCATGCCTTCAAGCAGAAAGGCGAGCCGCTGAAGCAGCACCTCGCGGCGATCGTCGAGGCGGCGCTGAAGAAGCTGCCAATTCCGAAACTCATGCGCTGGGGCGATGGCGAAGCGCAGTTCGTGCGGCCGGTGCACGGTGTGATCCTGCTGCACGGCCGGAAGGTCGTCCCGGGCGCCGTGCTCGGCATCAAGAGC
>JBLMXN010000105.1:0-6030 GCA_050257795.1 Bacteroidota bacterium
TGCGGCTGATGGCGTCGATCATCGAGGCGATCGCCGCGGCCGGGGCATCGTAGGCGCTGGCGGTCTTGCGCAGGCTGAGAATCTCGGCGCCGCCCTCACGCGTGCGCTTGACGATTTTCTCGATTTTTTCCTTGGACAGAAAATGCTCGATCGGAATGCCGTTGATGGTGGCGAAACGCGTCATCGGCACCATGGTGTCGCCGTGGCCGCCGAGCACCATGGCGCTGATGTCCTTGACGGAAAAGCCGGTTTCCATGGCCACGAAGCTCGCCATGCGCGCCGAGTCGAGCACGCCAGCCATGCCGAAAACATGGCTGCGTTCGAAGCCCGAGCGCTTCCACGCGGCGTAGGTCAGCACGTCTACGGGGTTGGAGACAATCAGCAGCATGGCCTTGGGCGCGTGTTTCTTGACTTCGTCCACGATCCCGTAGAGCACGGCAAGATTGGTGTCGAGAACATCTGAACGCGACATGCCCGGTTTGCGCGGCACGCCGGCGGTGATCACCACCATGTTGGAGCCCGCCATCGCAGCGAGGTCGTTCGAGCCCGCGAGCTTGGTGTCGAAATCGTAGATCGGTGCCGATTCCTGGATATCGAGCGCGGTGCCCTGCGGCACGCCCTCCTTGACGTCGATCAGCATGACCTCGCGGCAGGTTTCGTGCTTGGCGAGGTTGTGCGCGGTGGATTCGCCCACGCGTCCGGCGCCGATGATGGTGATTTTTTTCATGGCCTGTCCCTTTGCGGTTCGTCAGGTCAGTATAGCGCAGCGGGTTCGGTTGCCGGACCGGGCGAGCTTACGTGCCTGGTTTCGGGTAGTGCGCCGGATAACCGGCGCGTGC
The DNA here is from genome assembly GCA_050257795.1 of Bacteroidota bacterium. GTDB lineage: Bacteria > Pseudomonadota > Gammaproteobacteria > Acidiferrobacterales > Sulfurifustaceae > Sulfuricaulis. The sequence continues at coordinate 840 of JBLMXN010000105.1, forward strand.
CACTCCGGAGTCGACCGCCGCGCGCGCCACCGCCGGCGGCACGACAAGAATCAGGCGCGGGTCGAGCGGCTTGGGGATGATGTATTCGGGGCCGAACTCGAGCTGGGCAAGCCCATAGGCGCGCAAGGTCTCGGGCGGCACCGGCTCATGCGTCAGTTTCGCCAGGGCGCGCACCGCGCCGATCAGCATGGCGCGCGACACCGAGCTGGCGTGCACGTCGAGCGCGCCGCGGAAGATGTAGGGGAAGCCGAGCACGTTGTTCACCTGATTCGGGTAGTCCGAGCGGCCGGTGGCCATGATCAGGTCGGAGCGCGCGCCGCGCGCCGCCTCAGGGCGGATTTCCGGATCGGGATTGGCGAGCGCGAACACGATCGGCTTGGGCGCCATGGACTTCACCATCTCCGGCGACACCACGTTTGCGGCCGACACGCCGATGAACACGTCTGCGCCGTGCATGGCGTCGGTGAGCGTGCGTTTGTCGGTCACCTGGGCGTAGCGGCGCTTGTAGATGTTGAGATCGGGGCGCCCGGGGTGGATCACGCCCTTGCTGTCGAGGAGCAATATATGGTCGCGCCTGGCGCCGAGGGCGATCAGCAGCTGGATCGTGGCCAGCCCGGCGGCGCCGGCGCCGAGCAGCACGATGCGCGCCGCGGGCAGTTTCTTGCCCTGCAATTCGAGCGCATTCAGCAGGCCGGCGCAGATGATCACCGCGGTGCCGTGCTGATCGTCGTGGAACACCGGGATGTCGAGGCGCGCGCGCAGGATCTCCTCAATCGCGAAGCATTCGGGCGCGGCGATGTCCTCGAGGTTGATGCCGCCGAAGGTCGGCGCGATGTGGGCCACGGTGTCGATGAAGGCGTCACGGTCCGGGGCGTCGACCTCGATGTCGAAGACGTCGATGTTAGCGAAGCGCTTGAACAGCACCGCCTTGCCCTCGAGCACCGGCTTGCTGGCGAGCGCCCCGCGGTTGCCGAGGCCGAGGATGGCGCTGCCGTTGCTGATGACCGCCACCAGGTTGCCCTTGTTGGTGTAGCGGTAGGCGGCCTCGAGGTCCTTGGCGATCTCGCGCACTGGCTCGGCCACCCCGGGCGAATAGGCGAGTGACAGATCCTGCTGCGTTTCGCACAGCTTGGTCGGGACCACGGCGATTTTGCCGGGCGTGGGTAGCGCATGGTAATCGAGCGCCGCCTGTTTCAATTCTTTGTTCATGGACTGTCTACCTATTCAATGACCTTGATGAGTTCGCCCGCCGCCGGCTCTCCGGCCGGGTAGCGCCGGTTCAGCAGCCGCAGCAGGCTTTCTGCGTTCCTGCCGGGAATGCGCGAGCTACGCGCGAGCGATGCGAATGTCTCTCCCGGCAGAGCACGACGAATGTGAATAGCAAGCGGTTTGGGCGGCCCGCCAATCGACGAAACTGGCTCGACGCTCCGGGCCACGGCCAAGAAAATTGGATCGTTTTCGGCGAAAGATTTTGCATCTGCGTACCCGCGAAAAATATACCCATAACCGGACGCCTTGTTGTCTGCGATCACCCCGGCGCGAAATATCTGCTCACCATGCCTAAATAGCGTCGAGACTGGTTTATGAACGAGACCGGTGCAGGACGGTTGCTGATTATCGCGAACAGCTTTTGTTTCTGTTACCGGGGACGGGATCGTCTGACCGGCCAGAGTTTCGCACGGTCGTTCAGCATTAATCGTTGTCGTTCGTTCTACCACCATTCGTGCTTTCCAGTCTGGACGCGCCAGCCACAATTCATTGCGTGCTTTGTTTATTTGTGCGAACCATCCTTCGGGAACTTCCAGAACAATATTCATTTGCCGGAAATACCGCTTGTTCCCGAAAGGTATGCCTTCGAATTTCGGTGAACCGAACTCGACCCCGTCGAGCAGCGCAAGAAAAGCGGTTTGCGGGGCGGCCTGGACCGCCGACTTTTGTGTGCTCGTCGTTTCAGTCAGGTTTTTCTGGCGCGTTTCCGCCGCCGGATGGCTGGCATAAACCCGGTGCCACCAAGTCGAAGGTTTCTGCCCTGCGGCGACCTGCCGATCATGCTCGTAGGTTTCCATGTTTTCTAGCAGCGTCATGGTGGTTTGCATGGTTTCCGGTGGATAGCCAGCGCGGCGCAGGTATTCAGTTCCTAGCCGGTCGGCCTTGAGCTCGTCCTTGCGGCTGATCGCCGCCATGCCGGCACCAGCCGGCGCTGCAGCCACCTGCGGGAATAGCAGCAGTTCGGGAGCGGCGATCAACACCCCCAGCATGCCAATTCCCATGATGTTGCCTACTCGTTGTTGGTGCAGAGTGTCACGCGCGCAGATATGCGCCGACTCGTGTGAGAGTATTGCCGCCAGTTCGTCATCGGATTGGAGCAGCGCCAGCATGCCCCGTGTGATGTAAACGTAGCCGCCCTGGGTCGCGAAGGCGTTGGGTATTGCCGAGTCGAGCACGGTAAAGTGCCAGTGCAGCTTGGGGCGATCGCTGGCCGCCGCAATTTTCTCCCCAATGGCTTCGACATGCTGCGAAACCGCGAGATCGTTATAGGCGCCTATTTCTTCCAGTATGCGCTTATGTTGTTCCCTGCCAGTTTCAACTTCGGTGTCGTCATCATTCGTAACTATGTGGGCACCGACCCATATCTTGTCGGTCGCGCAGCCGGCGAACAAGACCATTGCCGCAAGCAAAATGATCAGCGTTTCACGGAATCGGAGCATGGAATAGCAAAGCGGTTAATCGGGCCATGTTAGCATGGCCGGGTGCGGCACACGCAGGTGCAGCCGTCCGTCCTTGTACGTCGTGAGCCAGCCGCGCGCCACCACGCGCCGGCCGATCAGCCACTGCGGATCGCCCTGAAAGTATTTGCTCCAGTCCTGGTTCGGAATCAGCAACGCCACGCGCGGCGTGAGGTCGAGATAGATCACGTTGTGGCGCTGGCTGCGCCGCTGTACGGTCCCTTCGATGAAACGAAAGCCGGTATCATTCGGCGTGAGCCGCGCTGCCGGCGTCGGCGCATACGCGGGCTCGCCCCAGACGCCGCCGCCCGCGGCGCGCGCCTGGTTTTCCGCTGCCAGGCTCTCCGGGAGCCGGTCGATGTCCGGCGGGACGGCCACGGCCCAGGCCAGGCCTTCGCGCAACAGGATCTGCTCCACGCTCGTCCCATCCGGCAGCAGCAGGTGCGCGAGCTGCCGACCGTAATGATCTTGCCGCTCGCGCTCGTATACCAGCTGCAGGCGCTGTCCGCGCACCAGCTGTGCCAGCCGGTCGCGTGCCTGCGCCGCCAGCGGCTGGTCCGGCGCACCGTCCTTGCCGAGTTCCGGGGCGTTGATGCCGAGCAGGCGCACGTGGTGGCCGTTGGTGAGGATGACGGTGTCACCGTCGAGTACATGCCGCACCTCGGCGGTTTCGGCTGCGGCCGTGGCTATGCCGAGCAGCGCCGAAAATAAAAAGGCGCCCGTATAGAGCGCCTTTTGGAGTGCCGCTATGGCCACGGCCTATTTTTTCATGCCGTACTTCTGGCGGAATTTCTCGACGCGCCCGCCGGTGTCCACCAGCTTCTGCTTGCCGGTGTAGAACGGATGGCACACGGAGCAGACTTCCACGTGCAGGTCCTGCCCCAGGGTGGAGCGGGTGGTGAAGTTGTTGCCGCAGCTACAGGCGACCTTGATTTCCTTGTAGGCGGGATGGATGCCTTCTTTCATGTCATTGATCTCACAAGATTTTATGCCCATTTCCGACGGGCAAGCGACGAAGGGGGCGCATTCTAAGCCGAATCAAGGGATCGAGCAAGCCGCCGGTTAGCGCTTCATGGAATCGAAGAATTCCCCATTGTTCTTGGTGGCGCGCAACTTCTCCAGCAGGAATTCCGAAGCCTCGAGCTCGTCCATCTGGTGCAGCAGCTTGCGCAGGATCCAGATCTTCTGCAGCTCGTCCGGGGCCAGCAGCAATTCCTCGCGGCGGGTGCCGGAGCGGTTGATGTTGATCGATGGGTAGGAGCGCTTTTCCGCCAGGCGCCGGTCGAGATGGATTTCCATGTTGCCGGTGCCTTTGAATTCCTCGTAAATCACGTCGTCCATCTTGGAGCCGGTGTCGATCAGCGCAGTGGCGATGATCGTGAGCGAGCCGCCTTCCTCGATGTTGCGCGCGGCGCCGAAAAATCTTTTGGGCCGTTGCAGCGCATTGGCATCGACACCACCCGTCAATACTTTGCCGGAAGCGGGAACCACGGTGTTGTAGGCGCGCGCCAGGCGGGTGATCGAGTCGAGCAGGATCACCACGTCCTTCTTGTGCTCGACCAGGCGCTTGGCCTTTTCGATCACCATCTCGGCCACCTGCACGTGGCGGCTGGCGGGTTCGTCGAAGGTGGAGCTGATGACCTCGCCGCGCACCGAGCGCTGCATCTCGGTCACTTCCTCCGGACGCTCGTCGATCAGCAGCACGATCAGGTAGGCATCGGGGTGATTGGCGGTGATGGCGTGCGCGATGTTCTGCAGCATCACGGTCTTGCCGGCCTTGGGCGGCGAAACCAGCAGGCCGCGCTGGCCCTTGCCGATGGGCGAGATCAGGTCGATCACGCGCGCCGTCAGGTTTTCGGTCGAGGAGTTGTCGCGTTCGAGCTTGAACCGCTCCTGCGGGTGCAACGGCGTCAGGTTCTCGAACAGGACCTTGTTCTTGGCCTCGTCCGGATTCTGGAAATTGATCTCGTCGACTTTGAGCAGGGCGAAGTAGCGCTCGGATTCCTTCGGCGGCCGGATGTTGCCCTTGACGGTGTCGCCGGTGCGCAGGTTGAAACGGCGGATCTGCGAGGGCGAGACATAGATGTCGTCCGGCCCGGCGAGATAGGAGGCATCCGCCGATCGCAGGAAGCCGAAACCGTCCTGGAGGATTTCGACAACGCCTTCGCCGATGATGTCCTCGCCCTTCTTGGCCTGGGCCTTGAGGATCGCGAAGATCAGGTCCTGTTTGCGCAGCCGCCCGCCGCCCTCGACATCCAGGGCCGCGGCCATTTCGGCCAGCTCGGTGGCCGGCTTGCGCTTCAGTTCGGAAAGATTCATCAGGGTTGAATTCATGTGGTCACCACTGTCCGGACGCATTGGGGGCGCACCGACCCGCCGCAAGAGCCCGGGAATTGAGTCAACAGGAAGTTAGTTAAAGAAAGCAGGAACGTCTTGGAATTTTTTTGCTTCCGCCGGCAAACCTT
>JBLMXN010000106.1:0-32741 GCA_050257795.1 Bacteroidota bacterium
AATAGATACAGAAAAGAAACGCGAACCCATGCTCTACCTCGCCTCCGCCTCGCCCCGCCGCCGCGAACTGCTGTCCCAGCTCGGCCTCGAATTCGAGGCGGTGCCGTCGAACATTCTCGAGGAGCGCCAGGCCGCGGAATCGCCCGCGGAATACGTGACGCGGGTGGCGCGTGACAAGGCGTTTTATGTGGCCGGCCTGGTGAAGACGCGCGAATTGACGGCGCATCCGGTGCTGGGCGCGGACACCGAGGTGGTGCTGGACGGCGAGATTTTCGGCAAGCCGCGCGGTCGCGACCACGGCATGGAAATGCTGCGCCGTCTCGGCGGACGCACGCACGAGGTGTTGTCCGCGGTCTGCGTGATCCACGGGGACCGCGAGCATGCCGCGCTCAGCGTCAGTCGCGTCACGTTTGAGCCATTGACCGGGGCGGAGATCGCGCAGTACTGGGAAACCGGCGAGCCGGCGGACAAGGCCGGCGCGTACGCCATCCAGGGAAGAGCGGCGGCCTTCATCACGCGCCTGGAAGGCAGCTACTCCGGCGTCATGGGCCTGCCATTGCACGAGCTGGCTGTCCTGCTGAAACAGATCGGTATGGAGTAGCGGAGCATGGCACACCGCTTACGGAACTAAGGACGCAAGACGCATGAGCGAAGAAATTCTTATCAACGTCACGCCGCAAGAAACCCGCGTCGCCATCGTGGAAAACGGCGTGTTGCAGGAGGTGTATATCGAGCGCAGCCGCAGCCGCGGCATCGTCGGCAACATCTACAAGGGCAGGGTGGTGCGCATTCTTCCCGGCATGCAGGCGGCGTTCGTGGATATCGGGCTCGAGCGCACCGCCTTTTTGCACGCCTCCGACGTGCGCTCGGCCGCGGCGCCGGAAAACGGCGCGGGCACGGCGCCGCCGATCCATGAATTGCTGCGCGACGGACAGGAGATCGTCGTGCAGGTGGTCAAGGACCCGCTCGGCACCAAGGGCGCGCGCCTGACCATGCAGATCACGCTGCCGGCGCGTTACCTGGTTTATCTGCCCGACAGCAAGCACATCGGCATCTCGCAGAAGATCGGCGACGAGGCCACCCGCGAACGCCTGCGCGCGCTGGTGAAATCCGCCCTGGGCGAGGGCGCGGAGGAAGGCGGGTATATCCTGCGTACGCTCGCCGAGTCGGCGTCTGAAGACGAGATCGAAACCGACATCCGCTACCTGCGGCGCGTGTGGGCTGCCTCGCAGGAGCGTATCCGCACCGTGCCGGCGCCCGGCCTGATCCACGAGGACCTGCCACTTGCGCTGCGCGCGATGCGCGACCTGGTGCGCGACAACGTCGAGAAAATCCGCATCGACTCGCGCGAGGTATACACCAAAGCGATCGACTTCGGCATCGAATTCATCCCCGAGGTGGCCGACCGCATCGAGCATTATCCCGGGGAGCGCCCGATCTTCGATCTGTACTCGGTCGAGGACGAAATCCAGAAGGCGCTTGAGCACAAGGTGATGCTCAAGTCCGGCGGCTACCTGATACTCGACCAGACCGAGGCCATGACCACCATCGACGTCAACACCGGGGCCTACGTCGGCCGGCGCAACCTGGAGGAAACCCTGTTCAAGACCAATCTCGAGGCGGCGCAGACGATCGCGCGGCAACTGCGGTTGCGCAACCTCGGCGGAATGATCATCATCGATTTCATCGACATGGCCGAGACCGAGCACAAGCGCCAGGTGTTGCGCGCGCTGGAACGGGCGCTGTCGCGCGATCGCACCAAGGTCTACATTACCGAAATGTCGCCCCTGGGGCTCGTCGAGCTCACGCGCAAGCGCACGCGCGAGAGCCTGGAGCACGTCCTGTGCCAGCCCTGTCCGGTCTGCCAGGGGCGGGGCATGGTGAAGACGCCGCAAACGGTGTGCTACGAAATCTTCCGCGAGATCCTGCGCGAGGTGCGTCAGTACGGGGCGGATCAATACCTGGTACTGGCCTCGCAGGCGGTCATCGACCTGCTGCTCGATGAGGAGGCCGGCAGCCTGGTGAAACTGCAGGAGTTCATCGGCAAGCCCATACAGCTCAAGGTCGAGCCGCTCTACACCCAGGAGCAATATGACGTTGTTCTGGTCTAACGTACAGGCAATCTGACCGCCGAAAGAAACTTTTATCTCCATCCCGTATCAGAAAGCAGCTGGCATCGCGGTGACATGCTTCGGTTTTCCGCTTTTTGTCCGGATGCGGCAGAATAACGGAATGAGCGCCCGCTGCGTTCGCGTAAAGGATTCGTCGCCGACATGAAAAAAAGACTCCGCCGCTATGCCGTTCATGTCGGCCGTATCACCCTGCACGTCAGCCGCTGGGGCCTGTACGTCTCCGCCGTGGTCCTGGTGCTGCTCGCCATTCTTTTTACCGTCACGAGCTTTCTCCTGCCGCGGCTGGCACAGCAGAAGTCCGATCTCGAGCAATATCTGAGCCGCCGCTCCGGGCACGAGGTGCGCATCCAGTCGCTGCACGCCTATTGGGACGGGCTGCATCCCGGGGCGCTCGCCACCGGACTCGAGGTGTACAGCGCCAACGAGGTCCAGCCCTCGATCCGCCTGCATGAGGTGCGCATCAGTCTCGCGCTCACGCCGCTGCTGTGGGGAAAGTTCGAGATCAACAGCCTGGTCGTGGTGCAACCGAGCCTGGCGGTCGAGCGGCTGGCGGACGGACGTTTCCGCGTTACCGGCTTCGACCCGATGCACGCCGGCGATGCCGGCAGCGGAGGCGGCGAAAAATTCGTCGCTTGGCTGTTCCGGCAGGGACGCCTCGCGATCGAAAACGGCGAACTGCAGTGGTTCGACCGCCGCGACCCCACGGCCACCACGGCCATGCACCTGTCGCGGGTGAACCTCAGCCTGTATAACAGTGGCGACCGCCACCGCCTCGACTTCAGCGCCGATTTCCCGCCCGGGGTGTGCCGTGACTGTTCGCTCACGCTCGACGTCGAAGGAGACCCGCTGACCTCCACCGACTGGAGCGGGTCAGTGTATTTGCGCGCATCCCAGATCGACGTCGCCACGCTGCCCCTGATCGCGCGCGAAAAACTGCCGCCCGATTTCCGCGGCCGGTTCACAACGCAAATCTGGTCCGAGTGGGAACAGGGTCGCCCGGTGTCGCTGAAGGGTCATGTCCAGGCTGCGGGGCTCAGCGTGCCTTTGCCGGCGTGGAAATCCCCCATCGGTATCCGTCTGGCGAGCGGTGACCTGAGCTGGCGCACCCAGGGCGACGGCTGGCGCCTCGACGTGGCCAATCCGGTGGTCGGCCTGACCGGCAAGACCTGGGCCGCCGGCCATGCGCGTGTCATCCATCAACCGGATGAGAGCCGGATCCAGGTCCGGCATGCGGATATTGGCGACATCTCGGCCTTTGCCGCGCTTGCTTACGCTGGTCGGCCGCCGCCGGACGCCGAGGCGGCGCCGGTCAAACCGCATCCGTTGCTCGACTACTGGCTGGCGGGAAAACCCGAAGGCATGCTCGACAATTTCCGCCTGCGGATTCAGGGTGACTGGGCGGCGCCCGAGGATTTCGCTCTGGAGGCGGACGTCGCGGCCGGTGCGATTCTCCCATATGAGAAATATCCCGGAATCCGGGGACTCAACGGCCATCTTTCGCTGTCGCGCCTGCGCGGCGACCTGCGGGTCGATTCGACCGACGTCACGGCTACCTTCCCGCAGTTGTTCCGCGCGCCACTGGTGGCGAAGCGCGCGAGCGGCGCGATCAACTGGGAAAAGCGTGATGATTACTGGCTGGTGAACGGCAACGACCTGCAGCTGATCGCCGACGACGGCCGCGGGACCGGCAAGATGAGCGTGCGGGTTCCGCTCGACAAGTCCATTTCGCCGTACCTGAAGCTGCGCGTGGATTTTCAGGACGGCAACGGCGCCAACGCGGCGCGATACTATCCGGTACAGCATCTCTCGCCGAAGACCCTGGCGTGGATGGAGAGTTCCTTCGTCGACGGGAAAATCACCCAGGGCTACCTGCTCTACGACGGACCGGTCCGCGATTTTCCGTTTCGCAACGGCACCGGCAAGTTCGAGCTGCGCGGACATGTCAGTAACGCGGTCTATCGTTTCCTGCCCGGCTGGGAGCCGGTGCGTCAGGGCGAGGCGGACGTCGCCGTCAACAATGCCGAGGTCCTGGTCACCGGTGTCGGCAAGATCGGCAAGCTCAGCGCCAGCCAGATCGTGGTTCAGTCGCATGACACGAGTGAGGGTAAACATATTGTTCACGTCACCGGCAAGATCGCCGGCCCGCTCGACACAACTCTCGATCTTCTGCGCGACACCAAGCCGGAGCCGGGCACGGCGCGCTGGCTTGGCTACATTCCACCCGGCCTGAAGGGGAGCGGTGACGGCATCCTGACCCTGGACCTGACAATTCCGGTGGGGCAGGCGCATTCGACCCGGCTCAACGGCGAATACAGTTTCCTGAAAAACAATCTGTCGTTTCCCGGCACCGGCGTGACCGCCGACGCCGTCGAGGGCAACGTGCGCTTCAGCCAGGACGGCATTCGCGAGGGCAGCCTGCGCGCGCGGTTCCTCGGCGGCGACACCGTGTTCACGGCCGCGCGCGATCAGGACCGGCTGCTAATCCGCGGCGAAGGCGCCATCACGGCGCGCGGACTGGCGCCGATCGTGGGTCCGCTGATCGCGCCGAAGCTGACCGGCGCCGCCGGCTGGAACGCCACCTGGCGCGCTAACCAGGCGGCGGGCGATCTGAGCGCCGATGTCGATCTGCACGGACTGAAAGCCGCGTTGCCGCCGCCGCTCGACCGGCCGGACGGCCTGTCCGACGACAAACTGATCGTGCGCACCGAAACCGCCTCGCGCGACAGTTTTCTCATCGCGCTCACTGTCGGCAGTAGCGCCAGGGGCCGGCTGGCATTGTCCCGTGTCGACGACGGCTGGCGTTTCGTCGGCGGACGAGTCAGTTTCGGGGAAGAGCGCGTGGCAACCTCCGGAGAACGCGGCCTGCATGTCAGCGCGCGCCTGGAGCAGCTGGACCTCGATCAATGGTGGCCGCTGCTCGGCGGCGGCTCATCCGGCGCGCCGGATTTCCTCGCGCGCGTGAGCGCGGAGGTGAAGTCGTTCGACATGTTCGACCGCCGCTTCGGAAATCTCGCGCTCGATTTCGTGCACCAGCGCGACCTCTGGAGCGGCACGGTCAACGGCGCTTCCATGGCCGGCAGCGCCAGGTTGTCGGGGCGGGGCCGGGCGGCGAATATCGAGCTGGACCTGGCGCGGCTGACATTGCCGCGCAAACAGCATCCCGATTCCGTGGCGCAGGGCGATCCGCGCCGTCTGCCGACCGTGACGCTGCGCAGCAAATCCTTCGTGTTCCAGGACAAGCCGCTCGGCGAGCTGGATTTCATGGCGGCGCCCGCCGACGCCGGGTGGGCAATCAAACGCTTCGACATGACGCGGCCCGAGATGAAGCTGAACATCAGCGGCAGCTGGCTGTTCGTCAATAACCAGCACAAGAGCGATTTCAATCTCGAGTTCAACAGCACCGACCTGGGCAAAACCATGGATGCGTTCGGCATTCCGGACCAGGTCGCCGGTGGCGAGGTCAACGTCAAATCGCATCTCGCCTGGCCGGGCGCGCCGGCCGATCCCCAACTCGCCACCCTGAGCGGCAAGGTCCAGGTGACGGCGCAGAAGGGCCGTTTTCTGCAGGTGAAGCAGGGCGCCGGCCGCTTGTTCGGTCTGCTCGACGTGAGCGCCATCGGACGCTACCTGCGACTGGATTTCAGTCCGGTGTTTGGCAAAGGATTCATCTATGACCGGATCAACGGCGATGTGAACATCGAAAACGGCAACGCCTACACCCAGGGTTTCTCCATCCGCGGGCCGGCGACCGAGATCGACGTCGGCGGACGCGTCGGTCTGGCGGCCGAGGATTACGATCTGAGCATCGAAGTGCAGCCGAAGCTGAGCGACACCGTGACGCTCGCCACGTGGGGCGTGCTCGGCCCGCAGGTGGCGGCGGTGGTGCTGGCGGTGCAGAAGATATTCAAGAAGCAGATCGCCGCAGGTACCCGCGTCACCTATACGGTCAAAGGCCCGTGGGACAATCCGGTGATCACCAAGTCGGTCAAGGAGAAGAAGTCCGCAACATCCGCCGTCCCGCTGCCGGCGGGTGAATGACATGGTGCTTAAGTGGTATCCTATCAGCATGCGCCGCCGTTCTCTTTTCATTCCCTTGCTGGTTTCCTTCCCGGTCCGCGTCACGGAACCCTTTTCCGCCGGGAGCGCGCGAGCCGGCGCCGGACGCCTGGCATGACGCGGGTGGCGGCGGTGCAGATGACCTCCGGCCCCGCGGTCGCGGCGAATCTCGAGGAGGCCGGGCGGCGGATACGCGCCACCGCGGACGCCGGCGCCCGACTTATCGTGTTGCCGGAGAATTTCGCGCTCATGCCGCTCACCGACGCCGACCGGCTGGCGGCGGCGGAACCGGACGGTCGCGGCCCGATCCAGGATTTCCTCGCCGCGCAGGCGCGCACGCATCGCGTGTGGCTGGTGGGCGGGACCATTCCCTTGACGACGCCAGCTTCGAACAAGGTGCGCGCCGCCTGTCTCGTCTTCGACGATCGCGGCGAGCGCGTCGCGCGTTACGACAAGATTCATCTGTTCGACGTGCGTCTCGCCAACGGCGAGGAGTACCGGGAGTCACGCAGCTTCGAGCCCGGCGCGGAGTGCGTGGTGGTGGACACCCCGGCGGGAAAACTGGGGCTCACGGTGTGTTACGACCTGCGTTTTCCCGAGCTCTTCCGGCACCTGCTGGATCAAGGCGCGGAACTCTTTGCCGTGCCATCAGCGTTTACGGCCCACACCGGCGCCGCGCATTGGGAAGTGCTGCTGCGCGCCCGCGCCATCGAAAATCTCGCCTACGTCATTGCCGCGGCCCAGGACGGCCGCCACGCCAACGGACGCGAAACTTACGGTGACAGCATGATCGTCAGCCCCTGGGGTGAGATCATGACGCGATTGGCGCATGGCGCCGGCCACGTTATCGCCGACTGCGATCCAGCGCGCCAGCAGGGCGTGCGCGCGAGCCTGCCGAGCATCCGGCACCGGAGGTTGCACGCATGAGTGAAAAAATGCTGACGCTGGCGCGTCAATCCCTGCTCGAACCGGCGGGCATCGGCGACCGGGAGCTGGCGCGCCTCATCGGCAGCCTGCTGGCCGGTCGCGTGGATTACGGCGATCTGTATTTCCAGTACAGCCGTCACGAGGCCTGGTCGCTGGAGGAGGGCAAGGTCAAATCCGGCAGTCACAACATCGAGCAGGGCGTGGGCGTGCGCGCCGTGGCCGGGGAGAAAACCGGCTTCGCCTATTCCGACGATATCGTGCTGCCGGCGCTGCTCGATGCCGCAGCCGCCGCGCGCGCGATCGCGCAACAGGGCGCGGAGGGCCGCGCGCCCGCCGTGTTCCGCGGCGCATCTGGCCTGCAGCTCTATCAGCCGGTCGATCCGCTGGCGAGCCTGGCGGACGACGCCAAGGTGAAGCTGCTCGAGCGCGTCGAGGCAGAGGCGCGCGCCCGCGACCCGCGCGTGAAGCAGGTGATGGCGAGTCTCGCCGGCGTGCACGAGGTAGTGCTGGTGGTGCGCTCGGACGGAGTGATCGCCGGCGACGTGCGCCCGCTGGTGCGCCTCAACGTCACGGTGATCGTGGAGAGCAACGGGCGGCGCGAGCAGGGCAGCCACGGCGGCGGCGGGCGCTTCACCTACGACTATTTCCTGCAACAGGACCATGCGCTCGAGTACGCGCGCGAGGCGGTGCGCCAGGCGCTGGTGAATCTCGAGGCGATCGATGCGCCCGCCGGCAGCATGCCGGTGGTGCTCGGCCCCGGCTGGCCCGGCATCCTGCTGCACGAGGCCATCGGCCACGGGCTGGAAGGCGACTTCAACCGCAAGGGCACGTCGGCGTTTGCCGGGCGCCTCGGCGAGCGCGTCGCGTCCGATCAATGCACCGTGGTGGACGACGGCACGCTCCCGAACCGGCGCGGTTCGCTCAACGTCGACGACGAAGGCACGCCGACCCAGAAGACGGTGCTGATCGAAAACGGGATTCTCAAGGGCTACATGCAGGACACGCTGAACGCGCGCCTGATGGGGGTCGCGCCCACCGGCAACGGCCGGCGCGAATCGTACGCGCACCTGCCGATGCCGCGCATGACCAACACTTACATGCTGGCCGGCAAGCACGATCCAGGCGAGATCATCGCCTCGGTGGACAAGGGGCTGTATGCCGTCAACTTCGGCGGCGGGCAGGTGGACATTACCTCGGGCAAGTTCGTGTTCTCCGCCTCCGAGGCCTATCTGATTGAGAACGGCAGGATCACGCGCCCGGTCAAGGGCGCGACCCTGATCGGCAATGGACCGGATGTCCTGACGCGCGTGTCCCTGGTCGGCAACGACCTGCAGCTCGACCCCGGCGTCGGCACCTGCGGCAAGGAAGGGCAAAGCGTGCCGGTCGGCGTCGGCCAGCCGACGCTCAAGATCGACAGTCTGACAGTCGGAGGAACACAGAGTTGAGCAGCGTGCCTGCGACCGGAGTGGCGGTGACGGACAAGGCGACGCGCGAGCGCCTGGCCGCGGCGGTGGAGTTCGCGCTGGCCGAGGCGAAAAAATCGGGCGCCAGCGCGGCCGAGGCCGGCGCCAACATCAGCCAGGGCTTGGCGGTGACGGTGCGCCTGGGTGAGGTCGAGACCGTCGAGCACACGCGCGACAAGGGCCTCGGCCTCACGGTTTATTTCGGACAACGCAGCGGCTCGGCCAGCACCACCGACATCAGCCCGGAGGCGATGCGCGATACGGTGCGCGCCGCCTGCGCCATCGCCAAGCACACGGCCGACGATGATTGCGCCGGTCTCGCCGATCCCGCGCGGCTCGCCAAACAATTCCCTGACCTGGGTCTGCACTATCCGTGGCATCCTGATATGTCGCAAGCCATCGAACTGGCGCGCGCCGCCGAAACCGCCGCGCGCGAAACCGACGCCCGCATCACCAACTCCGAAGGCGCGTCGCTCTCGACTCACGAGGGGCTGGAGGTCTACGGCAATACCCACGGATTTCTCGGCAACCAGGCGAGCACGCGCCACAGCCTGTCGCTGAGCGTGATCGCCCAGGACCAGGCCGGCATGCAGCGCGATTACTGGTATACGGTGGCACGCGACCCGCAACGGCTGGAATCGCCGCAAGCGGTCGGGCACCAAGCCGCGCGGCGCACGTTGCGGCGTCTCGGCAGCCGCCAGCTTTCCACGCGCGAGTGCCCGGTGCTTTTCGAGGCGCCGATCGCCTCGAGTCTGGTGTCGCATTTCGTCAACGCGGTGCGCGGCTCGAGCCTGTACCGGCAGGCTTCGTTCCTGATCGACAGCCTCGGCCAGCCGGTGTTCGCCGATTTCGTGCGTCTCCACGAGCAACCGCATCTCCAAGGCGCCTTGGGCAGCGCGACCTTCGACGGCGAGGGCGTGGCGACCCAGGCGCGCGACCTGGTGCGCGGCGGGGTGTTGCAGGGATACGTGCTCGATTCCTATTCCGCGCGCAAGCTCAAGACGACCACCACCGGCAACGCCGGCGGGGTGCACAACCTGACGCTCGATCCCGGACCGGAGTCTCTCGACTTCGGGCAATTGCTCAAGCGCATGCGCACCGGCCTGCTGGTGACGGAGCTGATCGGCTTCGGCGTCAACATCGTCACCGGCGACTATTCGCGCGGCGCCGCCGGGTTCTGGGTCGAGAACGGCGAGATCCAGTATCCGGTCGAGGAGATCACCATCGCCGGCAATCTGCGCCGGATGTTCCGGCAACTGCTGGCCGCAGGCAATGACATTGATACACGCGGCAACCTGCGCTGTGGTTCCATCCTGATCGAGAACATGACCGTCGCCGGGAATTGATTTTAATAATTGCTGAACCGCCAAGGACGCCAAGTGAAAGACAAAACAAGAATGACGGAACTTTCGGTTTCGCTTTCTTGGCGTTCTTGGCGGTAAAAATTCCTAGAAATTATCTTCCCGGACGGCGCACGGCCGTCTAAACTGGGACGCCTCACGGGAGAGCGTCACCATGGCGAAGCCGCGCCGACAAAAAAAACCGGATCACCTGAAGCGCGTGCTGGCCGCGCTCGAAGCCGGTGACGCCGCCCAGATACGCGAAATTCTTTCCGAGCTGCACCCGGCGGACATCGCCAATATCCTGGAAGGCCTGCCGGTGGAGCCGCGCGCCACCGTCTGGGCGCAGGTCGACATCCAGCGCATGGGCGAGGTGCTGCTCGAGCTGCCGGAAGCGGTGCGCGTCGACCTCGTCAGGCTCATGGACGACCGGAGTCTCGTCGCGGCGGTCCATGCCCTCGATATCGATGACATCGCCGATCTGATTCCCGATCTTCCGGACGATGTCATCGCCGAAATCCTGTTCGCGCTCGACAAGCAGGACCGCCAGCGCCTCGACGCCGTGCTGTCTTACCCGGAGGATACCGCCGGCGGCCTGATGAACGTGGACGCGGTGACGGTGCGCGAGAACATCACTCTCGAAGTGGTGCTGCGCTACCTGCGCCGGCGCGGCGAGCTGCCGGAGCATACCAACCAGCTGTTCGTCGTCGACCGCGGCGACCGCATCGTGGGACTGTTGTCGGTTTCGCGGCTGCTCACCACCGACGCGCACACCCGCGTCTCGCGGGTGATGGAGCGCGAGGCGGTGAAGTTCACGGCGTTGACGCCGGACCGGGAGGTGGCGGCGGCGTTCGAGCGCTACAACCTGATTTCCGCCCCGGTGGTGGACGAAAACAACCGCCTGCTCGGGCGCATCACGGTGGACGATGTCGTCGACGTCATCCGCGAGCAGGCCGACCGCCAGGTCATGGCGCCGGCGGGTCTGTCCGAGGAAGAGGATATCTTCGCGCCGGTGGCGCGCTCGAGCCGGCGCCGCGCCGTGTGGCTCGGCATCAATCTGGTGACGGCGATCATCGCCTCGTGGGTCATCGGCCTGTTCGAGAACACCATTCAGAAGATGGTGGCGCTCGCGGTATTGATGCCGATCGTGGCGAGCATGGGCGGCAACGCCGGCACCCAGACCCTGACGCTGATCGTGCGCGGTCTGGCGATGGGCACGATCTCGGAGAGCAACGCGCGGCGCGTGCTGCTGCGCGAGCTCATGATCGGCGCGGTCAACGGGCTGATCTGGGCGCTCGTGGTCGCCGTGGTCGCGGTATTGTGGTTTCACCAGTGGCTGCTCGGCGTGCTGATCGGGCTGGCCATGATCATCAACCTCGCCTTCGCCGCGCTTTCCGGCGTGGCGATCCCCCTGTTGGTGCGCCGGCTCGGCGTGGACCCGGCCCTGGCCAGCGGCGTGATCCTGACCACCGTCACCGACGTCGTCGGTTTCTTCGCCTTCCTCGGCCTCGCTACCCTGTTCCTGATCTGACTCTCAGGCGCCGCCGCACATGGCCTGAAACCCGCCATTTGTCCGCTGACTTTGACTCGGCGCCGGCGTGTGCCATATTTCTAGAGAGACAAAGGAGTCGCGGAAATGTTGCCGAATTCCATCCAGCTGATCAGCCAGGCGATCAAGGACCGGCGCTGCATCGCCATTCGCTATCACGACCAGCGCCAGATCCGGGTCATCGAACCGCATGCCATTTACACCGATGATCGCGGCGAACTGGTGCTGGATGGTTATCAGACGCGCGGTTTTTCCGCCTCCGGCCGGCCGGCCCCGTTCTGGCGGCCGTTCCGTTTGAAGAAAATCACCGCGGTGTCGGTGTTGAAAGAGGCGTTCCAGCCGCGGCTCGCCGAGGGTTTCAGCGCCAACCGTCTGAAGTACCGCAGCGGCCTGGTGGCGATCGTGCAGGACACCCAGCCGACCTTCGGTTACGTTTATCCCTCCCAGACCACGGAAATCGGTCCGCACCTGCCGGACGCCTCGCGCCGCTGAGGCGCGCCACCGGTTTTTCACGACCTCCGGTAGCCGCCGGATCCCGAGGGGCAGGGCGACTCGCTTCCGAGGCGAAGGTCCTTCGAAGGGAGGACGCCGGGCTGCCACAAGAGACTTCGTTCATTGAGTCGCCCCGGCTGCCACCGCCGAAAGAGCGATCGCCTCGGGCACTGGACGCTAGCGCTGGTGCAGCGTTTCCACCAGCCGGTGCACTTCGCGCGTGTCGCGCACCCTGAGCAGGCGCCGGGCGAAGCGCCCCAGTTCGCCGGCGTGACTGCCGCGCACGATCTTCTTGACCTCGAGCAGCGTCGCCGGATGCATGCTGAACTCGGTGAGCCCCATGCCCAGCAGCAGGCTGGTATAACGCGGATCGCCCGCCATCTCGCCGCACATCGCCACCGGGATGCGCGCCCTGCGACCGGCTTCGAGGGTGAGCGCGATGAGTCGCAGCACCGAGGGGTGCAGCGGGTCGTAGAGATAGTTCACCGCGTCGTCCACGCGATCGATGGCGAGCGTGTACTGGATGAGGTCGTTGGTGCCGATCGAAAAAAAATCCAGATATGACGCGAACAGATCAGCCGATATCGCCGCGGCCGGCACCTCGATCATGCCGCCGATGTGTATCTTCGGGTTGAACTTCTGACGTTCGCGTTTGAGCTCGTGCTTGGTTTCCTCGATGAGATCAAGCACGCGGAAAAGCTCGTCCTGGCTCGAGAGCATCGGGATCATCATGCGCACCTTCCCGTGCACCGACGCCCGCAAAATCGCGCGCAGCTGCGGGCGGAACAGCGAGGTGTCGTGCAGGCACAGGCGCACGGCGCGCAACCCCAGGGCGGGATTGACCGAGATCGCGGCCGTGGCGCCGGCGCGTCCGCCGTCGACCTGCTTGTCGGCGCCGAGGTCGAGCGTGCGGATCGTCACCGGTTTGCCGGGCAGCGACTTGACGACCTTGAGGTAGGCGCGGAATTGCTCCTCTTCGCCCGGCGGCTCGGGCCGGTTCATGAACAGGAATTCGGTGCGATACAGGCCGATGCCCTCGGCCCCGGCCTGCGCGGCGGCGCGCACGTCCGCCGGCAGTTCGATGTTGGCCAGCAGCGAGATGCGATGTCCGTCACGTGTCGTCGCGCGACTGGTCCTGAGGCGATTCAGCTCGCGGCGCAGCCGCAGGATATCCTTGGTGCGGCGGCGGTATTCGGCGAGGATGTGCCGGTCCGGCGCGATGATGAGCATGCCGCGCTTGCCGTCGACGATCAGCTCCTCGCCCGGACGCACGTAGCGCGTGGCGCTGTGCGCCGAGACGATCGCCGGGATGCCGAGGCTGCGCGCCAGGATCGCGGTGTGCGAAATCGGTCCGCCCAGGCTGGTGACGAAGGCGCGGACGCGGTTGTGCTTCAGCATCACGGTGTCCGCGGGCGTCAGGTCGTCGGCCACCACGATCTCGCCGGCGGCCATCTTCTCGTGCTCGTCGTAGTTCTTCTGCAGCAGGTTGCGCAGGATGCGCTGGACCACCTGGTTGACGTCGACCTTTTTGTTGCGCAGGTACTGATCGTCCATCTGCTCGAACATGGCACACAGGGCGTCGCTTTGCTGCTTGATCGCCCATTCGGCGTTGCATTGCTGACTGCGGATGGTGTCGACCGGCGCCGTCGAGATCATCTTGTCGTCGAGCATCAGCAGATGCGCGTCGAGGAAACTGCTCGCCTCGGGCGGGGCGTCGGCCGGGATGTGCTCGCGGATGGTCATCAGCTGGCGTCGCGAGGTCTCGACCGCGCGCTGGAAGCGCGCCACTTCTTCCTCGATGTATTCCTTGGGGATGGCGTATTCCGGGATCTCCGGCAGTTCGCGCTGCAGCACAAAGGCCTTGCCGATGGCGATGCCGTCGCTGACGCCGGTGCCGTGCAGTGCGAGCATTATTGCCTCCCGACGAACGAGCGACGCGAGTAGGGCTTCTCGTCATATGGCGAGACGAACGAGCGACGCGAGTAGGGCTTCATTTATTGGCCCTCCCCGAAACGGTTGCTCACGAGCTCGGCGAGCGCCTCGATCGCCTTTTTCTCGTCCTTGCCATCGGCGCACAGCTCCAGTTCCGTGCCCTTGGCCGCGGCCAGCATCATGATGCCCATGATGCTCTTGGCGTTGACCGATTGGCCATTGCGTTTGAGTGTGATCTCGGCGCTGAATTCCGAGGCCAGGCTCACGAGCTTGGCCGAGGCGCGCGCGTGCAGGCCGAGCTTGTTGATGATGACGATCTTCTGGCACTGCATCAGCGCGCCTCCCGTATTTTCGAGGGATCGCCGGCGCATACGATGCCGCCGCAGCCCCCGGAGAGCGCCTTGTCAATCAGGTCGTCCATCTGCAGGTTGCGGTAGTTGAGCACCCGCAGCAACATCGGCAGGTTCACGCCGGCCACCAGCTCGATGCGGCCGCGCGCGAGCAGGCGGCAGGCGACGTTGGTGTGGGTTGCCCCGTAAACGTCGGCCAGGATCAGCGCGCCGTCGCCCCCGTCGATATTCTGCAAGGCTTGGCGTATCAGCGCGTCCATCCGTTCCGGTGCGATGTCGTAATCGAGGTCGATCGCGGCCAGTTGCGGCGGGCGCGAGCCGAGCGTGTGCTCGACCGCGGCGAGCAGGCCGCCGCCCAGTTTTTTCTCCGCCAGTATCAGCAGACCGATCATTTAAGCTCCCGGTGACGTACCTGGGTTTTCACGCCCTTGTCGGAAAAATATTGCGCCAGCCTCTGCACCAGGTAAACCGAGCGGTGCTGGCCGCCGGTGCACCCGAGGGCGATCGTGAGGTAGGTGCGGTCCTCGCGCTCGAAGCGCGGCAGCCATTTTTCCAGAAAGCCGCGGATCTCGTCGAACATCGCCTCGACCTCGTCGTACTGCCGCAGGAAGTGCACCACGGGTTCGTCGAGGCCGGTGTACTGGCGCAGCTCCGGTTGCCAGTACGGATTGGGCAGGCAGCGCACGTCGAACACGAAATCGGCGTCGAGGGGAGTACCGTGCTTGTAGCCGAAGGACTCGAACAGCAGGGTGAGGCCGGCGGTTTCCTCGCCGCGGGCGAAGTTGCGCACCTGCATGCGCAGCTCGTGCGGCGTGGTGCGCGTGGTGTCGATGCGCAGGGCGGCGGCGAAAGACAGCGGCTCGAGCAGCTGCTTTTCCAGGAGGATCGCCTCCACCAGCGGCGTCTGGTGATCCAGCATCGGGTGCTTGCGGCGGGTTTCCTTGAAGCGCTTGATCAGGATCGAGTCCTCGGCTTCAAGAAAGATGATGCGGTAGTGGATGCCGCGCGCGTGCAATTCTTCCAGGCTTTTCGGCAGGTCGGCGAGAAAGGCGCGATTGCGCACATCCAGGCCGATGGCCGCGTTGGCGAGCGCATGATCGCGCTTGTCCGCCAGCAGCCCGGCGAAATGCGCCAGCAGCGCCGCCGGCAGATTGTCGATGCAGTAGAAGCCGACGTCTTCCAGGGCCTGGAGCGCGATGGTCTTGCCGGACCCGGACAGACCGCTGACGATGAAAAAACTCATTCAGTCCACTTTGTTGCGCGCCTTGCGCCGCGCCTCCACCGGCAGCGTCCCGCGCGGCGCCGGTTTGCCGGAGACCGCGGCGTTGTTCATGTGCTCCTGATGCCGCTTCATGAAGTCCTCGAGCGGGTCGAAGCCCCACATGCGCAGGATGTAGGCGCGGGTGGCGGCCTCCACGAGCACGGCCAGGTTGCGGCCGGGACCGACGAACAGCGCCACCTCGGGAACCTCCACGTCCAGGATCGTGCGCGTCATCTGTTGCGTCTGGAGGCGGTCGATCTTGCTCATTTTCTGGCGTTGAATGCTCTCCAGACGCACGATGAGATGCAGTTTTTTCTTGTGCCGGACCGCGGTCTCGCCGAACATGAGGCGCACGTCCAGGATGCCCAGGCCGCGCACCTCGAGGTAATCCGACAGCAGCGTGGGACATTGTCCCACCAGCACGTCCGGGCCGACACGGACGAACTCGACCGCGTCGTCGGCGATCAGGCGGTGCTCGCGCGACAGCAACTCGAGCGCGAGTTCGCTCTTGCCGATGCCGGACTCGCCGGTGATCAGCACGCCCATGCCCATGACTTCCATGTACACGCCGTGCACCGTGACGCGCGGCGCCAGCGCGCGCGTCAGATAATACTGCAGGTGATCGATCACCACGGGGCTCGGCAGGGACGATGAGAAGAGCGCCAGCCCGGACTGGTCGGCGGCGGCGATCAGATCGGCATCGACCGGGCGGTCTTTTGCCACGACCACGGCCGAGGTCTTGCTGCAGGTGAAAAGATCGTGCAGCGTCTGGGCGCGACGTGTTTTGTCCAGCTTGGCAAGATAGGCGACTTCCGCCTCGCCGAGCACCTGGATGCGGTTCGGATGGACGAAATTGAGATGACCCACGAGCGCCATGCCGGGGTAGCGCGCGGTCATGGGCTCGAGGAGACGGGTCTTGCCGGCCTCGCCCGCGACCCATTTGAGCTTGAGCGGTCCGGCCTCGGCCGCGAAAAGGTCGTTGGTAGTGACGACCGGTGTGGTCATGGGATCAGCGATCGGCCCGGTTTTCAGCGCGGGCGAAGCACTGGCAGATTTCTTCCGTGGTTTGCGCCGCAAGCAGCTCTTGCCTCGTTTCGGAATTGCGGAATATCCCCGCCAGCCGGGACAGGATCAGCAGATGTTCCTGCACCGCCTGTTCCGGCACCAGCAGGGCAAAAACCATTGTAACAGGTTTGGCGTCGATGGCGTGGTAGTCCACGGCCTGCGCCAGGGTGACGAAGGCGCCGACGAACCGGCCCAGCCCGGGGACGCGACCGTGGGGGATGGCCACGCCATGTCCGATGCCGGTGCCGCCCTGATGCTCGCGTTCGAGGAGCGCGGACAGGATGGTTTTCCGAGACAGATCCGGTGCGGCGCGGTTCAGCATCGCGCCGAGCGCCTCGAAGAGCTCGGCCTTGCCGGCAACGCGCAGTCCGCGCGCGACGCACGACGCCGCCAGCAGTTCTGGAATGACAAGGCCTTCGGCCACAACGGAAGGCGCCCGCAGGGGCGGGCTTATTCGGCGTCGAGTTTCTTGATCGAGCCTTCGCTGCGGTGATGGCTGGTGCTCTTTTCCTTGTGCTTCAGCACCTGCCGATCCAGCTTGTCGGCCAGCGAATCGATCGCGGCGTACATGTCGGCGCCCTGGGCGTCGGCGTGGATGGCGGCGCCGCGCGCATGGATCGTCGCTTCGGCGCGGTGCAGGTTCTTCTGCACGTGCAGCACGACGTTGGTATTGGTGACGTGGTCGAAATGTTTCTGAATGCGGCCGATTTTCTCCGAGGCATAGCTGCGCAGGGGTTCGGTGATTTCCACTTGATGGCCGCTGACCGTGATTTGCATGGGTATTCTCCGGGATGAAATTAGACGAGCGATTTTCGCTGACTCGAGGGCGGTATGCTCATGGACTCACGGTATTTCGCGACCGTGCGGCGCGCGACGTTGATGCCCTGTTCCGCGAGGATCTCGGCGATCTTGCTGTCGCTGATTGGCCGCGTGGGCGTTTCCGCCTCGACCAGTTTCTTGATGATCGAGCGGATCGCCGTGGCCGAACAGGTGCCGCCGTCCGCGGTCGACACGTGGCTCGAGAAGAAATACTTCAGCTCGAAGATCCCGCGCGGGGTCAGCATGTATTTGTTCGTGGTCACGCGCGAGATGGTCGATTCGTGCATCGTGACGGCTTCGGCGACGTCGTGCAGCACCAGCGGTTTCATGGCCTCGGCGCCGTGATCGAAGAAGGCGCGCTGGCGGTCGACGATCGTGCGCGCGACCTTGAGCAGGGTCTCGTTGCGGGAGTTGAGGCTCTTGATGAACCAGCGCGCCTGCTGCAGCTGGTCCTGCAGGTAACGGTTGTCGGCGCTCGAGTCGCCGCGATGGATCATCTTCTCGTACTGCCGGTTGATGCGCAGCCGCGGCGAGACGTCGCCGTTGAGCTCGGCGCGCCAAACGCCGCGGACCTTCTTGACGATGATATCCGGCACGATGTAGCCGGCCTGCGTCGCGGTCACGGAATTGCCCGGCCGCGGGTTGAGGCTCTGGATCAGCTGGATCACCTGCTGCAATTCCTCGGGCGGCAGCTTCAGGTTGCGCCGCAACTGCGTGTAGTCGCGGCTGGCGAGCAGCGCGAGGTTCTGGGGCGTGGCCAGACTCATGGCGGATTTCAGGCCGGGGGTGTCGGGCGGCAGTGCCTTCATCTGCAGCTGCAGGCATTCGCCCACGTCGCGCGCGCCCACGCCGATCGGATCGAAATTCTGGATCTGGTGCAGCACCGCCTCGATCTCGTCGATCTCGACGGACTGGTTCTTGGAGAGCGCCTGCTGGATTTCCTCGAGCTTGCAGGAGAGGTAGCCATCCTCGTTGATGGCGTCGATCAGCGCCATGGCGATCTGCCTGTCGTCGTCGGAGAACGGCGTCATCTGCATCTGCCACAACAGGTGATCGCGCAAGGTCTGCGGCGGACTGTTGCGCGCGTCGATGTCGGGATAGTCGTCGTCGGAAGCGGAACGGCTGCCGCCGGGAGCGGTCATGGACTCGAAATTCTCGGTCCAGTCGTTGTCGGCTTCCGAGTTGGACTCGACGTCGGTTGTCGACGTTTCGGCTTCGTCGTCGTAGGAAGTTTCCGCATTGTCCAGGTCTTCGGCGGCGGCCTTGTCCGCTTCGCTCCTGATCTCCGGGATTTCCTCCTCCCTTTCGTTCTCCTCGAGCAGCGGATTGCTTTCGAGCGCTTCCTGGATCTCCTGCTGCAATTCGATGGAGGAAAGCTGCAGCAGGCGGATCGCCTGTTGCAGCTGCGGGGTGATGGTTAGATGCTGACCCAGTTTAAGGTCGAGTGACTGCTTCATAATGCGGACAATTCTTCTGTGATAAGCCGGGTCGCCCCGCCCCTGGAACGAATCCGTGTCGTCTACCCTGAAAGTATAGTTTATCTCGCCAACCGGCTGAGATTCCGCTCGTCGTCCCGGGCGGCATGAACAGACTATACTATAAGGCCGTCGCGTGGGCAGTATTACAGGCGGAAGTCTTCACCCAGGTAAACTTTTTTAACATCCTCATTATACAAGATATCGCGCGGCGTTCCCGAGGTCAGCACCTTGCCATCGCTCAGGATGTAGGCGCGATCGCAGATTTTAAGGGTTTCCCGCACGTTGTGATCGGTAATCAGCACGCCGATCCCGCGTTCTTGCAGATGCTTGATCAGATGTTGTATCTCCAGGACCGATATCGGATCCACACCGGCGAAGGGTTCATCGAGCAGGATGAAACGCGGCGCGGTCGCGAGCGCGCGCGCGATTTCCACGCGCCGCCGTTCGCCGCCGGAAAGACTGATTCCGGGCGTGTCGCGCCGCGCGGCGATGTTGAGATCGTACATCAGTTCCTCGAGAATGCGTTTGCGTTCCGAGTCCGGCAGCTCGGCGCGCGTCTCGAGAATGGCCATGATGTTTTCATACACCGTCAGGTTGCGGAACACCGACGGTTCCTGCGGCAGGTAACCGAGGCCGCGGCGCGCGCGCTGGTGCATCGGCATGTTGCTGATGTCGGCCTGGTCCAGGCGGATCGTGCCGCCGTCCATCGGCACCAGCCCGACGATCAGGTAGAAGCAGGTGGTCTTGCCGGCGCCGTTGGGGCCGAGCAAGCCAACGATCTCGCCGCTGCGGATCTCGAGCGAAACGTCCTTCACGACCTGCCGGCCCTTGTACTGCTTGGTGAGATGCTCGGCGATCAGCGTGCTCCCGGTTGGCGCGGCGACGCTTTTCCTCCTGCCGCGCTTGCTCGGTTTTGCCGTTTCTGCCATGACTCGTCTAGGGATTGGGCGCCGCATCGGCGCCGCGCTTGGCGGGTTGAATCACGGCGTGGATGCGGCCGTCGCCGCTTTCATCGCCCGAGGCCTTGAGCGTCCGGTCGTCGAGATCGTATTGCAGCACGTTGCCGGTGAACACGTCCTCGCCCCGGCGCACGGTCACGTTGCCGGTCATCTCGATCTGCCCGCTGGCGACGCGGTAATCGATGCGGTCCGCTTCCGCCCGCGTTTCATCCGCCGCCTGATCCGCGCGTTGACGCAGTTTGGCCGGCTTGCCGGTGGCGCGGATGAAATCCGTGCGCTTGTTGCGGGTGCGGATCTCGATGCGATCCGCCCGGATCGAGAGCCCGCCCTGTTCGGCCAGTACGTCGCCGCGGTAGACCGCCACCCCGGTCTTTTCGTTGGTTTCGACCGAACGCGCGCTGACGCGGATCGGTTCATCCGCGTCCTGGCGGAGCGCGTGGGCGATGCCGAACGGCAACCATACCGACAGTGACATCAGGAGCAGCGCCAGCCGGAGTCGGGGGGAAGGGGTGACCATGCGTCCTAGCGATCGAGCAGGATTTTCATGCGGTCGGTGCGGATTTCCCCGCCCGCTGATTTCGGGTCGCGGCCCTGCGCGGATTCGACGTTTCCGCTCATGATTATTTCCGTGCCGCCCTTCGGTATCTGTCCGCGGTCGGCGCGGGTGTACACCGGTGCCTGGCCTTCGCTGTACTGAACCAGGTAGGGCTGGGTGAGATCGGAAACCCCGTCGTCGCCGTAGTGGATCAGCAGCGTGGCCGAAAGCGTGTAGCGCCGGCGCCCCTGGGCGTTCATGACGGTAGTGGTGAAATCCTGAACGGTGTAATCCGGATCGTGGCGCGCGCTGCCGTCGAAGACCGGCGTCGGCGGACCGACCGCGCGCGTCAGCCACCAGGAACCGGCGGCGATGGCGAGCAGCGCGGCGGCGATGGCGAGGCGTCTGGCGTCGAGTGTCATCCCGGGCCCGGATTGCTGTCGCCATTGCCGGTGACGGCAAGGTATTTCTGCATTTCCGTCTGGTACGTGCCTTGCCCGTACATGATCATCTCGCAAGCCTCGCGCGCGGCGCCGTAGCCGCCGATGCTCGGCGTGATCCAGTGGGCGTTTTGCCGGACGAGCGGATGGGCATTCTGCACCGCGATCGCCAGGCCCACCTCCAGCATGATCGGCAGGTCGACCACGTCGTCGCCGACGTAGGCGGTCTGTTCGGGCTGCAGCCCCAGTTCGCCGATGAGCCGGCGATACACCGGATGTTTCTCCTTGCAGCCTTGGTGGACATGCTTGATGTCGAGGTCCCGCACCCGGTGTTTCACCACCTCCGAGGTGCGCCCGGTGATGATGCCGGTCGCCACGCCGTTGCGTTGCAGCATCTTGATGCCGTGACCGTCGCGCGAGTTGAACGCCTTGTATTCCTGGCCGTCGTCGCCGATGATCAGCCGCGCGTCGGTGAGCACGCCGTCCACGTCCAACAACAACAGCTTCACCTTGGCCGCGAGCGCAAGTACTTTGGGATTGATCTCAAACGATGGCGCCAGTATCTGGTTCATGCTCTAAAAAAATAAATTAGGATTTAAACCGCCAAGGCGCCAAGGTCGCCAAGAAAAAGCAATTTTTTGATCTCAAGCCTCGGCATTCTTGGCGTCTTGGCGGTTAAATTCATTTCAGGCAGTTTCTAGATCACGCCGGCGCGGAACAGGTCGTGCATGTTGAGCGCGCCGAGCACGAGGTTGTCCTCGTCCACCACGAACAGCCCGTTTATTTTCAGCGAGCGCATCAATTGCACCGTCTCCGCGGCGAGGCGGTCGGCGCGCGTGGTTTTCGGATTTCGCGTCATGACCTCGGTGATGGCGGCGCTGTAGACGTCGACGCCGCGATTCAGCACGCGGCGCAGGTCGCCATCGGTGAAGATCCCGACCAGGTGCCCGCCACTGTCGAGCACGCCGGTCATGCCCAGGCCCTTGCCGGTCATTTCGAGCAGGGCCTCGCGCAGGCTGGCGTCCTCGGCGACCTTGGGGATCGCCGCGCCGGTGTGCATGATGTCGCTCACGTACAGCAGCAGGCGCCGTCCCAGGCTGCCGGCCGGATGCGCGCGCGCGAAATCCTCGGGCGTGAAGCCCCGGCTTTTCAGCAGCGC
Organism: Bacteroidota bacterium; assembly: GCA_050257795.1. Lineage (GTDB taxonomy): Bacteria > Pseudomonadota > Gammaproteobacteria > Acidiferrobacterales > Sulfurifustaceae > Sulfuricaulis. The sequence continues at coordinate 21,958 of JBLMXN010000106.1, forward strand.
TACCGCCAGGGCATCGCCCACGGCGAGCGCCGCCGTGGTGCTGGCGGTCGGCGCCAGGTTGTGCGGACAGGCTTCTTTTTCCACGCCGGCGTACAGCACCGCGTCGGACTGACGCGCCAGGCTCGATTCCCGGTTGCCCGTCAGCCCGATCAGCTTCACGCCGAGGCGCTTGATGATCGGCAGGATGGTGAGGATTTCCCCGGTCTCGCCGGAATTGGAGATGGCCAGCACCACGTCCGGCGGCGTGATCATCCCGAGATCGCCGTGCGAGGCCTCGCCCGGGTGCACGAAGAACGCCGGCGTGCCGGTGCTCGCGAGGGTGGCGGCGATCTTGCCGCCGATGTGACCGCTCTTGCCCATGCCGATGACGACGACACGTCCGTGGCAGGCAAGGATCAGCCGGCAGGCCTCGGCGAACTGCCCGTCGATGCGCCGGGCCAGCGTTTGCAGCGCCTCGGCCTCGAGCTCGATCACGTCGCGTCCGAGCTGCTCGAATGGAGTGGATGGCGTCATGCGTTTCGCGGCGGCTTAAGGTAATCTTTCGTGAGTATATCGAAACGGCCGCGATTATCCCATGGAGCCGATCGGCTTTCACAGTATTCTGATCCTGCTTGGCGTGGCAGTGGTGCTGGTCGCACTGTTCCGTTATCTGCGCCTGCCGCAGATTCTGGCGTACCTGTGCGCCGGCATTTTCGTCGGTCCCTACGGCATGGGCTGGATACCCGACATCGAGGCCACGCGGGCGCTCGCCGAATTCGGCCTGGTGTTCCTTATGTTCACCGTGGGCCTGGAGTTTTCGCTGCCCAAGCTGATGGCCATGAAGAGCGTGGTGTTCGGGCTCGGCGGCGCGCAGGTGCTGATCAGCTGTCTCGTCTTTGGCGCGGTGGCATGGCTGCTCGGCGTTCCGGCGCAGGGCGCCATCGTGATCGGCGGCATGCTGGCGATGTCCTCCACCGCGATCGTGATGAAACTGCTCACCGAGCAGCTCGAGCAGAACTCGCGCCACGGGCGCAACGCCATCAGCGTGTTGCTGTTCCAGGATCTCGCGGTGGTGCCGTTCCTGATCATGATCCCGGCGTTCGCCGGCGACAGCGGTTCCGTCTGGTTCACCCTGGGGAGCGTGTTCGTCAAGAGCATGCTGGTGCTGGTCGGCATCATCCTGCTCGGCCGCTGGATGCTGCGGCCGCTGTTTCATGAAGTCGCGTCCGCACGCCTGCGCGAGTACTTCATGTTCTCGGTACTGCTGCTAACCCTCGCGGCGGCGTGGCTCACCGAGATGGCCGGGCTGTCGCTCGCGCTCGGCGCGTTTCTCGCCGGCATGATGCTGGGCGAAACCGAATACCGGCACCAGGTGGAAGGCGACATCCTGCCGTTCCGGGACATTCTGCTCGGGCTGTTCTTCGTCACCATCGGCATGATGCTCAACCTGGCCACGCTGCGCGAGCTGTGGCCGTGGGTCGTCGCCTGTGTGGCCGCGATTTTCGTCTTCAAGACTGCGCTGATCCTCGGTCTCGGCCGGCTGTTCGGACTGGAGACGGGGGTGGCGTTCCGCACCGGCCTGGTGCTATCGCAGGTCGGCGAATTCGCCTTCGCGCTGCTGTTGCAGGCGAATCAGTATCGTCTCCTGAGCGAGCAAGCCGCGCAGATCGTGCTGGCCTCGGCCATCCTCAGCATGATGCTCGCGCCGCTGGTGGTGCGGCACAACGGCCGCCTCGTCAAGCGGCTCGTCCCGAGTTATACCCGCGCGCGCGAGAGTAATCTCGACATCATCCGCGCCGAAGCCGGAGCCACGGGCAAGCACGTGATCGTGTGCGGTTACGGCCGCAGCGGCCAGAACCTGGCGTGGATGCTGGAGCAGGAGGGCGTGTCGCATCTGGCGCTCGACCTTGACCCGGTGCGCGTGCGCGACGCCCGCGACGCCGGAAAATCAGTGGTCTACGGTGACGTCGCGCGCCGCGACGTTCTCGAGGCCGCCGGCCTGCACCGCGCCACCGCGCTCGCGATAAGCTTTTACAATGTCCCGAGCGCGCTCAAGATCCTGGAGATCACGCGTCACGTGCGTCCCGACATGCCGGTGATCGTGCGCACCATGGACGACGCCGACCTCGAACGGCTGCGCGCCGCGGGCGCGACCGAGGTGGTGCCGGAGAGCCTCGAGGGCAGCCTCATGATGGGCTCGCACCTGCTGTTGCTGCTGGGCGTGCCGGTTTCGCGTATCGTGCGCCATGTGCGCGACGTGCGCGCCGACCGTTACCGCATGCTGCGCGGCTTTTTCCACGGCGAGGACATGTTCGACGGCAAGGAGACGCACGCCTACCAGGAACGGCTGCATTCCGTGACGCTGCCGCCGCGGGCCAATGCTGTCGGCCGGCTGCTGGCTGACCTGCACCTGGAAGAGGCCGGTGTCAGCGTGAGTGCCGTACGCCGCGGCGGCATCCGCGGCCCCGAGCCGGGGCCGGAAACCAAGCTGTCCGACGGCGACGTGCTGGTGCTCTACGGTACGCCCGAGGCGCTCGAGGAAGCGGAAAAAATATTGCTGGAAGGTTAATTCACAGGATTTACAGGATTGAGCAGGATTAACATGATTTGATTCCAAAGTGAGATCCTGTGAATCCTGAAAAATCCTGTTAATCCTGTCTAATTTGTTTATGGAATTCAAAGACCATTTCTCGGGCCACGCCGACGATTACGCCCGCTATCGCCCGGATTACCCCGCGGCGCTGTTCGAATTTCTCGCGCAGGCGGTGCCCGAGCGCGAGCTCGCCTGGGACGCCGGGACCGGCAACGGCCAGGCGGCCATGGGCCTGGCCCCGTTTTTCGAACGCATCATCGCCACCGATCCCAGCGCGGAGCAGATTCGCCGCGCGACGCCGCATGAAAAGATTCATTATTTCGTGGCCCCGGCGGAACGGACCGATATCCCCTCGCGCACGGTCGACCTGGTCACCGTGGCCCAGGCGCTGCACTGGTTCCGGTTCGAGCCGTTCTTCGCGGAAGTCCGGCGCGTCCTCAGGCCCGAAGGACTGCTCGCCGTGTGGTGCTACGGATTGAGCCGCATCAACCCGGCGGTGGACCGGATCGTGCATCATTATTATATGAATGTCGTCGGACCGTACTGGCCGCCCGAGCGCCATTACATCGACGAGAGGTACCAGACCGTGCCGTTCCCGATGGTGGAGTTGCCGGCGCCGGAGTTCACCATGAAGGAGGAATGGGATCTGAATGATTTCATTGGTTATCTCCGCACCTGGTCGGCCACGCGCGAGTTCCAGCGCAAGAACGAAGAGGATCCGCTGCTGATGATCCACCGGGCGCTGGCCAAGGCCTGGGGCGAACCCGAGGCGCGTCTTGCGGTGCACTGGCCGCTTTATCTGCGGCTCGGCAGGGCGACGGCCCCGGTTGCCATACGCACATGAACGGAAACGTTCGATGCCAAAAAAGATTCTGGTGATTCCGGGACAGCCGCAGCGGCGCAGCTACGGCGGGGCGCTGGCGCTGGCGCAGGCGTATATCGAGGGCGCGCGCGCGGCCGGCGCCGAACTGCAGGAATTGTACCTGGGCGAGTTGCAGTTCAACGCCTGCGCCAACGCGGGTCAGTCGTCGCCGACCGCGCTCGAGCCGGAACAGGCGCGGGCGCAGGAGACGATCCGCTGGGCCGATCACCTGGTGTTCGTATATCCGATCTGGTGGGGTACGATCCCGGCGCTGCTCAAGGGATTAATCGAACGCGCCTTCACCGAGGGCTTCGCCGTGAAGGTTCGCGGCGACTCGCCGTGGTGGGACCGCCTGCTCAAGGGGCGCAGCGCGCGGCTGATCGTGACCATGAACACGCCGTCGTTCATTTACCGCTGGAGGTTCGGCCGCCCCGGCCAAAACACCATGAAGAAAACCATCCTTGAATTCTGCGGCGTGAAGCCGGCGCGCATCACCGAAATCGGACCGGCCAGGAACTCCACCGACGCCAAACGCCAGAAGTGGCCGGGGCAGGCGTGCGACCTCGGAAAACAATTGGCGTGACGGAAGACCGCATGCCATCGGATCATTCATCGGTTCATCACCATCACGCGCACGCGACGCACGGCGGCAGCCTGCGCTGGGCGCTGATACTCACGCTCGGGTTCGCGGCAGTCGAGGCGTTCGGCGGCTGGTGGTCCGGATCGCTCGCGCTGCTGGGCGACGCCGGACATATGTTCTCGGACGCGGTCGCGCTCGGGCTGGCGGCGCTGGCGGCGGTGATCAGCCGGCGCCCGCCGTCGGCGCGCCACTCCTACGGCCTGATGCGCGCCGAGGTGATCGCGGCGCTGCTCAACGGGCTGCTGATGCTGGCGGTGGTGCTCGGCATCGTGGTCGAGGCGATCCGGCGCCTGCAGCAGCCGCAACCGGTTTCCGGACTCACCGTCGTCGGCATTGCCTCGGTCGGGCTCGTCATCAACGTGATCGTGGCGCTGGTGCTGAGCCGCGGCGAACACGACATGAACACGCGCGCGGCGCTGCTGCACGTCATGGGCGACCTGCTGGGTTCGGTCGCCGCGCTGATCGCCGGTTCCGTGATCTATTACACCGGCTGGACGCCGATCGACCCGATCCTGTCGCTCGCGATCTGCGCGCTGATCCTTCACTCGACCCTGCGACTCCTGCGTGACGCGCTGCATGTTCTGATGGAGGGCGTGCCGGGTCATCTGGACCTCAATACCGTCGGCCACAGCCTGGCGCGGGTGCCGGGCGTGGTGTCGGTCCATGACCTGCATATCTGGATGCTGTCCTCGGGCATGCCGGCGCTGTCGGCGCATGTCGTGCTGGAGCGCATGACGGATTGGACGGATATCCTGGAGCGGATGCGCGATTTGTTGCGCGAGCGTTACGGCATCGACCATGTCACCCTGCAGCCGGAAATCGCGGCCCCGGCGCATAAGGTGCATATTCATCCGGTCAGTCCGAGAAAGTCGGAGCATTAATCAGGAAGGTTGGGGTGAACGAAGTGAACCCCAACAAGATTCGAAGACGATAAACCTCTGGTGAAAGCGGGTAGGTTGGGGTGAGCGCAGCGAACCCCAACAAGCAGCGGCCAGGCCAATCGTTGGGGTTCGGCGTTTCACACCTCACCCCAACCTACAAAAGTTTTGTCTGTTCCTTCCCGCAGCGCGTACAGCGCAGCAGCGTGACGAGTTTCCCCTGCTTGACGTCGAATTTCTTCTCGGTCACCACCTTCCACTGGTGGAAACCGCTCTTGCATAAGGTTTTGCCCTCGGCCTTTTCCTTCAGGGAGGGTTTCTTGAATTTGACGATCTCGCCCATGTCGGCAACTCCGGCTCAGTCGGTGAAGTGCGGGATGATTTTTTCGCCGACGAGCTGCAGGCACTCGCGCACGATTTCGCTGGGCGTGCCGCCGGCGCTGACCGCGAGCAGCAGGCGATCCACGCCGGCATCGCGGTAGGTTTGCAGTTTGCGCCGGCAGTGTTCCGGGTCGCCGACGACGACCATGCCGGCCGTTTCCAGCGCCGTCACGCTCAGCACTTTCTGCGCCAGGAATTTCAGGACGCCGACGCGGCGGTAGTATTCGTACCCGGCGTGCAGGCGTTCCAGCACTGGCGTTGTCTGCCGCAGCAGGGCGTCGTAAAACCACAGCAGGTGGGTTGCGGCGATCGCCCGCGCGCGCTCGCCGTCTTCCAGACAAAGCAGCCCGATCGTCATGCCCGCGCGCGGTTTCATTTCAATGTCACCCTGATATTTTTTCCACGCCGCATGGTACTGCTCGATATCGGCCTTGACCATGAACCAGGGCTTGAACGGTCCGGCCAGCACGCCGACGCCGAGCCTGGCGGCCAGCTCGAAACTTTCCGGGCTGACCGCCGCCATCCACAGCGGCGGATGCGGTCGCTGCACCACCTTCGGCAGCACCTCGGCGTTTTCAATCTTGAAATGTCCGCCGCTGAAGTTCGCCGGTTGGCCGGTGAAGCTTTGGCGGATCACCGCCAGCGCTTCTTCCATGCGGCTGCGGCTATGTTCCATCGGCACGCCGAAGGCGGCGAATTCGCTCGGCGAGAAACCGCGCCCGAAGCCGAACTCGATGCGTCCGCCGGAGAGCACATCCAGCGTGGCGAGCCGCTCGGCGACGTGCAACGGATGGTGACAGGGCAGCAGCGCCACGGCTTGGCCGAGGCGCAGCCGGCGGGTGCGCTGGGAGGCGGCGGCCAGCACCAGGTCCGGCGCGCTGGAATGCGAATACTCGCGCATGAAATGGTGTTCGACGAACCAGGCGGCGCCGAAGCCGCAGGCGTCGGCAATGACCAGTTCGTCGAGGGTTTCCCGGAACACCTGCGCTTCGCTGTGACCGGCCGCGTCCGGCACCGCCATCTCGTAGAACAGGTCTATTTGCATGCGGGAAGAATACCGCAGCCCTGATCCCGCGTCCGATGGTGGCCACGCCGCCCCGGCGACTTCGCGTCCGTGAACCCGCCGCGGGCCGTCGTTCCAACTTGCACACTTTGCATGCCATTGCGCCATGTGAAAAGCGGTCGTTATTCCATTTTCTTAAGATTCTGTTAACCTAACTTGCACCAATTCATAACTAGCCATACCCCGTCATAAGGGATGTGCGCGTGGAATTGAATTTGCGATCCGACGGCAGGACATCAGAACCGGCAGCGGCACGCAATGCGCTTGGACCGGTTGTTGAATTTTTACTCCGCCACGCGCCGTTCGATCGCATGGCGCCGCCCCACCTCGAATTTCTCGCGCAGCACCTCAAGCTCGGTTTCTACGGCCACGACGAAATCATCGCCGACCCCACGCGCGGCGCGGCCGACCGTTTCTACATCATCAAGCAGGGACGCGTGCGCGGGGAGACGCGCGACGACCAGGGACCGGCGGTCGCTCCTGCGGATCCCTCCGCTCGCGACATTAGGATGTCCTATCCGTCAGAAGACGGCGCCTGGGAGCTGGTCGCGGGCGAATGTTTTCCCATCGGCGCGCTGCTGGCGCAACGTCCGGTGCGCACGGTGCATCGGGCGGTGCAGGATACGTTCTGTTTCGAACTCGGACGCGAGGATTTCGAGCGGCTCCTGTCGCTGAGCCCGGTGTTCCGCGATTTCTGTACCCGGCGCCTGGCCAATCTCCTGGATCAGGCTCTCGAGAGCGTGCAGGCAAGCGTGGCCACGCGGGTCTCCGCCGGCGAGGCGTCGCTGAGCGCGCCGCTGTCGAGCCTCATCCGTCGCACGCCCGTCGCTTGTTTTCCGGAACTGCCGATTCGCGAAGCCTTGAAGCGGATGAATGCCGAGCGCGTCGGTTCGATCGTCATCACCGATGCCAACGCCAGGCCGCTCGGGGTGTTTACCCTGCACGATCTGCTGGCACGCGTCGTGACCGCGGACACCGGTCTGGATGCGCCCATCGAAGAGGTCATGACGCGCCGGCCGCTGTCGTTGCCACCGCAGGCGCCGGCGCACGAGGCGGCGCTGCTGATGGCGCGCATGGGCGTCGGCCACGTCTGCGTGGTCGAGAACGACCGGCTGATCGGCGTGGTGTCCGAGCGTGATCTGTTCTCGCTGCAGCGCATCGGGCTGGTGCATCTGAGCCGCGCCATCATCAGCGCGCCGGATATCGCCACCCTCGCGCGCCTGGCGCAGGACATCCAGCGTTTCATCGACCAGATGTTGGTGCAGGGCGCCTCGGTGGCGCAACTCATGCAGATCGTGACGCTGCTCAACGACCACGTCACGCGCCGCGTCATCGCGCTGTGTCTCGCGGAAACCGGCGCCCCCTCGGTAGCGTTCACCTGGCTCGCGTTCGGCAGCGAAGGCCGTCAGGAGCAGACGCTCAAGTCCGATCAGGACAACGGCATCCTGTTCGTTCCGCCACCGGACCGGAGCGCGGAATCGGTGCGCCAGGAATTGCTGCCGGTAGCGCGGCGCATCAACGAGGCGCTGGCCGAATGCGGCTACCCGCTGTGCCGCGGCAACATCATGGCCGGCAATCCGGAATGCTGCCTGAGCCTGGAGGAATGGAAGGACCGTTTCCGCCAGTGGATCGAGCACGGGTCGCCGGAACATCTGCTCAAGGCCAGCATCTTTTTCGATTTCCGCGTGATTGACGGCGAACGCGAACCGGTCGAGGCGCTGCAGCGCTCGGTGCTGGAGCAGGTGGCGGTGAACAGCACTTTCCTGCGGCAGATGGCCGAAAACGCGCTGCGCAACCGGCCGCCGCTCGGGCTGGTGCGGGATTTCGTGGTCGCCACCGGCGGTGAGTATCCGCACACGATCGACCTCAAGATGAACGGCGCCATGCCCTTCGTGGACGGGGCGCGCCTGCTGGCGCTGGCGCACCGCCTTCCCGAAACCAGTACCCTGGCGCGTTTCCGCGCCGCCGCCAGGCGCGGGCTGGTGCATGAACACGAGGCCGGGGCCTGGTGCGACGCCTACGCCTTCATCCAGCTGCTGCGCATGCGCACGCACCAAAGCCAGGTGAGCCAGGGGCTCGCGCTCGCCAACCACATCGACCCCGATCGCCTGAACGAACTCGACCGGCGCATCCTGAAGGAAGCCTTCCGCCAGGCGCGCAAACTCCAGTCGCGCCTGGCGCTGGATTATCAGCTATGAGCTGGCTCGCGCGCCTGTTCCGTCCACACGTGGAGCTCTCACCGGCGCTGGCGGGCCGCATCGACGCCTGGCGCGAACAGCCTGCCGTCAGCGAAAAAATTCCATTGGCGCAGGCGCGGTTCATCGTGGTGGATGTCGAGACCTCGGGGCTCGACGTGCGCAAGGACCGGCTGCTCTCCATCGGCGCCTGCGCGGTGCAGGCACGGCGCCTGCACGCCGGTGAAAATTACGAAACCATCGTGCGCCGCGACGAAGCCGGCGAGCGCGAGAACATCCTGATTCACGGGATCGGTCCGCAGGCGCAGTCGGCGGGCCAGGCGCCGGAGGAAGCCTTGATGGGGTTTCTCGAGTTCGCGGGCAAAGCGCCGCTGGTGGCGTTTCACGCGCGTTTCGACCGCAGCATGCTCGATCGGGCGGCGCGCGAAACGCTGGGCGTGCGGCTGCTCAATCCGTGGCTCGACCTGGCGCAGCTCGCGCCGGCGCTAGTGCCCGAGGCGCGCCTGGCGCGCGCGGGCCTCGACGAGTGGCTGGCTTATTTCGATTTGCGCGCTGGCGCGCGCCATCGTGCCGTGGACGACGCTTTCGTCAGCGCCGAACTTTTTCTGATTCTGCTGGCACGCGCCCGGGCGCGGGATCTGGCCACGGCGGGTGCGTTGTATGCGTTGTGCGAGCAACAGGCAAGACTTGTCTCCGGAGGCGGGGCAGGTGGGGCATGATGTCGGGGCGATGCAATGCCCCGCCATCACAATTGGGGTAAACATCGAAGTCCGGTAAACAACAGGAGGATCACATGCAACTGACAGAACGACACCGGGAGTACTGGCAGAAAAACATACGATTGACGGCGATATTGCTTGCGATCTGGTTCGTCGTGACCTACGTGGTGGGTTTTTTCGCGCGCGACCTGAACGAGATCGTCATCTTCGGTTTCCCGCTCGGTTTTTACATGGGGGCGCAGGGCGCGCTGATCATCTATGTCGTCATCATTTTTTATTACGCCAGCCGCATGAACAAGATGGACAAGAAATACGGCGTGGCGGAGGAGGAATAACATGGCGACCCAAACCCAAGTTCAGTTCACCCAGGCGCTGAAGAAGTATTACAGCATTTACACTGGCGGCTTCATCGCCTTCATCATCGTGCTGGCGATCGCCGAGCAGCTGGGCCTGCCGAACCGCTGGATCGGCTACTGCTTCCTGTTCGCCACCATCGGCCTGTACGCCATCATCGGCATCATCTCGCGCACCGCCGACGTGGCCGAATACTACGTGGCGGGCCGGAGGGTGCCGGCGTTCTTCAACGGCATGGCCACCGGCGCCGACTGGATGTCGGCGGCCTCCTTCATCGGCATGGCCGGCGGCCTCTACATCCAGGGTTACGACGGGCTCGCCTTCATCATGGGCTGGACCGGCGGCTACGTGCTGGTGGCGCTGTTCCTGGCGCCGTACCTGCGCAAGTTCGGGCAGTTCACCATCCCGGACTTCCTCGGCGAGCGCTACGGCGGTCACACCGCGCGCATAATCGGCGTGTTCGCGGCGATCCTGTGCTCGTTCACCTACGTGGTGGCGCAGATCTATGGCGTCGGCATCATCACCGCCCGGTTCACCGGCATCCCGCTCGAGATCGGCGTGTTCGTCGGTCTCGCCGGCATCCTGGTGTGCTCGTTCCTGGGCGGCATGCGCGCGGTCACCTGGACCCAGGTAGCGCAGTACGTCATCCTGATCTTTGCCTATATGATCCCGGTGGTATGGCTGTCCGTGCAGGTCACACACTTCCCGATCCCGCAACTTTCCTATGGCTACGCGCTGCAGAAGGTCACGGAGCGTGAGAAGGAGATCACCAGCGATCCGAAGGAAATCGAGGTCCGGAACATCCTCAAGGCCAAGGCCGCGGACGCGGAGGCGAAGCTGAAGGATCCGACGGCGGCCTATGCGGCGGATAGGAGCGCGCTCGAGAAGAAGCTCGCCGGCCTGCAGAGCGCGGGCGCCCCGGCGGATCAGGTTGCCGCGGCCGAGAAGTCGCTCGCGGACTTCACGCCGGAAGCGGCCAAGGCGCAATGGACCAAGGACAAGGGACTCGCCGCGCGCGCGGCGCCACCGCGGCCACACGCCGAGGCCTTCGTGGGCAAGGATGACGCGGCCCGCAATACGGCGCGGCTCAACTTCCTGGCGCTGATATTCTGCCTCATGG
>JBLMXN010000107.1:0-15393 GCA_050257795.1 Bacteroidota bacterium
CGCTTCAGGAAGGGAGGTCACATGAAGTTCCTCATCGCCATCATCAAACCCTCGAAGCTCGACGATGTGCGCCACGCCTTGTCAGGCATGGGGGTGCAGGGGATGACCGTCACCGAGGTCAAGGGGTTCGGGCGCCAGAAGGGGCACACGGAACTCTACCGCGGCGCGGAGTACGTCGTGGACTTCCTGCCCAAGACCAAGATCGAAGTCGCCGTCGACAGCGACATGATCGAACGTGTCATTGAAGCGATCACCCAATCGGCCAGGACTGGAAAGATCGGGGACGGTAAAATATTCATCTGCGATCTGGAACAGGTTGTCCGCATCCGCACCGGCGAAACCGGGCCGGGAGCGCTGTAATCAACAACGATCACACACCTAGGAGAATACCATGACTGTCCCAAAGACCACGGTGCTGCCGGCCGTGCTGCTGCTGATGGCACCCGCGCTGGCGTCGGCCGCCGAGACGCCGGCGCTCAACCCGGCGAACACCGCCTGGATGATGATCGCGTCGATCCTCGTGTTGTTCATGACCATTCCGGGTCTCGCCCTGTTCTATGGCGGCCTGGTGCGAACCAAGAATGTCCTGTCCGTGCTCATGCAATGCTTCGCCATCACGTGCATGGTTTCCATCGTCTGGGTGCTGTTCGCCTACAGCCTCGCCTTCGGCGACGGTGGCGCGAACAACGCCTGGCTCGGCGGCCTGTCCAGGGCGCTGCTGACCGGCATCGGCGTGGACACGCTCAAGGGCGACATCCCCGAAACGGTGTTCGCCATGTTCCAGATGACGTTCGCGATCATCACCCCGGCGCTGGTGGTCGGCGGCTTCGCCGAACGCATGAAGTTCTCGGCCATGATGCTGTTCAGCCTGTTCTGGCTGGTGTTCGTTTATGTTCCCGTGTGCCATTGGGTGTGGGGCGGCGGCTGGCTGCAAAAGCTCGGCGTGATGGACTTCGCCGGCGGCACGGTGGTGCACGTCAACGCCGGCGTGGCGGCGCTGGTGGCGGCGCTCATGCTCGGCCGGCGCAAGGGCTTTCCGGAAACGGCGATGCCGCCGCACAATCTCACGATGACGGTGATCGGCGCCTGCATGCTGTGGGTCGGCTGGTTCGGTTTCAACGCCGGCAGCGCGCTCGCCGCCAACGGCACTGCCGGCATGACCATGATGGTCACCCACATCGGCGCCGCCGCCGGCTCGCTCACCTGGATGTTCTGCGAATGGGTACGCTTCGGCAAACCCTCGGTGCTGGGCATCGTCACCGGCATGGTGGCGGGGCTCGGCACCATCACCCCGGCCTCCGGTTTCGTCGGGCCGCTCGGCGCGCTCGCTATCGGCGTGACCGCGGGACTCGCGTGCTTTTTCGCGACCAACTACATGAAGCGCAAGCTGCACGTGGACGATTCGCTCGACGTATTTCCAGTGCACGGCGTCGGCGGCATCATCGGCACGACCCTCACCGGCGTGTTCGCGGCCACGGCGCTCGGTGGCGTCGGTTTCGCCGACGGTGTCACGATCGGCAGACAGGTCATGACCCAGATCACCGGCGTGGTCGTCACCGGCATCTGGTCCGGGATCGTGTCATTCGTGCTGCTCAAGGCGATCGACGCGGTCGTCGGCTTGCGCGTGACAACCGAGCAGGAAACCGAGGGACTCGACACCGTGCTGCACAACGAGACCGGCTACAACCTGTAGCCGCTGTCACTGCCGTTATCCTCGACGCGGGCGCTCCGGCGCCCGTTTTTTGACGCGGACCTTCCCTGGTCCGCGCCAGATTTTTCTCCCGGCAAAATTGTGGTCCGCCGCGCCTCAGGGATTGTTCATGATGATGACGGCGACCCCGGTGAACACCAGCGCACCGCCAACGAGCACGCTGGCATTGAGATGCACCTCCCGGAACAGGGCGAATGCGAACAGCGCCACGAAGACCGGATACGATATCTCGATGAGGCTGGCGAGCGTGGCGTTCTTGCCGGAGATGGACAGGAACAGCAAGACCGAACCCGCCAGACTGGTCAGCGCCGGGGCCAGGATCTGGCCCCGGGTGCCCGGGTCCATGGCGCGCCAGACGCCATAATCGGCGGCAATGGTCCGCCAGGAAAACAAGGCCACAACGATTATCGGCAGCGCCGTCAGCAACAGCACGGAAATCAGCGACACCTTCTTCAGCGCGTGATCCACCAGGGGATAGTGGATACCCCATGCCAATGCGGCGCCAAGACCGGCGACATACCAGGGAAGCTGCACGTTCTATCCTCCATGTCAGAAAAATTTACACTTTCGCCGGCAGTATGCCGGCGCGAGAGGCAAGTTTCATGCCGGAGTGTGTGATCAAACACACGTGCCACATCATCGGCGATCAACTTGGCTGTACACCAATACGAATTTCGTTATACTCAAAACCGCAGTCATGTGCTGCCGTCTGTTGTCATGTTGGCTTTTGCTGGTACCCGCGGTTCGTGCTGGCGAAATCTCCATCAGCACAGCACGTTCCACCACCAACAATAAGTGAGGTCATCAGTAATGCGTCTAGGTACAGTAAAGTGGTTCAATGAGGCCAAGGGTTTCGGCTTTATCGCCCCGCAGGACGGCAGCGCCGATGTGTTCGTTCATTACTCCGTCATTCAGGCCACCGGCTACAAGAAACTCGCCGAAGGTCAGCAAGTGGAGTTTGAAAGTCAGAAAGGACCGAAAGGCATGCAAGCCACGGTAGTGAAGCCCCTCGCCTGACGTCAAACGGATTTTTGCGACAGACGACGGCCGAAACACAAACCCCGCCTTGATGGCGGGGTTTGTGTTTGCGTGCCGCCGCGGACGACGCGAGCAGGCGCCGTGAACAATCAGCGCCTGGCGAGGCGGCCGGTGTCGAAATCGACTTTTTCCGTCTTGCCCAGCGGTCGTTCGAGCACCCAACCGCCGGCACCGCGCCGAAACAGGTAAGCCGTCTTCTGCGGTTCCCCGGACGGATTGAGCTTGTAACTCGCCTCGCATACGCCGATCTTGAACTTGTCACTGTGATGCGCGGCGAACGCCGGTTCGTAGATTTCCTTCTTGGGAGATTTCTTGTGAACATCGGCTTCGAGCCGCTTGGCGGCGAGATAGATCAGAAACCTGTCCGGTGAATCCTTGGCGGACGGAACCTGCAGGGGATGCGCCTGATCGAGCTGACCCGCGCCGAGCGTGTGCGCCACCTTCCATTCGCCCGCCTGTTTTTCGAACTGGAAGCGCTGGATGACCGACGGGTTCGGGCCGATGCGATATTCGGCCTCGATGTATCCGGTCATGTTCTTGCCAGCGGATTCGGGCTGGGAATAACGCCCGTCGCGAAACCCGACTACCTCGAGCGCCTTGCCGGGATCGTCCTTCAACAGCTCATGCAACGCCAGGTACTCGAGCGTGTCGACCGAATCGGCGCCCAAATCCGGCTTGCCGTTCACGAGACGGAATCCCCTGATGTCCGCATCGAACGTTCCCGCCACGTTGCTCTTCACCTCGTCGGGCAGGCTCAGGGAAATCTTGCCCGGAAGCTTGCCGTTCTTTTCCTGGCCGAACTCGAGCGCCAGTGTGTATTTGTCCGTGAACGTCTGCTCTGCCGGCGCCGCCTGCCCGGGCTCTTTCCAGGCGAGCACGATTTGCGGGGCCGCGGCACCGGGCGCACCCGGCACCTTGAAGTTCTTGCCTGCCGGCGTTTCCCACGGCGTACCGGGCAGCACCACGCGCGCTTCCAGGTCGGCGGTGACATCCTTGCCCAGACGCAGCGTGAGCACGCCGTTCTCGATCGTGCTGGTCTCGACGACGAAGGGCAGGCCGTGGATCTGGCCCTTGGCCGGCGTGGCGGGAATCACGGGAAGATCCGGTTTGGGTTTGTTCGCGGCGACGGGCGCGGTCGCGCCCGGTTTCCGGACCGTCGGCGCATGGGCCGTCGGCGCCCGCGTCACGGTGGGTTTGCTCTCCAGGAGATTAGTAATAAAACTCAGGTCCAAGCCGCCACCCTGCTGCATCAGGTAAGCGCCGGCGCCTCCCGCCAGCAGCACCACCAGAATAACGATCTGTATCACGGATTTTTTATCGAGATTCATTTTTAGACTCATGGACCACCTGCCTGTGATTTCCAAGTAAACTTAAGAATAGTATGCCAAACGCCTGACGCCAATCGTTTTTTGCATGGGAAATCACGCGGTTTGGTCAGGAGATGAGCCGTCTCAGAACCCGAAATAAAGTCCGAGACCGGTGTAGCGCAGGGGTTCGCGATAAAACTGCCCGTTGGGCGAATGGCCGCGAAAATGCTCCAGCATCAGCCGCACCCGCCGCGGGCTCTTGCTGCGGAGTTCAAACCCCAGCTGATACGAACGGCTGCCGCGCCAATCGAGTTCCTCGGAGGCGCGCACGTCGGCGGCGGCCACGAAACTGAGCTCGCCGGCGGCGCGCGGCTGCACGAACTCGACGCCGCCGTGCACGTGCTTGCGCTTGAGATCAGGGTCGGTGTGCAACATGTATCCGCCGCCGCCGTACACCCGCCATTTCTCCCATTCATAGGACGCGAGTGCTTCCAGATCTTCATAACTCAGGTTCACGCGGTTCACACCCGGATTACCCAGGATGAACTCGTCCCCCAGGTGCGAACTCTGATGATAAAGCCGTATCAAATACGACCGCGGACCCTTGCGGTAGCTCAGTGGAAAACCGATCCAGTAATCCGCGTTCACGAGATCGTTTGACGGCGCGTCGAGGTTGAACAGGGCGAACACCGCCGCCTGGATGCCGATCTGCGAACTGCCGGACTTGCCGAAAAATCCCGACGCCAGACCGAAATATTGGCCGACCGCGACGCTGGCGGCGGCGAATTCCGTCGACGGCGTCTGGTAACGCTGATAACTCATGGAGGACCGCGGCTGGCGCGGGTCGGCCAACAGCGGCGCGAACAGCTCCTTCTCCGGCAACGCGTGGATCTCCACGGGCGTTTCCACAGCCGGCGCCGGCGCTTCACCCGAGCAATCCACCGAGCGGTCCCAGACCACCGTTTTTACCCGCGCGGTCTTGGACAACAGGTATTCGACGTCGCGTTTCTGGGACGGCCCGAGGCATGTGCGCGAGGCCAGCGTCACGCCGCCATCGGCCGTCGTGCGCACGACGTACAGACCCAGTTCGGGGAAACGGTCGTCGAGCAGCGCATCGGTGTAACCACGCACGTATTCCTGAGGATCGGCGCTGGCGCCGAAAGACCATAGCGCGAGTATGGAGAGAAGTAAACGACGCAGACTGTGCGGTAAAAACGTCCGGCGATCCATGCTGGCAGCATTCTACACGGTTCGCTTCCGGCGGGAATACGCCTCTGCGGAACTCCCCCCGGCCGCGCTGTCCCGGGAACCATTGCACGTGCGTTCGCTCCTATTCCTTGGCTCCCCGCCGGGAGCAGGCCCGCAGAATCCGCGCGATTAAGGCATTGCACGCATCACGGAGATTGCGCCGCCCGCCGGAATCCAGCGACCATTTGTAACGGATCATTCCCGCGCGGTAGGATAACCCGGTCCGACTCGATAGCGATGAGGCGATGGAAAAGGACGCACAGAAAAACAAGACTGTCCCGCTCAATATCCCGGTGCTGGCGAACGGAGGCTATGGCGACGACGTGGCCGAAACGCCCCCACGCGTGTCCGCCCTGCATCGCTGGCTGGCGCGCAAGTTGCTCGGTCTGCTCGGCGACCCGCCGTTCACCTTCGTGCTGTGGAACGGGGAAGAAATCAGCTCCTCGGCTGCCTCGCGCATCGCGCGTGTGCATATCCACGATAACGAGGCCTTGCAGCAGCTGCTGCTGAATCCGGCGCTGCACTTCGGCGACCTTTACAGCGTCGGCCGCATCGACGTCGACGGCGACCTGGTCCGCTTTCTCGAATCCGCCTATCGCGCTTCGGCGTCGGCGACCAAGTTCCACAAGCTCAAGAAGGTCCAGACCCACCTGCTGAATCGCCCGCGCCAGAACCATCTGGCCGGTTCGCGCGAGAACATCCATCACCACTACGATATCGGCAACGAGTTCTACGAGCTGTGGCTCGACCGCGAGGCGATGCAATACACCTGCGCCTACTTCCCCGCGCCGGAGATGACGATCGAGCAGGCGCAGCGCGCCAAAATGGACCACGTGTGCCGCAAGCTCCAGCTGAAACCCGGCGACCGCGTGGTCGAGGCCGGCTGCGGCTGGGGCGGCCTGGCGCGGCACATGGCCCGGCATTACGGCGTCACGGTGAGCTCGTACAACATTTCACATCAGCAGATCCTCTACGCGCGCGAACAGGCACGGGCCCAGGGACTGCAAGACAAGGTGAAGTACGTCGAGGATGACTACCGCAACATCAGCGGCGAGTTCGACGTCTTCGTTTCCGTCGGCATGCTGGAGCATGTCGGCCGCGACCATTACGCCGTGCTGGGCGACGTGATCCACCGCTGCCTGACGCCGAATGGCCGCGGGCTGATCCATTCCATCGGCCGCAACAAGCCCGAGCTCATGAACGCCTGGATCGAAAAACGCATCTTCCCCGGCGCCTACCCCCCGACGTTGCGCGAGATGATGGACATTTTCGAGCCGCACGAGTTTTCGGTGCTGGACGTGGAGAACCTGCGCCTGCACTACGCCCGTACGCTCCAACGCTGGCTGGCCCGCTTCGACGAGAACGAGGGGAAGATCGAGGAGATGTACGATCGCGCCTTCGTGCGCGCCTGGCGGCTTTACCTGGCGGGATCGATCGCGGCCTTCACCACGGGCTCGCTGCAACTGTTCCAGGTCGTGTTCACGCGCGGCGGCAACAACAACCTGCCGTGGTCGCGGGCGCACCTGTACTCCGACTGACCGGGACCCCGATCAATAGTAATGCTTGTGCTCCTTGCGTCGCCGGCCGGCGCGCTGCACCACGACGCCGCGCACCGAGTACTGCCCCACCAGTTCGACCGCCGGATAGGCGTCGTTGAGCGCCTTGATGAATTTCCTGCCGTCTTCAACAACGAGCTGGCGGAAGGTGGTCTCTCCCTGATAATCGATGACGACATAGGCGCCGTGCTGCGGCGGCATGGCCGGGTCGACGATGATAATGTGACCGTCGAGAAATTCGGGCGCCATGCTGTCGCCGATGACGCGCAGGGCGTAGGGCTCGGCCTCGGCGCAACCGTGCAACTCCGCGTCGCTTACGTCACTCCCGGTCTGAATCGGAATATTCTTGAACGTACCCGCCATGCAACCTCCGAGATAAAAATCGAGTCTTACCGCGGCGGCGGCGCGAAGTTGTTCGCCGCGCGCGGCCGGGGACAGCCCGGGACCCATCGCGCCAGGCGCTCCGCACGCGCCAGCAGCTTGTCCAGAAACAACGACGTACGCACGGCATTTTGCGAATCGTCGCGCATCCAGCAGAAAAACGCCGCCAGATAAATCGCCGTAAGCGCCGTCTCTTCGAGTGCGCGCCACGGCAACACCGCGTCGCGTTGCGCCGCCTCGCGCCACCATTGCACTGTGCGGCTCACGCGCAACACCCCCGCGTACTGGTAATGGACGTGGCCGGGCTCGAGCTTGGCGCCGATCATCTGCCGCGTCACGCGCCGGTGCGGCTGCAGAGCCGCGAGCCAGGCCATCATCAGCCGGTGCAAGCGCTCACGCGACGGGAGCGCCGACAGCCCGGACTGCGCGGCGGCGTCGAGCATGGCGGCATCGGCGCGATCGAACCAGGCGTCGACAAGGTCTTCTTTCTCGCGGAAATGCGCGCGCACGTCGTTCAGGCTCAGCTTCAGCCCGGTCGCGACATCGTGCAGCCGCACGCGTTCCCACGACCGCTGCTCGGCGAGCGACATCGCCGCCTCGAGAATTCTGTCACGGGTTGATTCAGCCGGCATGCCACCGTTCTCCGTCCGGACACGCTGGCCTCATTTTATGACATTCCGCCCGCGAACGGGAAAGCACAGCGCAGGAGAAGTAATGCAGGGAAGCACCGTTTACGGAGCTAAGGACGCAAGGTGCTAACTGTGGTGCCGAAGGACGCAAAAACCCGCGCGGCCGGTGCGGGATCAGGGCCGATTCGAACGGCGGATCACGGCCTCGACGAAGGCCACCTTCAGCAGGTCGGGATTGACGATCTCCGGCAGGAAATGCCGGACCTTGTAGAGCTTTTCCGTCTGGCGACAGGCGGCGCGCTCGAGTCGGTCGCGCGTGGCGTGCGTGAGCTGGCGATGAGTGAGCAGATGGGGCGCCTGCCAGTCGTGATAATCACGCACAAGATTCCGTTCGCGTTCGTCTTCCCAGTCCTCGCGCAACAGTAATTCGGGGAAGGCCGCCCGTTCGAGTTTTCTTCCGACCTGCGCGGAATCGACGCGGCAGCCGTGCAGGCCGGTGCCGCCACCATCGTCCTCGCGCCGGAACCATTGCGCCCGGTCGAGCGCGCCGGCCGCCTTCTGCACGCATCGGTCGAGAACGTCGCGATGCGGGACAGGAGACGCGCCGGCCGCGCCCCCGGCGGACAGGCTGGACGCTATGAAACTGTTGTCCCCGACGAGCGCCGCGTGCCAGACGGTATCCATCGTCCGCGGCGGCGTGACGTGGCCGAAGGTGCTCGCCAGGATCGCCAGCGGCTTGTGGTCCTTGGCGTCCAGCAGCCACAGTTCGAGATTGTCCGCCGCCGGAAACGGAAATGCCGGATGCGCCTTCATCGCCTCGATGAATTCGCGGGTTTCCTCGGTCTCGGTCAGGTTGCCGCTGCCGTCGCGCCGCCACACCATGTTGGGCGCAAACCGCGAACGTCGGTGCAGGTACTGGACGCGCCAGGTCAGCCCGTCGGAAGTGATTGCCCGGAACCCCGGCGTCTCGACCACCTGCACCGTGCCCTGATACGGCGAGAGGCGGCGCATGCTGTAATAACGCGCGCCGTTCATGACGTGTTCTTCCTGCGCGCGCGCGGATGCGCCTTGTCGTAGACGTTCGCCAGGTGCTGGAAATCCAGATGCGTGTAGATCTGCGTGGTGGAAATATTGGCATGCCCAAGCATCTCCTGCACCGCGCGCAGGTCGCCGCTCGATTCCAGCACGTGGCTGGCGAAGGAATGCCGCAGCATGTGCGGGTGCACCGGGACTTCCATCCCCTGCCGCGCCGCCCAGTGGCGCACGCGCGCCTGCAGCGCGCGCGGCCCCAGACGCCGGCCGTTGCGCGCAATGAACACCGCGGATTCTTCCGGAGCGGCGAATTGGCCACGCATCGCAATCCACTCTTGCAGCGCCTCGCGCGCCTTCGCGCCCACCGGAACGTCGCGCACCTTGCGGCCCTTGCCGGTGACGCGCACCAGCCCGCCGGCCAGATCCAGCTCGGCCAGATCGAGGTTCACGACCTCGGACAGGCGCAAACCGGACGAGTACAGCAGCTCCAGCAGCGCGCGGTCGCGCCACGCCAGCGGGTCGCGCGCGTTGAAGTTCACCAGCCGCGCCGCCTGATCCGTGGTGAGCGTCTTGGGCAGCCGGCGCGCCGACTTCGGCGCGGTCACGCCGCTCGCGGGATTAAGCGCGACCGCCTGCTCGCGCAGAAGATAACGATAGAAACTGCGCAGCGCCGAGAGCGCGCGCTGGATGCTCTTGCCGGACAGGCCGCGGCGGTGCATGGCGGCCACCCAGCCGCGCACCTCCGCGGTCGCGAGATTTTCCCAGTCGGCGACGCCGGCGCCGTCGCAGTACGCCGCGCACTGCGTGAGATCGCGGCCATAATGGAGCAGGGTCAGCGGCGACAGCCGGCGTTCATCGCCGAGATGGCGCAGGAATTTTTCAAGGAGTTGGTGCGCGCGCTCTTGCATCCGGGCCCGCGCGACGGTGGTTACCCGCGATGACGCGCGAGGCTGTGCGTCAACAGTTCGCCCAGCCGCGTGAGATAAACAGTTCCCATCCCGAGATGAAAACGATGGGCGTCGTGGGTGCCGAGACCAAGGACACCGGCGGGATTCTTCTCGCCGAGCGGAATCAACGCGCACGATTTGATTTCCGCGGCGCGGCCGCCGAAGAGATAGCTCATGAGGCTTTCATCCAGCTGGCCGCCGCAAATCGGCTTGCCGGAGCCGAATTGCCGCATCAGGGCGTTCAAGCGCTTGTCGTCTTCCGGCACCAGTTCCGGACGGCCACCGGCGGCGCGGCCCTGCAGCAGGATCACCACAGCGTCGAGCTTGAATTCCTGGCGCAGCAGGTCGTAGGTCGTGTCGATGACCTCGTCGAGCGAGTGGCATCCAATCATGGCGGTGGCGAAGCGGTGCAGCCGGCCGCCGAGGATGTCGTTGTCGCGGGCGTTTTGCACCAGCTCGCGCAGCTGCCGCTGCAGAGTCTGGCTTTGCTCGCGCAGCACCTGCACCTGGCGCTCGATCAGCGAAACCGCCTTGCCGCCGGTTTCATGCGGCAGGGTCAGTCGCGCCAGGATTTCCGGGTGCCGCGGAAAATAATCGGGATGATCCTCGAGGTAGCGCGAGACAGCCTCCTCCCAGGAAAGCTCCGACTGCAATTCGTCCGTGGGTAATTTCTGCGTCATAGTTGGTCCAGATCGATAGTGCCTTCAAAAACCGTGACCGCCGGGCCTGACATCCACACCGGCTCCCCTGGCCCGGCCCAGGACACGCGCAGCGTGCCGCCGAGCAGCTTGACGTCTACCTTATCATCCAGCAGGCCCCTTTGGCGACCGGCCACCACCGCGGCGCAGGCACCGCTGCCGCAGGCGAGCGTCTCGCCGGCGCCGCGCTCGTACACCCGCAGGCGGATGTGCCGCCGGTCGACGATCTGCATGTAACCGGCGTTCACGCGCCGCGGGAAACGCGCATGCCGCTCGATCAACGGCCCCTGCGTGTTCACCGGCGCCTCGTCCACTTCCGGCACCAGCTGCACCGCGTGCGGGTTGCCCATGGACAGGACGCTCACGTTCACGATTTTGCCGTCCACCTCCAAATCATAGACCGGCTGACGCGCCGGCGCCGCGAACGGCACCTCGGCCGGCTCGAACCGCGGCACGCCCATGTTGACGGTGACGCTGCCGTCCGGCTCGAGACGCGGGTAAATCATGCCGCCGAGCGTCTCCACCGCGATTTCATCCTTGGCCGTGAGCCGCTTGTCGCGGACGAAGCGCACGAAACAGCGTGCGCCATTCCCGCATTGCTCGACCTCGGCGCCGTCGGCGTTGAAAATGCGGTAGCGGAAATCAGCGCCGCCGGCCGCGGGATGCTCCACCACCAGCACCTGGTCGCAACCAACGCCGAAATGGCGATCCGCCAGGCGGCGGATTTTTTCCGGGCTCAGATGAACCGGGCGGGAGATGCCGTCGAAGACCACGAAGTCGTTGCCGGCGCCGTGCATCTTGGTGAAGGGGACTTGCATCGCCCAAGCTTACCGTTTGCCGCGCACCAAATAAACCGCAGCGCCGGACGCGTTCAGGGATGCGGCACCGGACCGAAAAACCGTAAATAGTCCCGGTAGACACAGCGGTCCATCACCACGAACATCCCGGCGTCGCGGGCGCGCCGTGCCGCCGGCACGTTCACCACGCCGTCCTGCAGCCAGACAGCGGGAAGGCCAAGCCGGATGCAATGGTCCACGATGGCATCCACGTGCTCCGGGGCCCGGAAAACGTCCACGAGATCGACTCTCTCCGGCAATTTCTCGAGCGACGCGTAAGCCTTCTCGCCCAGCACCGAATCCACCGCCGGGCGCACGGGAATAATGCGATAGCCGAAACGCTGCATCTGCGAGGCGACCTGATGGCTCGGCCGGTTCGGACGCGGGGACAGACCAACCACGGCGATGCTGCGCACGCGTTTGAGCAGATCCTCGATCTGTTCTTCCGTCGGGTTCTGGAAAGTTTCCATGGACGGCGACTCCTAGAGAAACCCGTAAACGATCACGTGGCGATCGCCGACGGCATCCACTTTGAACCGCGCGAGGCCGGCGCGCGCCAGTTGCGCGGCGATTTCCTCCGGACGATAGGCCGCGAGCAGCGAGCTGAAAAAATCACGTTGCAGGATTTCCGGCTCGGCGCCCGCATGCTCGCGCACCAATCGTTCGGCTTGTTCGCGCGAATCGGGCCGGCGCAGATCCATCGCCCACACCGCCGCGGCCGGCGCGGCGTACTCCGCGCAGGCGTTCCATAGCGTCTGCGGATCGGCCAGATGATGCAGCAGGCTGTTGCAGATGACGGTATCGAAAGCACGTTCCGGCAATGCGCTTTCAGGCAGGCGCGTCTCGACCAGCCTGATTCTCGGCGTCAGTCCCGCGCGCGTCACGGCTTCGCGCGCGAGCCGCAGCATCGCCGCGGCGCCGTCGACACCGGTCAGCCTGGATTCGGGATAGGCGCGCGCGAAACGGATCGTGATGTCGGCGGCGCCGCATCCGAGATCGAGCACGCGCCGCGGCTGGTGCCCGGGAAAACATTCGCGAAAGCGTTCGACGAACGCCTGGTGCGGCTCGGAAAAATCGGCCTCGGCATAGGCGCGCGCCTGCGCCATGTCTTCCATCAGCTCAGGTTCGGGAATCCTTTGCATAGGCGGGGAGCCAGGAGTGAGGAGCAAGGAGTATAACCCTCTAACTCCTCACGCCTCAGCCCTCACCGACCGTCCGGCAGAACGGTCTCGGGGGCCATCAAGTCGGCGACGGTCTCGCGCCGGCGCACGACGTGATAGCGATTTCCGTCCACCATTACCTCCGGTACCCGCGGACGGGTGTTGTAGTTGGAACTCATCACGGCGCCGTAAGCTCCGGCGGAAACCACCGCGAGCAGGTCGCCGGCGTCGATGCCGAGTTCGCGCGCGAGCCCGAGGAAATCTCCGCTCTCGCACACCGGGCCGACGACGTCGTAGACGCGCCGTTCGCGCGGCTCGTCCACCTTCACCGGGGCGATGTCGTGCCAGGCGTCGTACAGCGCCGGGCGCAGCAGATCGTTCATGGCCGCGTCCACCACCGCGAAATTGCGTTCGGCGCCAAGCTTGAGAAACAGCACCCGCGTCAACAGCACGCCGGCGTTGCCGACGATGGCGCGGCCCGGCTCGAATACCAGGCGCAAGCGTTGCACGCGCGCGCTCTTCGGCCTCAGATGGTTCAGGATGGCGCGCACGTATTCGTCCGGCGCCGGCGGCTGTTCCTCGTTGTAACGGATGCCAAGCCCGCCGCCGAGATCGAGATGTTCCAATTCGATGCCCTGCGCGGCCAGTCGCTCAACCAGCCCGATCACGCGCTCCAGCGCCTCGACCACCGGCGCCAGTTCGGTCAGCTGCGAGCCGATGTGGCAGGCGATGCCGTGCACGCGCAGATGCGGCAGCGCTTGCGCGCGCCGGTACTGCGCTTCCGCGTGCTCAATATCAATGCCGAACTTGCTCTGCTTCAGTCCCGTGGCGATGTACGGATGTGTCGCCGGGTCGACGTCGGGGTTGACGCGCAGCGCCACCGGCGCGCGTTTTCCCAGTTCCGCGGCCACGTCGTTCAGCACCTCCAGCTCGGCTTCGGATTCGACGTTGAAACAGTAGATGCCGGCGGCAAGCGCCAGGCGCATTTCCTCGCGCGTCTTGCCGACCCCGGAGAACACCACCTTCGCCGGGTCGCCGCCGGCCGCCAGCACGCGCTCGAGCTCCCCGCCGGAGACAATGTCGAAGCCGCTGCCGCGGCGCGCCAGCACGTTCAGCACCGCCAGGTTGGAGTTGGCCTTGACCGCGTAACACACGAGGTGCTCGCGCCCGGCGAGCGCGGCGTCGAAGGCGCGAAACCGCTCTTCGATATAGGCGCGCGAGTAGACGTAACAGGGCGTGCCGACTTGGCGCGCGATGTCGGCAAGGGGCACATCCTCGGCATACAGCTGCCGGTCGCGATAGGCAAACGGGTTCATGATGGAAACGCCGGAGTTATTTTTGATGAGCGCCTTCCTCGGCGCCCGCCGGGGGCGGAGGGGCCGCGGGGTTGGCCGCCGGCGACGTCGCCGGTCCGGGCGCGTTGGCTTCCTCCGGGAGGTACAACGGCCCCTTCTTGCCGCAGGCGCTCAGCGTGGCGACGGCCGTGATCCCGAGTAACAGGACCAGCCTGAGGCGTCGACCGGTGACGGAGTGATTTTCGCGAGCGCCCATGGCGTAAGCTTACCTTGTCCGCGCGCGCCGCATCCAGTGGCGCCGACGGTCAAACCCGGACCAGCGTGATGTCGTAATTCGCCAACTCGCTCCTGATATCGCTCCACGTGAGCAGCCCGACGCCCGGCACCGCGCCGGTCTGAGGCACGCCGTGCTCCACCCATTGGCGGATAAGCGCCACGGACGGACTGCACGGGATGGCGGTTCCGTTTTCGTCGCGCGCGATGAGGTACACGGTGTGCTCGACATCCTGTCCGTCGCGACGGCCGCGCACCAATACGCGCATGCCGCTCGCGTAACCGCCGGCATTGCGGAACAGCTTGCCCGCCGCGATCAGGCCCGGGGCCCAGCCCGGCAGGTTCTTTATCCACCGATGCCGTCGCATCCTTCCCAGCAGAGCGAGACCGTAGTTGAACAGATTCTTCTCCAGACCGGCGCGAAACGTCACCGTCTGCACGCCGTAGCGCGCCGGGAAAATGTCGAGGTCCGGGACGTCGCACAGGTACACGCGTCGCCGCCCGACCGGCGCGGGGAAGCGCACCGTCTCCGGCTCGCTCCAGCCATAGGCGTAACGCCACCTTCCGCGCTCCTTGAGGCGGATGGCGCTGCCATCACAGGCGAGCATGGAACGAACGGTGGCCTCGCCGCGCGGGTTCCTGTTCCCGACCGACACCGCGGTGTGAATCTCGCCGATGCGATCGAACTCGGGCAACAGCATCTCCACCAGCAACGACGATATCGTGGGTGTCGCGCCGGTGCCGCTCACGATCAGGCAATTGCGCTGTTGCGCGCGGCGATTCAGGCGCCCGATGCCCTCAACGTAGGCGCGCGCGTCGGCGAGATCGATATAGTGAATGCCCGCGCCGGCGCAGGCTTCGGCCACGGCGTAATCGCGCGTCTGAAACGGCCCGGCGGCGTTGACCACCGCGAACACGCCGTCAAGCGCGCGGCGCAGGCCGGCGACGTCGCGGACATTGACCATTATCGCGGTGGTGTTCTCGTTGAGATAAGGGGCGGCCTTCTGGGGACGGGGACCGCCGATCACGCACTGGGCGGAGGGAATGCGCGCGATCGCCTGGCTGATGCGCGAGCCGAAGACGCCGTATCCTCCCAGGACAAGAATGCGCTTTCCCATATTCCGGGCGGCATCATATCAGATAGCCTGTTCAGCGGCCTCCTCCTTGGTTAACATGCGGAGGCATTCCAGCCTCGCAGGAGCTCCATGAACGAGTCCGAATTCGACAAACGCGCCACCGACACCCTGTTGCTCATCGAACAGGCGGTCGAGGAAAGCGGCGC